>NZ_JBWKYC010000032.1:0-32462 GCF_059423525.1 Arthrobacter sp. GW460-12-1-14-TSB2
GGCCCCTGTGGCGTCCGGCCCCACGCCGCCGCCCGAAACGCTGCCGGGTCCGCAGCCCCCTCCGCCGGTTGCCCCGTTTCCCCTTGCCTTGGCCAGCCAGGACGTGGAGGTGGTTCCCGGTGCCGGCCCGTCGGTGGCACTGACATTCGACGCCGGCGCCAACTCGGCCGGCCTCCCCTCGATCCTGCAGACCCTGGCGGGCGCAGGGGTCCGCGGGACGTTCTTCCTGACGGGATCCTGGGCTGCGGCCAATCCTGCCGGGGTGGCCGCCATCGTGGCGGGCGGCCACCGTGTGGGCAACCACTCCCAGACACACCCGGACTTCACCGGCCTGCCGGACGCCGGTATCGGGGACCAGGTCCGCGCGGCGGAGCAGGCAATCGTGGCCGCCGGAGCAGACCCGCGGCCGCTGTTCCGGTTCCCGTTCGGGGCCCGCGATGCACGAACCATCGCCGCCGTGAACAACCTGGGGTATGTGCCGGTGCGCTGGTCCGTCGACACGCTCGGCTGGAAGGGAACCAGCGGCGGTGTCACGGCGCAGCAGGTGGCGGACCGTGCGTTGACCGCCCTGCAGCCCGGTGAAATCGTCCTGATGCACATCGGGTCCAACCCGACCGACGGCTCAACCCTGGACGCTGACGCCCTGCCGGGAATGATCGAGAGAATGCGCCAGGCTGGCTACGGCTTCGTCACGCTGGACAGCCTGGTCGCCGGTTAGCCAGCCGCAGAGCTTGCCGGGGAGCCAACCGGAAGAGGGGTCCAACGTCACTGGGCAGGCCCGGCCATCGCTGGTAGGACTGAGCCATGACTGAGTCGCCAACCGTTGCCGCCGCGCTGGCCCCGGTTGACGCCGTGGTGTTCGACCTCGACGGCGTGGTCACGGATACTGCGGAACTCCACGCGGCCGCATGGAAGGAACTCTTCGACGCAGTCCTCCAGGACCGCCGGATTCCGCAGGATGCCCGGCGCGATCCGTTTACGGACACCGATTACCTGCGCTTCGTGGACGGCCGCACCCGGGAAGACGGCGTGACGGCGTTCCTGCAGTCGCGGGGGGTCACACTGCCGGCGGGCGGGCACGCTGATGGCCCCGGGGAGTGGACCGTAGTGGGGCTGGGCGCACGCAAGAACGGCATCTTCGAAGAACTGCTGGGGCGCCGGCCTGTCCCTGTTTTCCCTGAAACGGTTGCCCTGCTGGAACGGCTCAAGGCAGGGAAGGTCCCGGTGGCGCTCGCAACTGCCAGCCGGAACGCCCGGGCCGTGCTGGCAGCCGCCGGCCTCCACGACACCTTCGACCTCGTGGTGGACGGAAACACGGCAGCGCAGCTGGGGCTGGCCGGCAAACCCGACCCCGCCTTGTTCCTCCATGCTGTCCGGGAGCTCGGGGTGGAGCCCGGACGTGCGGTGGTCATCGAGGACGCCGTGGCCGGCGTGGCAGCGGGCCACCGCGGCGGATTCGGACTGGTGGTGGGGATTGACCGGGCCGGGCACCGGGCGGAGCTGGAGGCCGCGGGAGCCGACGTCGTCCTTGAAGACGTCAGCGAACTGGACCTCGGCCTGGTCATCGCGGACCCCTGGCAACTCGTCTATGAGGGATTCGACCCCGCGCACGAAGGCCACCGGGAGGCCCTGACCACGCTGGGCAACGGGTATATGGCCACGCGGGGCGCCGCCCCTGAACACCGCCGGGACGGTGTGCACTATCCGGGAACGTACCTCGCCGGTGTCTACAACCGGCTCACCAGCGTGATCCAGGGGCAGGAGACCGAAGACGAACACATGGTCAACATGCCGGACTGGCTGCCGCTGGACCTTTCCGTGGAGGGCGGCCGGTGGTGGTCCGACGGCGGCCTGCAGCTCCGCAGCGAGCGCCGCACGCTCGATCTGAAGCGTGCCCTGCTGACGCGGGAGACCGTATTGGAGGACGACGCCGGCCGGCAGCTTCAGGTGGTCCAGCGCCGGCTGGTGTCCATGGCGGAACCGCACCTCGCCGCGCTCGAGATGACGGTGATCGCCGTGGGATGGAACGGACGGGTGGCCATCCGCAGCGGCTGCGACACGGACATCACCAACTCGAACGTGCCGGTGGAAGCCCTCCTGTCCAACCGTCACCTGGCAGGCATCACGGTCTCCGGTGCCGACGACGGTCCAGGAGTAGCTACCCAGGTGGTTTTGGCGCGGACGAGCCAGAGCAGGATCGGCATTGCACTGGCCAGCCGGACCGAAGTACCCGCCAGCCTGCATCCCGCCACGCCTGAAGAGCTCGGCGGACTGTTCGCGCACCGCTTTGATGCGGAGCTCCGGGACGGCATTCCGGTAACCGTCACCAAGACCGTGGCAGTGGTGACGTCCCGCGACCACGCCATTTCCTCACCCCGGACCGCCGCCCTGGACGTCCTGAACCGCGCCAGGGGCGGCTTCGAGGAGCTGCTGGCCAGTCACGAGGCGGCGTGGAGGGGACTGCTCACGCCCTTCATCATCGAGTTCGACGCATCCAACCAGGCCCAGCTGATCCTGAACCTGCATGTCTTCCACCTGCTCCAGACCATATCCGCGCATACCGCGGAGCTGGACGCCGGTGTTCCCGCCCGCGGCCTGCACGGCGAAGGCTACCGGGGGCACATTTTCTGGGATGAACTCTTTGTCCTGCCCCTCCTGACATCCCGGCTTCCCGCCGTGACGCGGGCGCTCCTTGATTACCGGTGGCGCCGGCTGGGGACCGCCCGGGACGCCGCCAGGGCGGCAGGGTTCAAGGGTGCCCTGATTCCTTGGCAGAGCGGCAGCGACGGCCGGGAGGAAACACCCAAACTGCTGTTCAACGCCCGTTCCGGCCACTGGGTACCGGACTACTCCCATATGCAGCGCCACTCGGGCCTCACGGTGGCGTACAACGCCTGGCAGTACTTTGAAGCCACCCAGGACCGGGCCTGGCTGATGCACCACGGTGCGGAAATCATTGTGGAAGTGGCCCGGCTGTTCGCGTCGATGGCCGAACACGACCCTGCCGACGACAGATTCCATATCCGGGCTGTGGTGGGCCCCGACGAGTACCACACCGGCTACCCCGACAACCCCGGGGGAGGCCTGGACGACAACGCCTATACCAACGTCATGGCGGCCTGGGTGTGCGATCTGGCGGTGTGGATCATGAGTTCCCTGCACGGCTTCGACATGGACGATTTCCGCAATCGGCTGCGCGTCACTGAAGGCGAAATCGAGGCCTGGGCGAAGCTTGGCCGGAGGGTATTCGTGCCGTTTCACGCCGACGGCATCATCAGCCAGTTCGCCGGCTACGAAAATCTCCAGGAGCTGGACTGGGAGCACTACCGCCGCACCTACCGGAACATCCAGCGCCTGGACCTCATCCTCGAAGCCGAGGGCACCAGCACCAACCATTACCAGCTGGCCAAACAGGCGGACGTCCTCATGTTGCTTTACGTCCTCGGTGAAGACCAGCTCACCACCTTCCTCGACCGGCTCGGGTATGCCGTGACGTCCGGGCAAATCGCACGGACCGTTGACTTCTACCTCGCCCGGACCGCCCACGGATCCACCCTGAGCCGCGTGGCGCACGCTTCGGTGCTGGCGCAGCTTGATCCGGAGAGGGCGTGGGACACCTTCCGGGAGGCGCTCGACGCGGACCTGGACGACACCCAGGGCGGCACCACCAGGGCGGGAATCCACCTGGGCGCCATGGCCGGATCCATCGACGTGGTTCAGCGGAGCTTCGCCGGGCTGCGCATCACGAGGGACGCCCTGGATTTCGCACCCCGCCTTCCGAAGGAACTCCGCAGGGTCACGTTCAACGTGCGGTACCGGGACCAGCTCCTGGCAGTGCACCTGGAGAAGGGCCGGCTCCGGGTTAGCGCGGCCCCGGGTGACGCCTCCCCGGTGCAGGTCCGGCTCGGCACCCAGCAGGTCCTGCTGCACGCCGGGCAGGAACACGAATTCCGGCTGGGCTAATTCCGGCTGGGCTAATTCCGGCTGGGACCCGGAACCTGAGGCGGGTTTGCGGCTAGGACATATGCAGGACGGCGGCCCCGGTAATACGGTCCGCGGCAAGGTCCTGAAGGGCCTGGCCAGCTGCCTCCATCCGGTAGGGCACGGTGGTGGGGCGCAGCGGAATGTCCGCCGCGATGCGGAGGAACTCCTCGCCGTCGGCCCTGGTATTTGCGGTGACGCTGCGAAGCTGCCGTTCCTGGAAAAGCTCGGATCCGTAATGGATCGGCGGGATGTCGCTCAGGTGGATGCCGGCCACTGCAAGCGTGCCCCCTCGGTCCAGGGCGCGCAGCGCCTGCGGCACCAGCCAGCCCACCGGGGCAAAAAGAATGGCCGAATCGAGCGGGACGGGAGGTTCGTCGTCGGCGTCCCCGGCGAAAGCCGCCCCGAGTTCCAGGGCGAGGCGCCGGGCCTCCTCGGAGCGGGTCATGACGTACACGCTGGCTCCGCGGTGCATGGCCACCTGGGCGGCCAGGTGGGCGGAACCGCCGAAACCGTAGATGCCGAGGCGCCCGCCGTCCGGGACCTGGGCCCGGCTCAGTGCGCGGTAGCCGATGATCCCCGCGCACAGCAGGGGAGCGGCCTGTTCGTCCGAAAAGACCTCCGGGATCCGGTAGGCGTAGTCCTCGTTGACCGTCACCCGGTCCGCGTAACCGCCGTCCCGGTCCCAGCCCGTGAAGGTGGGGGACAGGCACAGGTTTTCCTGCGAACGGAGGCAGAAGCGGCAGCGTCCGCAGGTTGCCCCAAGCCAGGCGACGCCCACGCGTTCCCCGATCCGGAACCTGGTGGCACCTTCGCCGAGCTCCAGCACTTCCCCCACCACTTCATGGCCCGGAATGATGCCGGGCTGGCGGGGCGGCAGGTCACCTTCTGCCAGATGGAGGTCGGTGCGGCATACTCCGCACACGCGCACGGCAAGCAGGACCTCTCCCGGCCCGGGGATTGGATCAGGGCGCTCGCCGAACACTAACGGATGCCCCGTCACCACGGGCCCCGGTTTGCCAACCCACCAAGCACGCACGGCACACTTCCTTGTCTGCTATTCCGGGACGGTTTTTACCGCGTGATCAGCAGGTTGCACAGCGCCCGCTCCAAGGCCGAGGACACGGTGCTCCCCGGATGGCCTTCCCGGTGATGGGCGCCCAGGACCAGGACGTCGGCCTGCGCCGCGGCGGTCAGGAGTTCCTTGGGAACGGGGTGGGCCTCCAGCAGGATGCCCTCCACGGGAACGTCGGGGGCGAGGCTCCTTGCGAGTTCTACCGCCTGGTCCAGGAGTTCCTTGCCATGCAGCGGCGCGTGCCGCCCGTGCGCTGCGTGGTGCTGATCCCCGGCCACATGGATCAACTGAAGGGGCACGTTGAAGGCGGCAGCCAGCCGGGCCGCCTCCGCCACCACCTGCTCACGCCGGGGTTTTTCGTCTATCCCGGCCGCGACGGGCTGGCCGGAACGGTTCGGGTAGCGGACCACCATCAGGGGGCACGGTGAGTGGACGGCAAGGTCGAGGCAGGCGGAACCCACCAGCTGCCCCAGGAAGCGGCCCATGCCGCGGTGGCCCACGGCGAGGACACTCGCGCCGTCCGCCGCAGCGCGGAGAACCTGGCCGGGAAGCCCCGGCTCGATGACGCCGTCGATCTCCAGGTGGTGCGCCACGCCTTCGGTGCCCTCCCGCCCGGCTGCCACTTCGGAAGCCACCTCGTCAGCCACCGAGCGGGCGAGGTCCAGGCCTTCCTGGAGGGTGGCTTCGGCGGCGTGCCGGAGCCCGCTGCCCTCAACGCCTTTTACGGGACCAAGGTTTTTGGTGAAGACGGGCCATACCCACGCATGGATTACCTTCAGTTTTCGGTTGGTGGCGGCGGCATATCCGGCGGCCCAGCGGACGGCAAGCTGTGCCGGTTCGGACCCGTCGTAGCCCACCGCGACCGGTCCGTCCGGATTCGGCGCGTTCCTCGGTGAGGCCGTCGGCATGGGCCCTCCCCTCCATAGGCGATGGCGGCGCAATGTCCACCCAGTAGAGTCGGGAGTGCCCGTCCGCGCTAGGGGCTTTGGTCCCGTTCGTCGTCCCGGCGTTTGCGCTCATGGCGTTCGCGCAGGTCGCGTCCGCGCCGGATGTCCTCTTCTTCCCGGAGCTGAAGTTTATCGCTTTGCTTGGTGTCCCGGGGCGGCAGCTGGATCGTTTCCTCGGCTTCAATACCGGCCTGCAGCTGGCGGCCGCGTTCCATCTCGGCGTCGAACTCGGCGCCGAACAGCAGGGACATGTTCAGGATCCACAGCCAGAGCAATGCGATGATGACTCCACCGATTGCGCCGTAGGTCTTGTTGTAGCTGTTGAAGTTGGCCACGTAGAAGCCGAACGCCAGGGAAGCCAGCAGGAACACCACAACAGCGATGGCGGATCCCATGCTCATCCAGCGGAATTTCGGCTGTTTGACGTTTGGGGTGGCGTAGTAAAGGATGGCGATCGCCGCGATGACCAGCACCAGCATCACCGGCCACTTGGCGATGTTCCAGACAGCCAGGAACGCTCCGCCCAGGCCGATGACGTTCCCGACGGACTCCGCCACCGGCCCGCTGAGCACGAGCATCGCGGCCAATACGACGACGATCAGCAAATTGACGAGAGTGACGCCGAGCATGGTGCCACGGAGCTTGAGGAACGGCCGGCCCTCATCGATCTCGTACACCCGGTTCATGGCCCGCCCAAAGGCCCCCACATAGCCGGACGCGGACCACAGGGCCGTCAGGATACCGATGATCAGGGTGAGGCCGGCAGCCGAGGAGCTTGCCAGGTCTTCAACCACCGGGCGCATCGTGTTTACGGTCTCGCCCGGAGCGATGCCCTGGACGATGTCGAGCAGTGCGGCGGTGGTTTTCTGGGCGTCTCCGAAAATACCGAGGAGGGACACCAGCGCTAACAGCGCCGGGAAGATTGAAAGCACGGAGTAGTAGGTGAGTGCCGCAGCGAGGTCCGGGCACTGGTCCTTCGTGAACTCCCGCAGCGTCTTCTTCGCGATGTACTTCCAAGAGGGCTTGGTGACGTCGCCGGGGCTGTCGGGCTTACGGGAATCATCCGGCGCGGGCGCCGTGCGGGCCTTGGCGGTGCTGCTCTCAGCGGTCTCGGCGTCGTCCATGGAGCCAGTTTCCGCCTGGGTGAAGTTCTTGGCCATTGGAATCTTCTTTCGTGGTTAAGCGCAGCGGCCGGCTGCCCAGCGCATCAGCGAGGGCAACCGGCCGTCTTCCCGATCGGGCTATACCTGCTGGACGTTGTCCTTGGCGTCCGCGGCGCGGTACTTGACGTCGTCGACCGCGCCTTGGCCCTCGGCCTTGACATGGTCGGTGGCTTGGGCGGCAGTAGCCTTGACGTTTTCCATGGCTTCCTGCGCGGGTGCCTTCAGGCCTTCAGCGACTTCCTTGGCGGCTTCAGTCAGCTCCGTGGTGAGCGGCTCGGCCTTGGTCTTGAGCGCGTCGGCGGCCTCGCGCTCCTTCTCACTTGCCGGGATCAGCGACGAGAACAACATTCCCGCGCCGAAGGCGATCAGCCCGGCCGCCAGCGGATTGCCCTGCGTCCTGGCACGGACCTGGCGGGGAGTGTCCCCGATGGCCGCGCCGGCGTCCGACATGTGGGCTCCGGCGCCGCTGGCGCCCGAATGCACCCGGTCAGTGGTGTGATCCGTTGCTCCCATGACTTTCTCCTTCACGCCGAACACGGCGTCCTTCACTTTGTCCGTCTGGCGGTGGACGATATTCGACGGGGTAACTTTGTCAGCCACGGCGTCGACGTTGGTGCCGAGCCGCGCGCGCGTTGCTTCGATGTCGGCGCGGATGGCGTCCGGGTTTTCACTCATCGTGTGTACCTCGAGCTCTCTTGTACCTGGGTCTAGTGGCTGGGTTTGAGGGTGGGGGGTATTTCCTGGAGCGTCTCCGCCGTCTGCGGCATGCCCTTGATCGCGTTGAGCTGCTTGCGGCCAACGGACGCCAGGACGGCGGCGATGATGCCCCAGAGAACGGCGAGGACGACGGCAGACCAGCCGAGTCCCATGGCCGTTCCCAGTGCCCACCAGATGGCCAGGGACAGGAACAGGAGGACGAAGTGGCCGGCCACGCCGGCCCCGGCGAGCATCCCGCCGCCTTTCCCGGCCCGGGAAGCGGACTGCTTCAGTTCGGCCTTGGCGAGGTCCACCTCCTGGCGCATCAGCGTGGAGAGGTCCCGCGTCACGTCGCCCAGCAGGTCACCGAGGGAGGTGTTGTCAGCCTTCGCATGCGCGGCCGTGGAAGGTGTTTCGGGATACTGGCTGCTCATCGCTGCCCTCCGCGCCAGGGGTCATCGCGCAGGGCGTCCCCACGGGACGGGTCGTCGGCCAAGGGGTCGGCGGCCAGCGGATCCTTCGCCAGCGGATCTGCGGCCCACTGATCCTGCTGCGTCTGGTCCCGGTGCATTCCTTCGTCCGCCAGCGGGTTGGGCGGGTAGGTGTCCGCCGGATAGCCTTCGGCTCCGGTCTGGGGGCTGTCAGCGTAGGCGCTGTCGCGATAATCGGTGTCGGCATAAGCACTGTCGGCGTAGGCGCCTGTGCCTGCTCCAGCCACTCCTGCGCCGGCCATGCCCGCGGTGGTGGCGTTCGGGGCCGGCATCTGCACCGGCGGCGGGGGAACCGCTGTCCCGGTGTCCGGAACGTAGCCGGGCACGCTGGAAATGGGTGCGGTAGTGGTACGGCCGCCGGCTGAGGCGTCCGTCGATTCGGGTGCGCCCGCACTGAGGCTGCGTGTCAGCCGGCCAGCCAGGATGCCAGCTCCGGCCGCCAGCATCAGGAACGTGCCCGGCCGCTGCCGGGCGAAAGTCTTCACCTCGTTCAGCAGTGAGCCGGGGTCGCGGCCTTCCAGCCATGACGCCACGGAGGCGGACCGGTCCGCAGCCTGCCGGATGAGGTCCGTGGCCACGCCGGGCTGTTCGGACGCGTCAGCCATGGAGCGGAGTTCCCCGGAAATTGAGTGGAGGCCGTGCGCTACCTTTTGCTGCTGAGCGCCAGCCTGGTCCGTGAGGTCCGTCTTAGCCTGGTAGAGCAGATCCTTGGCGTTTGCCTTGACCTCGCCGGCGACGTTGGCTGCCTCGGCTTTGGCGGTTTCCGCCACGTGCTGGGCGGAATCGGTTGCTTGGTGGGCTAGGTCCCCGGCCTCGTGTTTGGCCGTTTCCGTCTTCGACGGCGTGCCTTGGGTTATGGGAGCCGCCGGGTAGGCGGCGTCGTTTACCGAAGTTGCCGGGTAGGCGTCGTCGGTTTCCGGAGTCACCGGGTAAGCGGTTTGCTCTGCAACCCCAGGGGTGCCGTAGCTACCGTCCTGCGGCCATCGGTTCTCTGACATCTTCGCGCTCTCTTTCCAAGAAGGTCGGCTGCTGATCAAGAACCAGTAAGAACTGGCCGTTAAATAGTAAGCATGATTACTATCGGATAGTAAGTACCCTTGGTGTATTAGTTTTTCCGAGACTGGATCTTCCGGTGCATTAGCCGTCCAGCCGCCTCCGCGGATCAGCTGCGCGGGTGCAGCAGGGGAGAGCCCGCCATCCCGCGTCCGCCCGTCAGGCCTTCGATCAGCTCGCGGATGGCGTCCACCGAGGAGGTGCGCGGCTCCCACCCGAGCACCTGGCGGGCGCGGGTTGTGTCCATCACGGGCGCGCCTTCAGCCATCGCAATCCAGCCGGCATCCGTTGGCTGCAGATGTAGCCGCCAGCTCAGGTCCACGGCCGCGCGGACCAGCGGGAACGGAATGGGCAGCCACCGCCTCGCATGGAAAATCCGCGCGAGTTCCACCGGCGTAATGACAGGCTCGGCGGCAATGTTGAATGCGCCGGCGGCGCGGCGGTCGAGAACGCGCCAGTACGCGTCAGCGAGGTCGTCGGCATGAACTGCCTGGAAGGCCAGCCCGCGGGGCAACGGAACGATCGGCAGGCTGGGATTCCGCGGCAGCAGCCGGGGGATGAGGCGGCCGAGGAAGTACCGGCCGATCTGGCTGCCTGCCTCAGCCTGGAAGGAGAGCGCCGGACGCAGCATGGAGACGGTAGTACCTGGGTTCTCTGCCGCAAAGCGGTCCAGCAGGGCTTCCTGTTCGGCCTTGTGCCGGCTGTAGTGGGATTCCTGGATGCCGGTGACCGGCCAGTCCTCGGCCCGCCGCGTTTCCTTGCCGGAACGGCTGTACGCCCCCATCGAGGACGCGCACACCACGTGCCCCACCCCGGCTTCTCTGGCGGCGCGGAGGACGTTGGCCGTCCCTGTCACGTTCGTTCGGTGCAGGACCGCCTCGTCGCGGTTCGGCTGGAGGATCCACGCGAGGTGCACCACCGCATCCGCCCCTGAGAGCGCCGCGCGCAGAGGCCCGCCGTCGTCGTCCGCTATGTCCAGCGAGTGCCATTCCACGCCGGCGTACGGCGCCACCGTGTGGTCCGGCGTGCGCCGTCCGATTCCCACAAGTTCCAGAGTGCCCGACCGTTCGGTGCCGGGGCGTGCCGACCGCTCCCGCTGGAGGCGCCGCAGCAGGGCCGTGCCCACATTTCCGCTGGCGCCAGTGATGACGATCCGCATGCCCGTCCGCCTTCCGAATGGCTGGAAGCACCGGCCGACGTACCGGTCGGGCCGGCCAGCGTGTTTGGTTCGGAATTAACGCTACCGGCGATCGCACAATGAGCAACCGTATGGCTTTCCGCTTCAGTCCGCCCTGCGCCGAGGCTACGGCCGGGGCGCCGCGGGCGTCGGCGGAGGTGCGCCGGTCAACTAGGGTTGAGGCATGAGCAACACGGTGGCCGGCTAAGTGGCACGTAAGGGCCGGTCTGCCGGCAGGAACGCTGAACGTTCGACGCCGGGAGTCGTGGAAGTGCCGAAGGGAACCCGCCCTGACGGGCCGGTTGAGGGCGTGTATTACATCGACACCGGGGACTGCGAGCTGATCGCGGACCAGGACAACTCGAACGGCTGGCTCCTGCGGATCAACGGCGTCATGAGCTCGCACATCGACCTGGCGGACCCGCTCTTCCTCGATTTCGAGTACATGCGGTGGATGGCCGCGCTGGTGGAATCGCGGTGGCCCCGGGAGGCCAGGCCCAAGCTGCGCGGCCTGCACCTGGGCGGCGGTGCGTGCTCGCTGGCGCGCTACTTCCACGCCGCGTACCCGGAAGCCCGCCAGGTGGTGGTGGAGCTGGACGGCAAGCTTGCCGAATACGTCCGAGGCTGGTTCGACCTGCCCAAGGCCCCGTTGCTGCGGCTGCGCGTGGGCGAAGCGCGTGAGGTGACCGAGTCGCTGACGCCCGAGACCCGCGACGTGATCATCCGCGATGTGTTTGCCGGTGCCCTGACCCCCCGGCCGCTGACCACTGCCGAGTTCAACGGGCACGCCCAACGCGTGCTGGCTCCCGGCGGGATCTACGTGGTGAATTCCGGCGACGCTCCGGACCTGAAGAATGCACGTGAGGACGCCGCCACCATCGCGGCCGTCTTCAAGCACACCCTGATCATCGCCGACCCCGCCATGCTCAAGGGCAGGCGCTACGGCAACATGGTGATGGCCGGCAGTGACCAGCCGTTCGACGACGACCCCCAACTGGCCCGCAGGCTCCTGGGGGGCGGCGTCCCGGCCCATATCTGGGATGACGCCAAAGTGCGTGCCTTTGCAGCCGGTGCAGCCGTCCGTCATGACCCTGCACCGCCGGCACCCGGCTCGTCGGCTGCATAGCCGCCACCTATATAGCCGCCACGCAACGTAGGCGCAAGGCCGGTGCAATAAAAGCCCCGGCAGCCGCAAAGTTGACTCAAGAATCGGCTTTTGTGCCCTTTTTCGCCATCCGGGCCCTGTACTCGCTGTAAGTTTGTGGAAGCTCTCCGCTTTCCCCCAAGACCGGAGGGCAGGAAGCCCCCGCGCTTGAGTCCACTGACTCGCGCAGGGGCTTCCTTCATTCCTCCCTTGTTGCCGTCAGCCCTTGGCGTCGGGAAGTTCGGCGTCGGGAAGTTCGGCGTCGGGAAGTTCGGCGCCGGACAGGATGTCCGCGGCGATGGTGTGAAGCTTGTTGTCGCTGGCCCGTGCCGCCAGGTGCAGGAGCTCCATGGCCTGGTCCCGGCTGCAGCGGTTCTGCAGCATGACCAGGGACACTGCGGCGTCAATGACAGCCCGCGATTTGAGGGCTGAGCGGAGGTGCTCGGGATAGATCTCCGCCGGATGGACACGCAGCGCGAGTCGGAGGATCCGGGAGATCGAGTCAGTGTGCTCCTCGACGGAGGCGATCGTGGCGGCGTCGAATGCGTCGGTGCTTCGGGCATAGCAGTTCAGCGCAGCAGCGGCGCCGAGGTCGGTGCGGATCGGAACGGCGAGGACTGACCGGATGCCCTCTCCCGAGACGGCTTGCGCATAACGTTCCCACCGGCTGTCATTCAGCAGATCCGGCACCAGCACCGTGTGCTGTTCCCGGAGGGCCGTCAGGCAAGGACCGTCGTCGAAGGCATACTGCTTCTCATCCATCCGCAGCGCCTCTTCGCCACTGCTGGCCACCGTTGCCGGGCTGCCGTTGCGCTCAACCGTGATGGCACACAGCATCGGATCGCGGCCGCCCAGGCGGGAGGCGGAGATGGTGGTCAGGCCGAGGAGGAATTCCGTGAACCCCGGGCTGTCCAACAGCAGGTCCTGGAGTTGCTCAGCTGTGGGTGCGTCGTCTGTCTCGGGAGCCATGGCGGCCTCGATCCTTGAAAGCCGGGCCTCTTGGGGCTGGGCGCAGGTCGCGGACTCTTGATCGCCCGCAACCACGATGGTGGATATAGACAGATTCGACGCACTCACACCAGCGAAGGCTCTCCGACATCTCCTACTTTTGACACTACGCTGTGTGGGGGCCCGAACATAGTGCTCAGCGCCTGCCCAGCAAGGCCTCCCGGTGCTCTACTGTCTGGTCCCGGAGTGCCTGCACGACGGCGGCCACCGCCGGCCGCCGCATGGAATCGGGACGCAGCACCATCCAGTAGGGGAGCCGCTCGGAGAAGGCCTCCGGGAGCAGCCGGACCAGGTCCTGGTGGAGGTCTCCCATGAAGCAGGGCAGGAAGCCGATGCCTGCGCCGGCCCGGGTCGCCTCCACGTGGACGAAAACGTTAGTGGAGCTCAGGCCGTCCTTCATGGCGGGGACGAGCCGGCGCGGGGCATCGAGGTCATCCACCTGGAGCATCGAGTCGACGAAATAGACCAGCGGATGTTCGGTTAGCTCCTCCACTGTTGCCGGCGTTCCGTTTTCGGCCAGGTACGCCCGGGAGGCGTACATTCCCAGCACATACTCGCCCAGTTTGAAGGCCTCGGCACGGTGCACCTGGGGCTCGCCCACCACCACCTCGATGTCGAGTCCGGAGCGCTGCTGCAGGGCCCGCCGGGTGACGGTCACGATCTCCACGCTGAGCCCGGGGTGCTGGCGGCGCAGCCCCGCCACCGCCGGGGCGGCGATGTAGGCGCTGAAGCCGTCAGTGGCGGTCATGCGGACAACACCTGTGATGGGGTCCGGTGCTTTGCCGGGCTGGCCCAGGCTGCGCACGGCCTGTTCAACCTGCTCGGCCACCAGCACGGCCTCCGCGCCGAGTTCAGTGAGCTCCCAGGCGCCGGCCGCGCGGGAGAGGACACGGCCGCCCAGTGTTTTCTCCAGCGCCGCAATCCGGCGCGAAACGGTGGTGTGGTTCAGTCCCAAGGCCTGCGCCGCCGTCGTGAATTTGGCTGAGCGGGAGACGGCCAGCAGGACCAGAAGGTCATCGGGATTAGTGTCCATATCTGCAATTCTGCACACAAGGGGTGCTGGTTTGGCCATTGAAGTGCAGAGTTTCTGCGGCAATACTCATCTGAGCCCATTCAGTGCTGTGGATCACAGCGCGTGTCATCGTGGACACTAAGGAGAACAAACATGAGCGTAGAACAACGCTCGGCAACACCGGCCGATTCCGCCCCAAAGGGCGCGGGCCTCAAGAAGATCGTCGCAGCATCCATGGTTGGCACCGTGGTGGAATGGTACGAATTCTTCCTCTACGCCACCGCAGCAACCCTGGTGTTCGGAAAATACTTCTTCCCCGCCACCGGCAATGAGCTGGACGGCATCATCCAGGCCTTCATCACCTACGCCGTTGGCTTCGTGGCCCGCCCGCTCGGCGGCATCGTCTTCGGCCAGATCGGCGACAAGCTGGGCCGCAAGCCCACACTGCAGCTCACCATCGTGATCATCGGTGTGTCCACCTTCCTGATGGGCTGCCTCCCCGGTTTTGCCGAGATCGGCTACCTCGCACCGGCACTCCTGGTATTCCTGCGGTTCATCCAGGGCTTCGCGCTGGGCGGCGAATGGGGCGGCGCGGTGCTTCTGGTTGCCGAGCACAGCCCCAACAAGTCACGCGGATTCTGGTCCAGCTGGCCGCAGTCCGCCGTTCCCGTGGGCAACCTGCTGGCAACCCTGGTCCTGTTCATCATGTCCAACGTCCTGAGCAGCGCGGACTTCCTCAGCTGGGGCTGGCGCGTGGCGTTCTGGCTCTCCGCCGTGATCGTGTTCGTCGGCTACTACATCCGCACTAACGTCTCCGAGTCGCCGATCTTCCTCGAAGCGAAGGCACAGCTGGAGCAGGAACAGGCTGTCAGCTACGGCGTCGGCGAGGTCATCCGCAAGTACCCCAAGGGCATCCTGCAGGCCATGGGCCTCCGGTTCGCGGAAAACATCATGTACTACCTCGTGGTGAGCTTCGCGATCGTGTACCTCAAGAGCGTCCACAAGTACGACACTTCCTCGCTCCTGCTGGCGCTGCTGATCGCCCACCTCATCCACTTCCTGGTCATCCCGCAGGTGGGACGGCTCGTGGACAGCTGGGGCCGCAAGCCCGTCTACCTGGTCGGCGCCATCACGGGAGCCACCTGGCCGTTCTTCGCCTTCCCCATGTTCGATACGCGCAACCCCGTCATCATCGTGACTGCCGTGACGATCGGCCTGTGCCTGCACGCCTTTATGTACGCCGGCCAGCCCGCCCTCATGGCCGAGCTCTTCCCCACCCGGATGCGCTACGCCGGGGTGTCCCTGGGCTCACAGGTCACCTCGATCTTCGCCGGTTCGCTGGCGCCGCTCCTGGCCACCCAGTGGCTCAAGGACACCGGATCATGGGTGCCCACCGCCATCTACCTGGTAGTGGCGTGCGCCATCACCACGGTGGCAGTGTTGAGCCTCAAGGAAACCAAGGGCATCGCCCTGGAGGACGTGGACCGGGCCGACGCCGAACGCGAAGGCCTGCCTGTAGCAGCCACACGCTGAGCTGCCTGAGTTTCTTGGCCGGCTCCGGCCCCGCTGGAGCCGGCTGGCTCGTTGAAAAATCTTTGAACTGGAAGGCTGGTTATGGAAAACACGCTGAACGGCCGCAAGGCTCTGGTCACCGGGGGAGCCGGCGGCATCGGCGCTGCCAGTGTGCGGGCCCTCGCCGCGCGGGGCGCCAAAGTGGTGATTGCCGACGTCGACGAGGCCGCCGCTGCGACACTTGCCGATGAAGTGGGCGGCACCGCCTGGGCGGTGGACCTGCTGGATGTGGATTCCCTGGCAACCCTCAGCCTGGACTGCGACATCCTGGTCAACAACGCCGGGATCCAGCGCATCAGCCCCATTGAGGAATACGATCCGGCCGACTTCCGCCGGATCATCACCCTCATGCTCGAAGCGCCGTTCCTGCTGATCCGGGCGGCGCTGCCGCACATGTATGCGAACAACTTCGGCCGGATCATCAACCTCTCGTCGGTGCACGGAATCCGCGCCTCCCCGTTCAAGAGCGCGTACGTTTCCGCCAAGCACGGCCTGGAAGGGCTCAGTAAAGTGACGGCACTGGAGGGCGGGGAACACGGGGTCACTTCGAACTGCATCAACCCCGGCTATGTTCGCACGCCCCTGGTGGAGTCGCAGATCGCCGACCAGGCCAAGGTCCACGGCATCCCCGAATCCGAGGTGCTGGCGAAGATCATGCTGACCGAGTCCGCCATCAAGCGGCTCGTGGAACCGGAAGAAGTCGCCTCGCTGGTCGCCTGGCTCGCCTCGAACGACGCCGGTATGGTCACCGGCGCCAGCTACACGATGGACGGCGGCTGGTCGGCTCGCTAGTTTCCGTGCCGCCCGCAGTTGCGGGCGGCACAAACTAGTGCTTTGTGCCTGTTAAAGCGAGCGTTCCTCCCAGGGCGATCATCATTGCTCCTCCTGTGGTGCTGAGCGTGGAGATGCGCCGGGGGGAGCGGGCGAACCACTGGCGGGCGGTGCCTGCTGCCAGCGCCCAGATGCTGTCCGAGACGAGGGCGATCAGCAGGAACACCGCCCCCAGGGTGGCCAGCTGCAGCGGGATTCCGCCGGCGGAGTACTCCACGAACTGCGGAAGGACCGCCACGAAGAACACCAGCGATTTCGGGTTGGTGGCACCCACAACGAATCCTTGCCGGAGGACCCGGAAAGTGTCGCCGGCACGGGAAGGATCGGCCGCCGTCGTACTTGTTCCCCGGTGCCGGATGGCCTGGATGCCGAGGAACACGAGGTAGGCGGCGCCGGCGAACTTCACGATGGTGAAGAGCAGGACGGACTGCGCCAGGGCAACGCCCACACCGAACGCCACCGCAACGATCTGCGGGACCATTCCCAGCGCGTTTCCCAGGACACTCAGCAGTCCGCCCTTGCGTCCCAGGGCCAGGCTTCGTCCGATCACGAACAGCACGCTGGGCCCGGGGACGGCAATCAGGACAGCGGCGGCCAGGGCAAAAGTCAGCAGATTGCTCAGTGGAACCATGACTGATTTTAGCGCCGGGCGGCCCGCTAGTCCGGCGTCCTGACCTGCCGATAGTCGTAGTAGACCACCTCGGGCACCAGGTCGGGGTGGGCGTCAGCCGCCGTCCGCAGGCCCAGCGACGAGCCGTGGATGACCGTCACCACGCCAAGCCGGCGGCCGTTGAACGGGTCGTCGCCGAGGACCACGTCCCCGATCTTGAACGGCACGGTTGCCGTTCGCACTTTTTCGGCGGCGGCGTTCAGCCACGAGATCAAGCGGCGCCGGTCACGGGGGAAGGGAGGCCGGGAGGCTGGATGATCCTTCATCAAAACCACTCCTTTGCAGTGCCTGAACCAGCACGACTCGCAGGCGGTCCGGATGCTGCGACAAGTAGTTCAAGTCCGGTCTGCGCTTGGTGTCCAAGCTAAAGCCAAATCCCACCCGTCGCTTGCGTAACTCCTACCTCTTCTGTACCGTCCAACACTCGAAATTTATTGCGGACTACTTGCCCGGTTCTGCAGTCCTCGACCCCGTCTCATCCACGAGTTCGGCGCGGGCGCGGCCATGGCCGCGGACCCACAGGCGGTAGGCCACCACCAGCAGGCCAAGCCACACTGCACCCACGTAGAGGGCAACCCGGGAATCCTCGAACGCACCCAGGATCGCGATCACCAGTGCCATGAACGCGATGGTCAGGACTGAGGCTGCCGGCCACCACGGTGACGGGAATTCCGACGCCGGAAGCCCCTTGCGGGCGATCTCGCGTTTCATGGCCACATGCGATGCCAGGATCATGACCCAGACCCAGACAGTGGCAAAGGTGGCGATCGAAGCGATCAGCAGGAACACGTCCTCCGGCATGACGGCGTTCAGGATCACGCCCACCAGCAGGACGCCGGCCATCATCACCACAGTCATCCACGGCACTCCGTGGCGGGACACCTTGCCGAAGCTGGCTGGAGCATGGCCCTGCCGGGCGAGTCCAAAGAGGATGCGGCCGGCTCCGAATATGTCGCTGTTGATGGCGGAGAGGGCCGCGGTAATCACCACGGCGTTGAGGATGTGCGGTGCGGCGGGAATGCCAAGGCCACTGAAGATCTGGACGAACGGACTGCCGTTGGCGCCCACCTCGTTCCACGGAAACAGGCTCATCAGCACGGCCAGGGTCAGCACATAGAACAGCAGCACCCGCACGGGCACGGTGTTGACCGCTTTGGGAATGACCTTCTTGGGGTCGGCCGCTTCACCGGCCGTGACGCCGATGGTTTCGATCCCGCCAAAGGCGAACATCACGACGGCGAACGAGGCCAGGAGCCCTTCGAAGCCGTTGGGGAACAGGCCCCCGTGCTCGACGAGGTTGCCGATCCCCGGAGCGACCGTTGCCCCGCCGGCCTGGAAACCGAAGATGATGATGGCTGCACCGCCGGCGATCATGGCGATGATGGCCACGACTTTGATCAGCGAGAACCAGAACTCCAACTCCCCGAAAACCTTGACGCTGAGCAGGTTCAGGGCCGCCAGGAAGAAGATGATGGCCAGGACCCAGATCCAGCGCTCCACGTCGGGGAACCAGAACCCCATGTAGATACTGAAGGCCGTGACGTCCGCGATGGCCACGATCGCCATCTCGAACACATACGTCCAGCCGGTCACGAATCCGGCCAGCGGACCGAGGTAGCGGCTGGCGTACTGGCCGAACGAGCCGGAAACGGGGTGCCGCACCGCCATCTCGCCCAGCGCCCGCATCACCATGAACACAGCGGCGCCACCGATCATGTAAGCCAGGAGGACCGCCGGACCGGCCTTCTGGATGGCGGAGGCTGAGCCGTAGAACAGGCCTGTGCCGATGGCCGACCCCAGGGCCATGAAGCGGATGTGGCGGATGTTCAGTCCGCGGTTCAGGACGGTGTTGACGGCGGTGCCGGCAGCGGCGCGGACGGTGCTTCCGGCGGTGCCGGGTGACATCGTGGTGTCTTCGGGCGCGGTTTGTCCTGCTGTTTTGCTTGCTGTTGGGGCTTGTTGCATGCGAATACCTTCTCGTCATTGGGAGGGGGATCGCTATCCAGCAGACCATTTTCGCGCCCTACGTGATGAGCCTCACGGCGGTTTGGTGTCTTTCATCTCAGACTGTCCGGGCGGCTTCCAGGAGTACTGGCGCGAACGGACAGTTGCGGCCCCTGGAGGCGTCATGAGTGACGCCGGCAATAATGTCGGTGCCTCCGGAGATACTTTGGGTATGGAGAGCCAGGCAGCTGTGAAGACGATGGAGGCCATCGAGGCCTCCGTCTCCGCGTTGGCTGTTCTTGTTCGCCGCGGGACGGGAAACATTGGCTCGACCAGTGCTGACCCTCTTCGTGACCAGGCAGATGCGTGCCTGGACGGACTGGCCGAGGTGGCGCGGGCGGAAGCCCGACTGGCTGCCCTGAAGGTGCACTTCGCCGCCGGCTACGCGGATGCTGCCATAGCCTTGGCGCCACCCGCCGTGTCCTCGCAAGCCCACACCGCGCAGGACATGGCCGTGACCGCTGAGGTTGCGTGCGTCCTGACGGTCAGCGAACGCACCGCCGGTGCCCTCCTGGCCGAAGCCCAAACACTGACCAATACCTTGCCGCTGACGATGTCCGCGCTACAGTCCGGGAGTATTTCGTGGCAGCATGCCCGGATCATGGTGGACGAAACCACCAACCTCGACAAGGCGGGGGCTGCGGGTTTGGAGGCACATTTCCTGGACCCGGACGCCCCCGCCGCTGCGCGTGGCTGCCCGGCCGGAGAACTTGTCCCGGCCCGGTTCCGGGCGAAGGTCCGTACCTGGCGGGAACGGCACCATCCGGTCAGCATCGAAGTGCGCCATGCCCGGGGCGTCGCTGACCGCCGGGTGGAATACACCCCGGACCGCGACGGCATGGCCTGGCTCTCCGCGTACCTGCCCGCCAGCCAGGCGGCAGGTATCTGGGACCGCACCACCGCCGCCGCAAGGGCCCTCCAAGGAGCGGACGAGGCCAGGACCCTTACCCAACTCCGTGCCGATGTTGCCGCGACCTGGCTCCTGACCGCAGGGCGCGAAACTGCGGGCCGTGAGTTGGCTGGCAAGGTTCCTTCCCCTGCGGCGCAGGTGCTCATCACCGTTCCGGTGCTCTCGTTGCTCGGCCTATCCGAGGAACCGGCCATGTTGGACGGGTACGGCCCGGTCCCGCCGTCCATGGGGCGCGCCCTTGTCGCTGACGGGGCATCGTCGTTCCTGAGGGTGTTGACGGACCCCCGTGACGGTGCGCCGTTGGAGATCGGACGGGCCAGCTACCGCATCTCCAAAGCGCTGCGGCAGTGGCTGCGGCTAAGGGACGGGAAATGTCCGTTCCCTGGCTGTAACAACCAGTCACTGGACAATGACGCCGACCACCTCCTCGCCTGGGCTCGCGGCGGGACCACGGGGATCAGCAACCTCGGCCAACCGTGCCCCAAACACCACCGCCTCAAACACGCCACCGGGTGGACACCCACCAGTGCCAGCGCCAATGAACCGCCGGGCTGGACTTCCCCCGCAGGCCGCCATTACGCCAGCGAACAACCAGACTGGGAACCACCTCTCTGGCCAAGCCAGATCTTGGCCATGACCATTAGTCCCGATCCGGGCACACTTGATCCGGACATACTTGGCCCAGGCGTGCCCGACTACCACGACGACCCGCCGCCCGAATGCGATCTGACGGACCGTCCGCTAGCCGAGGACCCTTTCACGGACTGGGAGCTCTTCCTGGCATACGACTCGTACGCTCCTGCTTAGGAAAGTGCTGTCGGCCCCCGCGCGCTGCGCCCAGTACCTTGCCGCAGCAGAAGCTGCCGCCCAGGCTGAAAAAGATGCATCGTCCTCGACCGGACGGGAACAGCCGTCCGCCGAGACTGCGCCTGCTTCCGGGAACAAGCCCGGCGGCCTCACCGGCTGGACCATCCTGCTCATTCTCGGTGTGGCAGTGCTTGCTGCAGGGGCCATCTTCGGAGTCCTACGGCAGCGGAACGGAGCACGCTAATCGGAGCGCGCCAAACGGGCGGACGTCACCGGTAGCCGCTGGCGTCCGCCGGGCGCCCCGCTTCCTGGACCTCAACAAGATAGCGCCAGCAGTCCGGCCGCGAGCCGTCGATATCGGTGAAGCCGTACTCCAGTGCCAGGCCTCCGGAGGAGAACGAGCCACCGGTCCGACCATGCACGTCCGGGTCCGCGGCCAAGGCCGCGACCGCGCGGCCCACAAAGCGCGGGCTTTCGGAGATAGCGGCGAAATGGGGCTGGATGGCCGCAGCATCCCGCCAGTTCTCTTCGGTGACGCCGAAATGCTCCAGCATCATTTCGGAGCGCATCCAGCCCGGCGTGAGCGCCACCGCGGTGCAGCCGAACTGCTTCAGTTCCTCCGCCTGGCTGAAGGCGAGCCGCAGCACTGCATTCTTGGCGAGGTCGTAGAACGTCGACACGCGGTAGTGCCCGGCGTTGTACTCCCGGGTGCCGTCGGTCATTTCCACCACCAGGCCGCCGGGGTTCCGGATGAGCAGCGGCAGTGCGAAATGGCTGGTGATCAGGTGAGTATCGACGGCGGTGTGCAGCATCCGCAGGCCGGAATCCAGATGGTGGGCCCACACCGGAGCGTCCCATTCGATGAGGTTTTCCCCGCCCCAGATGTCGTTGACCAGAATGTCCAGGCGTCCGTGGTCAGCGTCGACCCGCTGCACCAGCGACTGTACGGCCGCGGGGTCCAGATGGTCCACCGCCACGGGAATGCCGACTCCACCTGCGGCATTGACCTGCACCGCTGTTTCCTCGAGGGTCTCCGGCCGGTCGTAGTCGGACCTTCGGCCCCCGGCGCTTCGGCCGGTGCAGTACACGGTGGCGCCCGCTTCGCCCAGGGCGACGGCGGTGCCCCGGCCGGCGCCCCGCGTGGCCCCCGCCACCAGGGCGACTTTTCCTGCCAGCGGTTTGGTCATGGCTGTGTTCCTATCCCTCCTGCTGCAGGGCCAGCAAGATGATGGCGGCGTTGATGCCGAGGGCAATGAGCCACCACTTGTTGAAGGTCAGCAGGAGCAGCGCGGCTGACAGGGTTGCTCCCGTGATGGTCGCCGGCAGCCACCATGGTGCCCCGGCGATAAGTCCCACGCCGCCGGCCGTCAACACAACGGCGGCCGCATCGGCCAAGGCGGCCGCAGTGCGCCTGACATTGCCGGCGAAAGGGGAGTGGCCGGCGTCGAACGGGGCCTTCGGATCGGCCTTCGGCAGCCAGATGGCGAGATGGATCAAGCCGTGGGCGATCAGGAAGAGCCCGGCAATCCAAACCATGGTGGCCTCCTCGCAGCGGTACGTGACCTCCATCGAAGCACCGGATGGGAGAAACGGCATAGGGGCGGAAGCCCCCGGCCAGTCCCCGGCCAGTGCCCGGCCAGTGCCCGGCCTCCCGCTGGCCGTGCATGTCTGGTATCCCGGATGGCAAAGTGGTTCGATGGCCGTTTACGGTGTCACGCAGGGAACACGCTTAAGTACGGGATACCGGACACCCCTTGATCCGGCGCGAACGATGGAGGAAGCATGGCGGACAGCGAATCGCCCGCACGAACAGCGGCCAAGGCGCCTGTGAAGGTGGCGTCGAAAGTCCCGGCGGCGGAAAATACCTTGCGAATCCTCAAACTCCTGGCTTCCAAGCGCGGTCCGATGGCGGCGTCGAACATTGCCACGGCTCTGGGGTTGCCGCGCTCAAGCGTCTACCACCTGCTCGGCGTCATGGAGGCCAACGGCTTCGTGATGCACCTGCATGAGGAGCAACGGTACGGACTGGGCATCAGCGCCTTCGAACTCAGCTCCGCGTATTCGCGGCAGGAGCCGCTGTCCCGGATCGGCCGGCCGATGCTCGCCTCGCTGGTGGACGTCGTTGGCGAAAGTGCGCACCTGGCAGTGCTGCACGGCCGCGATGTGTTGTACATCGTGGAGGAGCGCGCCAAGAACCGGCCGTCCCTGGTGACCGACGTCGGCGTCCGGCTGCCCAGCCACCTCACTGCCAGCGGGCGGGCCATCCTCGCGGCGCTGCCCAAGTCGCAGGTCCGCGCGCTGTACCCGAATGCCGCCGCCTTCACCGCCCGGCACGAGGTGGAGGGCGCCATCATGAAGTACTCGGCGCTGTCCTCGCACCTGGACCAGGTCCGTCAGCGCGGCTACGCCACGGAACACGGCGAGGTGACTCCCGGTTTCGGCTCGATTGCTGCCGCGGTCACGGACCACGTGGGATGGCCGACGGCGGCCGTCGCCGTCACGTTCCTCGAGGACAAACTGCCGGCTGACCAATGGCCGGCACTCGCTGCCCGCGTCCGGAAAGTGGCGGACGAGTTGTCCATACGCATCCACGGCCGCCCGGCCACGTAAGTCCCCCCGAGTAAGCCCGCAGCTCCACCCAACTGACTGGCAGTTAACGTCGTCAAACGGGCGTTTCGCGACGTTATCTGCGAGTCAGTTGGGCACGGAGGGGCGCGTCTGGAATCCCGGACAGCACCGGCTTCAACCCACTGTTTCCGGGGCTGTGGACACGCTTTAGTTGATACAGAACCTCAACGAGCCGGCGGACGCCGGACAAACCATCAAGCACACGAAGGAGCGCCTCATGGCACCCGCCGATTTCACCACCGGTGCCCGCCCGGTCAAAGCAGCCCGCGGCACCGAGCTCACCGCCAAGAGCTGGCAGACGGAAGCACCGCTGCGCATGCTGATGAACAACCTGGACCCCGAGGTTGCCGAACGCCCGGACGACCTGGTGGTCTACGGCGGCACCGGCCGCGCGGTCCGGTCCTGGGCCGCGTTCGATGCGATCACCCGCACCCTGGAAACCATGGAAAAGGACGAGACCCTCCTGGTCCAGTCCGGCAAGCCCGTGGGCGTCTTCCGCACCAACGAGTGGGCGCCGCGCGTGCTGCTGGCCAACTCCAACCTCGTCGGCGACTGGGCAAACTGGCCCGAATTCCGCCGGCTCGAGGCCGAGGGCCTGATGATGTACGGCCAGATGACCGCAGGGTCCTGGATCTACATCGGCACCCAGGGCATC
Source organism: Arthrobacter sp. GW460-12-1-14-TSB2 (assembly GCF_059423525.1). Lineage (NCBI taxonomy): Bacteria > Bacillati > Actinomycetota > Actinomycetes > Micrococcales > Micrococcaceae > Arthrobacter > Arthrobacter sp. GW460-12-1-14-TSB2. Next base: position 23,825 of record NZ_JBWKYC010000032.1, read on the forward strand.
CTGCAGGGCACCTTCGAGACCTTCGCCGCGATCGCCCGCAAGCTCACCGGTGACGAGAACGGCACCCTCGCCGGCACCCTGACCCTCACCGGCGGCTGCGGCGGCATGGGCGGCGCCCAGCCGCTCGCCGTCACGCTGAACGACGGCGCCTGCCTGATTGTCGACGTCGACGAAAGCCACCTGCGCCGCCGCGCCGGCAAGCGCTACCTCGACGAGGTCGAAACCGACCTCGACGCCGCCATCGCCAAGGTCCTCAAAGCCAAGGAAGAGCGCCGCGGCTGGTCCGTGGGCTACGTCGGCAACGCCGCCGAGGTCTTCCCGGAGATCCTGCGCCGCCACAACGCCGGCGAGCTCACGGTGGACATCGTCACGGACCAGACCTCCGCGCACGATCCCCTGAGCTACCTCCCCGAGGGCATCACGGTGGAGGAATGGCACCGCGAGGCAGCCGCCGATCCGGAGGGCTTCACCAAGAAGGCCCAGGCTTCGATGGCCAAGCACGTCCAGGCGATGGTGGAGTTCCAGGACGCCGGCGCCGAGGTCTTCGACTACGGCAACTCCATCCGCGACGAGGCCCGCAAGGGCGGCTACAACCGCGCCTTCGAGTTCCCCGGATTCGTCCCGGCCTACATCCGGCCCCTGTTCTGCGAGGGCCTGGGCCCGTTCCGCTGGGTGGCGCTCTCGGGTGACCCGGAGGACATCCGTGTCACGGATGAGGCCATCAAGGAACTGTTCCCGGAGAACAAGCACCTGCACCGCTGGATCGACGCCGCGCAGGAGCGCGTCGAGTTCGAAGGCCTGCCGGCCCGCATCTGCTGGCTGGGCTACGGCGAACGCGCCAAGGCCGGCCTGCTGTTCAACCAGCTCGTCAAGGAAGGCAAGGTCAAGGCACCCATCGTGATCGGCCGCGACCACCTCGACTCCGGCTCCGTCGCCTCGCCGTACCGCGAGACCGAAGCCATGGCCGACGGTTCCGACGCAATTGCCGACTGGCCGCTGCTCAACGCCCTGCTCAACACTGCCTCCGGCGCCACCTGGGTGTCCATCCACCACGGTGGCGGCGTGGGCATCGGCCGCTCCATCCACGCCGGCCAGGTCTCGGTCGCCGATGGCACCGACCTCGCTGCGGAAAAGCTCGCGCGCCTCCTCACCAACGACCCCGGCATGGGCGTCATCCGCCACGCCGACGCCGGCTACGACCGCGCCGTCGAGGTCGCCAAAGAACGCGGCGTCCGCATCCCCATGAACGAAACCCGCTAACCAAGACCCAACCCACATCGATTGCTCCGTAGGCGCCGTATTGAGCCACCAAAAGGGCGTCTGCGGAGCAATCGATGAGAATTGAAGTAGGAACACCATGACTCTCACCACCCACGAACCGCTGACCGTCACCCTCGGCTCCAGCGGCGTCACCCCCGAGGACGTCGTCGCCGTCGCGCGCCACGACGCCAAGGTGACCATCTCCCAGGAAGCCCTCGACACGGTAGCCACAGTCCGCGCCCACATCGACGACCTCGCGCACAGCGAGGTCCCGGCCTACGGCATCTCCACCGGCTTCGGTGCGCTGGCCAACAGGCACATCCCCAATGAGCTGCGCACCCAGCTGCAGAAGTCCCTGATCCGCAGCCACGCCGCCGGCATGGGCCCCGCCGTGGAACGCGAAGTTGTCCGCTGCATCATGTTCCTCCGCGCCAAGACCCTCGCCTCCGGCCGCACCGGCGTCCGCCCCGTGGTGCTGCAGACCATGGTGGACGTCCTCAACGCCGGCATCACGCCGGTGGTCCGCGAATTCGGCTCGCTCGGATGCTCCGGCGACCTCGCGCCCCTGTCGCACTGCGCCTTGGTGCTCATGGGCGAGGGGGAAGCAGAAGGGCCCGACGGCGTAACTTACGGCGGCCGCGGCGAACGGACTGTCGCCGAGTTGCTCGCCGCGCACGGAATCGAACCCGTCACGCTCGCCGAGAAGGAGGGCCTGGCGCTGGTCAACGGCACCGAGGGCATGCTGGGCATGCTCCTGATGGCCATCGCGGACATCCGCCAGCTGCTTACGACGGCGGACATCACCGCCGCGCTCAGTGTCGAGGCGCTGCTCGGCACGGACCAGGTGTTCGTGCCCGAGCTGCATGCAGCCCTCCGGCCGCACCCGGGCCAGGCCGCAAGCGCGGACAACATGCTCCGGGTCCTGTCCAACTCGCCGATCGTTGCCTCGCACCGGATCAACGACACCAAGGTCCAGGACGCCTACTCGTTGCGCTGCGCGCCCCAGGTGGCCGGGGCCGTCCGCGACACGGTGGACCACGCCGCCCTGGTGGCCTCGCGCGAGCTGGCAGCCGCCATCGACAACCCCGTGGTCCTGCCGGACGGCCGGGTCAGCTCCAACGGCAATTTCCATGGCGCACCGGTGGCATATGTGCTTGATTTCCTGGCCATTACCGTGGCGGATCTGAGCTCCATTGCTGAACGCCGCACGGACCGCATGCTGGACCCGGCGCGTTCTCACGGGCTGCCGGCCTTCCTGGCCGCGGATCCCGGAGTGGACTCCGGCCTGATGATCGCGCAGTACACGCAGGCCGGACTGGTCTCGGACAACAAGCGGCTGGCCGTCCCGGCGTCGGTGGACTCGATCCCGAGCTCCGCGATGCAGGAGGACCACGTCTCCATGGGCTGGCACGCGGCCCGGAAGCTCAGGAAGGCCGTGGAAAACCTGCGCCGCGTCCTGGCGATCGAGCTGGTGACGTCTGCACGGGCGATCGATATGCGGACCCAGCTTTCCGGTGGGGAACTGACTCCGGGGCCGGCCGGCGCGGCAGTGATCGCGGCGCTGCGCGACGTCGTCGACGGTCCGGGCACGGACCGGTTCCTGTCACCTGAGCTGGAGGCGGCAGACCGGCTCGTCGCGTCTGGCGAGGTGCGGGCGGCAGCCGAATCCGCCGTCGGGATTCTGGCCTAAAAGTGAATTTTATGCATTCGGAATGACAATTTACCGGTGCCCCCGAAATACTGCGCGACACAACAGGCGGGGGCCCGGGAATTGTAGTAGAACTAAAGATGTAGTGATGAAGCCCACACCAATGATGTTGTGGCAAAAGAACATATACAAAGGGGTAGAAGTTCAATGAAAGCACGGGGGACGGTTCTGTCCAGGCGGGCGGCATTTGCTGCCACGGTTACCGACTGGAGGAACCTCAAAGCAGGCGAGCGGGTGGAAATCCTCAAGCATGCGCATGTGGTGGCCGCAGGTGAAGTTGAGGAAATTTCCGTGAGCGGAAACGTGCTCTGGCTGGTGCCCGCGGGCCCGTCGGAATCCCAGCTGTTTATGAAGTCAGACGGTGTGCAGGTCCGCAGGACCTAAGACCAGGATCTAAGACCAGGACCTGAGCCGCGTAGTTAGGCGGCAATGTCCTCGTAGGTTTCACCGAAGGGGACGGACTCGTCCAAGGCCACGGTGAACGCGCCCGGCTCGTGGCGGGTTACGCGGATACCGCAGTTGCCTTCTTCTACGGCAGCTTCGATGAGTTCCTTGACGGCGCTCTCCAGTCCGTCGTGGACCTCTTCGGCGCTCGAAAAGGTCAGTCGGATGGACCGAACGTTGGTCTGGGATTCGAGGATGGCTGAGCTCATTGCATGACTTTCTCTAAACGATGTGCCGGTTGGCCACGATCCATTCTACCGGCTTTGTCAAAAAAGGTAAGATGTCTGGCATTTGTCCCTCCGGGTTTCGGTTCTGCCGAAGCCCGGAGGGACAGCCTTTTTTAAGCCGCCCTGCAGGGGGCCCGAGCCCTGGTGGAGGGCCGATTGTTTAGCGCTTGACCGCGTCCAGCTTCAGCATCTTGGCGATGACGCCGTCCAGCTCGGAGTCGTCGAAGATCTTCTTCCAGTCGTCCTTGATGATGGTGTCCTTGCCGTACTGGATGGCGATTTCGCAGGCCTCGGAGAACGGGTTGGAACCACGGAGAGCATTGGTCAGGGCGATCTGCACGTGGCCGAACAGCATTGCCTTGGCAGCTTCCTCCGGGACGCCGGCGGTGTGCACGGTCTCGTGCAGTGCCTCGTTGAGCAAGGTGCCGATCATGCAGGCCACGGTCTCCACCAGGGTGGGTTCCAGGATGGCGAGCTGCTTCACGGTGACCCAGTGCACGTCGATGACAGGAGCGTAGATGGTGCGGATAACGGCCTCGGCCGAGTCGCGGGTCGCTGCCGGGGCGTCCTCGTCGATCGCGGCGACCACGTTCTGCGGGGCGCCCTCGCCGCCAAAGGTGTCGGCCCATTCTTCCTTGGTGGTTCGCTCCAGGAACACGGACGGGTGGCACGGGTGCGCAACGGCCTGGACCACGTCGTCGCGCTTGGCCAGCAGCCCGGCGTAGGCGGCGGCGGGGTCCAGGGTGAGCAGGATCGCGCCGGCCTTCATCTGGGGGACAACGCCTTCGGACACCATGCCCAGGACGGTGTCCGGGACGGCGAGGATTACCACGTCGGCGCCCTTGACGGCGTCGTCGGTGGAAGTGATCTCACGGCCTTCAGAGCGGACGCGGTCCTGGCCTGCGGGGGAGTTCTCGCTGTAGAAGACTGTGTGGGCGCTCTTCTGGAGGTTGCGGGAAACGCGCATTCCCATTTTGCCACCGGCTCCGATGACGGCGACGGTCAATTGTTCTGCTGACATTTCACTTGCTCCTTAGGAAATCGATGCCTTGCTGGGTCCACTGGTTTTCGAGGCGGATGGTTTCCGCCTCGGAGTCCTGCCACGGCAGCCAGTGTTCGACGATCTGGTTGATGCTTCTTTCTTTGGGCTGAAGCTTCCCGGCCATGTAGTCGTAGTCGAGAAGGCCTTCGCCGAGGGGTGCGCCGGAGTACGTAAACCCGACCCACCCCTCCTTGCGGCTGAACGCAAAGTCTTTGATGTGCATGTTGAGGACGTAGGGCGCGACGGCGTCAATCACCTCGCGCGGCATCTCCAGCGCCGCGACCGTGTTGGCCGGGTCGCTGCAGATGCCCAGGTGCGGGCTGTCCACTCCGCGGATGACCTCCAGGATGCGGGAGGTGGGGACCTGTTCGTAGGTTTCCACCGCGATCTTCACCCCGGCGGCCTCGAACTCCGGCAGCACTTCCTTGAAGATCGCCACCGCTTCCTCCGCCGTCGGGGTGTGGCCCGGGAGGTTGAACATGGTGCGGAGCAGGGGCGAGCCCAGGATGCCGGCGATGTGCAGGAATTTCCGCAGGTGCTCGGGCCGGATGCCTTTGGTGCCGAGCTCCAGCGCTATGCCCAGCGAGTCCGCGGTGGCGCGGACGGCTTCCAGTTCGGCGTCGGTCATGGCTTCCAGCGGGGCGTAGTCGCAGATCTGGAAGAGGTCCACGCCGAGGGCGGCTGTACGTTCCAGCGCCTGGTGGATGCTGAGCGGTTCGGAGACCTGGTCCGAGAGCTGCCAGAAGAACGCGTAGCTGCTCAGTCCAATCCGTGAAACCTTGCCAAGGCTTGAGCCCGGGCCGCTGATGGCGTTGGCGGGCGCGCTCATGCGGCCACCTTCTTCGCGGCAAGCCGTGCGGCGGTCTCGTCCAGGATGGTCTTGAGCGCCTTGGGATCGTGGGCAAACCGGCCCAGGAACAGGCCGGCGACGGCGGTGTCCAGTTCCGTGATCAGGCCGGGGCCCGCACTCCCGCCGTAGATCACCCGGCTTTCCGCCTGGCCGGGCAAAGTTCGCAGGTGCGCGTCCAGGCCGGTGATGACGGCGCTGATGTACTCCGGCGACGCCGGTTCGGGGGCGCCGATGGCCCACTGCGGCTCGTACGCCACGATGGTGCGTCCGGCCGGTCCCAGGGACTGCGCGCGGTTCAGGGCGGCGTCGATCTCGGCGCTGCACCGGGCGATGGCCTCCTCCGGCGAACCGGCGTGGAGTTCGCCGACGCACAGGACGGGGGTCAGTCCGTTGCGGTAGGCGGCGGCAGTCTTGAGCCCGATGATCCTGTCGTCTTCGCCGAAGATCCGGCGGCGTTCGGCATGGCCCACTTCGGCGTAGCGGCCGCCGAGTTCGGCCACCGTCTTGCCGCCCACCTCGCCGGTGAACGCGCCTTCGTCTTCCCAGAAGATGTCCTGGGCTCCGGCGGCGGCTCCGGCCGCGCCCAGGATGCGGGCCGCTTCGGGCAGCACCGGCAGGGTGGGCAGCACGAACAGTTCGATGTCGCCGCTCTGGACTGCTGGGTGGGCGAACGCGATGGTCGCCACGTCGCGGCAGTAGTCGAGCGAGGGCTGGTAGCCGAAGTACATCTTCAGGCTGACGCCGATGATGGCCGTCGCTTGTGGCGTTGTGTCTTCGGCGCTGGCCGAAGCACTCTTAGCAGGAAGTGACACCTTCATAGTCCTTAATCAGGGTGACTTTTTCGGCCGAGGCGGAGGTCTCGTCGAAGGTGTAGGTGAGCCATTCGCGGGCGAGCCGGCGGGCGAGTTCCAGGCCGACGACGCGCTGGCCGAAGGTGAGGACCTGGGCGTTGTTGCTCAGGACCGAGCGTTCCACGGAGAAGCTGTCGTGCGCGGTGACGGCGCGGACGCCGGGGACCTTGTTCGCGGCGATGGCCACACCTAGGCCGGTGCCGCAGACCAGCAGGGCACGGTCGGCCTTGCCGGCTGCGATGAGTTCGGCGGCGGCGATGGCCACGGACGGGTAGGGGGTGTGGCTGGTGGCGTCCACCCCGACGTCGGTCACGGATTCGACCAGCTCGGAGGCCTCCAGGTCAGCCTTCAGGGCTTCCTTGTATTCGAATCCGGCGTCGTCGGCCCCGATGACCAGGCGCAGTTTGGCGCTCATGCGTTCTCCTTGACTGTGTTGTTGCTGAGGGTGTTCTCGGCGGAAGTGTTCTCGGTAAGCGTGTTGTGGATTGCCCGGACGATCAGTGCCATGGACACCGCTCCGGCGTCCGGGGTGCCCAGGCTCTTCTCGGCGTGCGGGCGGGCGCGGCCCATGAGCGGGAGCAACTGGGCGGTGTCTTCGGCGGCCTGCTGCGCAACGGCGGCAGCGGCGCCCCAGGCCTCGGTGAGGGACATGCCGGCGTTGACGCCTGCAGTGAGGGCGTCGCGGAACGGGACCAGGACGTCCACCAGGGTCTTATCCCCGGGCTTGGCCTTGCCGAAGTCCATGATCGCGAACGCGGCACCGGCTACTCCGGCAGCGACAGCACCGGCGTCGGGGGCTTTGGTGTCACCCACGGCGTCACCGACGGCCCGCAGGGCCATGCCCCAGAGGGCGCCGGACGTGCCGCCGGCCTTGTCGGCCCAGGCGTCTGCGGCGAAGTGCAGGGTGGTGGCGGCCCCGGCGCCGCGGGCGACGGCGTCACGTGCGGCGTCGACGGCGGCGCGGACGCCGCGTTCCATGCCGATGCCGTGGTCGCCGTCGCCGGCGATCGCGTCGATCCGGCCCAGTTCGTCGGCATTGGAGTCCACCACGTTCTTCGCGGCACCGAGCGCTGCGAGGACCCGGACGGCGCCGGCGCGGGACTCTGCCGTCGCTTCCGGGATAAGCTGTTCGGCCTCGCTGAGGTCGCCGGCGTCGGAGGCCTCCAGTGCTTCCGCCGTAACGGCGCCCCGGCGGAAGGCGGGAGCGTCGGCGGGGGCGTTCCAGAGGGTCTCGAGTTCGTCGTCGAGCCAGAAGAGGGTCAGGGAGGTGCCCGCCATGTCGAAGCTGGTCACGAGCTCGCCGACCTGCGGGTCCACGGCTTCCAGGCCGTCGTCGGCCAGCAGCTGGGCGACGCGGCGGTAGACCACGAACAGCTCTTCGTACTTGACGCTTCCCAGGCCGTTAAGGATCGGAACCACGCGGGCGCCGGTGGAAGTCCGGACACCTTCAGGGACTTCGGTGAGGAGCTTGGCGACCAGCAGTTCGGCGAGTTCATCCGCCGTCGGGATGTCCGTCTCACCGATGCCGGGCTCACCGTGGATGCCCATACCCACGGCCATCCGACCCTCGGGGACGGAGAAGAGCGGGTGGTCGGCGCCCGGCAGGGTGCAGCCGGTGAAAGCGACGCCGAAGGAACGGGTGCGGTCGTTGGCGCGCTCGGCGATGGCCACGACGTCGTCCATCGAGTGGCCGGCCTCGGCGGCTGCGGCAGCCACCTTGAATACGGTCAGGTCCCCGGCGATGCCGCGGCGCTTGGTGCGTTCGGCAAGCGGGGCGGAGGAGACGTCGTCGGTGACGGCAATGCTGCGGCAGTCGATGCCATCCTTGCGGAGGCGGTCCTGAGCCTGGTTGAAGTGCAGGACGTCCCCGGCGTAGTTGCCGTAGCCCAGCAGGACGCCGGCGCCGTTGTTGGAGGCTTTCGCCACGTTGTAGACCTGCTGCGCGGAGGGGGAGGCGAAGAGGTTGCCCATGGCGGCGCCGTGCGCCAGGCCCTGCCCCACCAGGCCGGCGAAGGCCGGGTAGTGGCCGGAGCCGCCGCCGATCACCAGCGCCACCGTGTCCGGGGTGCTCTTGGTGTTGCGGACGACGCCGCCGGAGACGCGCTTCACCCAGCGGCCGTGGGAGGCTACGAAGCCTTCGATCATCTCGTCAGCGAAAGCTGCTGGTTCATTGAACAGGCGGGTCATGGGAAGCTCCTGGGCCTAACTAAGGAAGTCGTTCGGGGTGGGGCGGATGGGCGGGTTGGAGCGGGGGGG
>NZ_JBWKYC010000033.1:0-31896 GCF_059423525.1 Arthrobacter sp. GW460-12-1-14-TSB2
CCCCTGAGACCCCAGTGAAGGACAGAACATGAGCTTCCCGACCCATCGCCCCCGCCGGCTCCGCACCACCCCGGCCATGCGCCGGATGACGGCCGAACACAGGCTGGCGGCGCCCGAACTGATCCTTCCCGCGTTCATCCGGGAGGGGCTCACGGAACCCAACCCCATCGCGTCCATGCCCGGCGTGGTGCAGCACACCACCGATTCCCTGAAGAGGGCTGCGGCCGAGGCCGTGGAGCTGGGCGTCGGCGGCATCATGCTCTTCGGCATTCCGGCCGAACGCGATGCGCGCGGCACGGCATCCCTGGACCCCGACGGCGTCCTCAACAAGGCGATCCGGGACGTCCGCGCGGAGGTGGGCGATGACCTGGTGGTCATGAGCGACGTCTGCCTGGACGAATTCACCGACCACGGCCACTGTGGCGTCCTCGACGCCGACGGGTACGTGGACAACGACGCAACGCTGGAAATCTACGCGGCGATGGCCGTGGCCCAGGCTGATGCCGGGGCGCACATGCTGGGCCCCTCGGGAATGATGGACGGGCAGATCGGCGTGATCCGGCAGGCACTGGAGGACGCCGGACACACGAATACGGCTGTAGTGGCGTACGCCGCGAAATACGCCTCCGCGTTCTACGGCCCCTTCCGCGAAGCGGTGGATTCGCAGCTCAAGGGGGACCGGCGCACGTACCAGATGGACGCCGCCAACCGCCGCGAAGCCATCCTCGAGGTGGAGCTGGACTTGGCCGAAGGCGCCGACCTGGTGATGGTCAAGCCCGCCATGAGCTACCTCGACATCCTCGCCGACGTCGCCGCCATGAGCACCGTGCCCGTGGCCGCCTACCAGATCTCGGGGGAATACTCCATGATCGAGGCGGCCGCCGCCAACGGCTGGATCGACCGCCGTGCCGCCATCACCGAATCGGTCCTCGGCATCAAACGGGCCGGAGCCAACATGGTCCTGACCTACTGGGCGTCCGAGCTCGCCGGCTGGCTGAAGGAGTCGAAATGAGCGACAGCCCCACTGCCCCCGTCGGCCCGGGGAAGGTCCTGCTCGGGCTGAACACGTTCGGCGACGTCGGGTCCTACCCCGACGGGCAGCCGGTGCCGCATGCGCAAGTGCTGCGCCAGCTGCTGGAACAGGCGGAGCTGGCGGACGACGTCGGACTCCACGCCTTTGGTGTGGGGGAGCACCACCGCCGGGACTTCGCCGTCTCGGCCCCCGAAGTCTTCCTGGCCGCCGCCGCGGCCCGGACCAAGCACATCCGGCTGGGGTCCGCGGTGACCGTGCTGAGTTCGGACGACCCCATCCGCGTCTTCCAGCGTTTCTCCACGGTGGATGCCATCTCCAACGGCCGCGCCGAAGTCATGCTGGGCCGCGGGTCCTTCGTCGAATCGTTTCCGCTGTTCGGCCTGGACCTTGCCGACTACGAGGTCCTGTTCGAGGAAAAGCTGGAACTCTTTGACAAGGTCCGTGCGCAGAAGCCGGTTCACTGGGAAGGGCGCACCCGTCCGGCCATCAACGGGCTGAGCGTCTATCCGCCGCTGGAGCACCACCTGCTGCCGGCCTGGATCGGCGTGGGCGGAACCCCGGAGTCGGTGCTGCGCTGCGCGGAATACGGCTACCCCATCATTTTCGCGATCATCGGCGGGGAACCGCGGTCGTTCGCGCCGCTGGCCAACCTCTACCGCGAGGCCATGGCTAAGTACGGGCATCCGATGCAGCAGGTGGCCACGCACTCGCCCGGGCATGTGGCCGAAACGGACGAGGAAGCCCGCGAGGAGTTCTTCCCGCACTGGCTGGAGCTGCGGAACAGGATCGGCGCGGAGCGCGGCTGGGGCCCGGGCGGCCGGCGGGAATTCGATGCCATGTGCACCCCCGAAGGCGCGCTCTACGTGGGATCGCCTGAAACGGTGGCGCGGAAGATCGTCCTGCTCAAGCAGAACCTGGGCGTGGACCGCTTCGACCTCAAGTACAGCAGCGGCTCCCTGCCCCACAAGGCCATGATGCGGTCCATTGAGCTGCTGGGCACCGAGGTGGCGCCCCGTGTGGCCACTCTCCTGTCCGGGCATGCACCCGCAAACTGAAAGAATAGGAACCATGACTTCCAGCTCTCCTCGCAATGAGGAACTTTTCGACCGTGCACGCCAGCTCATGCCGGGCGGCGTCAACTCTCCCGTCCGGGCCTTCGGTTCCGTGGGCGGGACTCCGCGGTTCATGGTGTCCGCCAAGGGCCCGTACCTGACGGACGCGGACGGTGCCGAGTACGTGGACCTGGTGTGCTCCTGGGGTCCCGCGCTGCTGGGGCACGCCCACCCCGCCGTGCTCGAAGCAGTCCACGCCGCCGTGGACCGCGGGCTCTCGTTCGGTGCCTCCACCCCGGACGAAGCCAACCTTGCCGCGATCGTCAGGGAACGCGTCCCCGCCGCCGAACGCGTCCGGATGGTGTCCACCGGCACCGAAGCCACCATGACCGCCGTCCGTCTGGCCCGCGGCTTCACCGGCCGCGACCTGATTATCAAGTTTGCCGGCTGCTACCACGGCCACCTCGACGGACTCCTTGCCGCGGCCGGATCCGGCGTGGCCACCCTGGCGCTGCCCGGTTCCGCCGGCGTCACCGCGGCCACCGCCGCCGAAACCCTGGTGCTGCCGTACAACGACCTCGCCGCCGTGGAGGCCGCGTTCGCCGCGCACGGCAGCAACATCGCCGCCGTCATCACGGAGGCGGCTCCGGCCAACATGGGAGTGGTCACGCCCGGCGAGGGGTTCAACGCCGGACTATCGCGTATCACCCGCGAACACGGCGCCCTGCTCATCGTGGACGAAGTCCTGACCGGCTTCCGTACGGGCTACTCGGGCTACTGGGGCCTCACCGGGGGCGCGGCCGGCGCCGCCGAGCCGTGGAGCCCGGACCTGCTGACCTTCGGCAAGGTCATCGGCGGCGGCATGCCGACGGCGGCCCTCGGCGGCCGTGCCGACATCATGGACTACCTCGCGCCGCTCGGCCCCGTGTACCAGGCGGGAACGCTGTCCGGAAACCCGGTGGCCATGGCCGCCGGCGTCGCTACCCTGACCCACGCCACCCCCGAGGTCTACTCGTTTATCGATGCACGCTCCCTGGAGCTTTCCGCGGCGCTGTCCTCGGCATTGGACGCCGCCGGCGTGGACCACTCCATCCAGCGGGCAGGAAACCTCTTCTCGGTGGCCTTCGGCACGTCGGCCCGGGGCGTCCACAACTATGACGACGCCCAGGGCCAGGAAGTGTTCCGCTACGCGCCGTTCTTCCACTCGATGCTGGACTCCGGCGTCTACCTGCCGCCGTCGGTCTTCGAAGCGTGGTTCCTGTCCGCGGCACACGACGACGCCGCCATGAACCGGATCTTCGAGGCGCTCCCTGCCGCAGCCCGCGCCGCTGCGTCGGCAGAGGTGCCTGCCGGGCTGTAACGGCTCACAACAGAAATCCCCGCCTCCCGGACGAATCCCCGCTAAAAGCGAAGGGGAAACGTCCGGGAGGCGGGGATTTCTTGCTAATGCTGTGAAGCGGAAGGCTTAGTAGGCCACCGTCACGTCACCGTTGGGCCATTCCTTTTCGATGAAGGCCTTGACCTCGGGGGAGTGCAGGAGCTCGTCCAGCTTCTTGATGCGGACGTCATCCTTGGAGTCTTCACGCCAGGCCAGGAAGTTGGCGTAGGGGTTGTTTTCCACGGACTCCACTGCGAGGGCGTCCTTGGTGCTCAGGCCCGCCTTCAGGATGAAGTTGCCGTTGATCAGGGCCAGGTCCACGGACGGGTCCTTGAGGTCGTTGATCAGGAGTTCGGGCTGGTTCTCGGAGAACTTCAGCTTCTTGGGGTTCTGCTCGTCGGTGAGGGTCAGCACCGAGGAATCGTCCTTGATGTCCTTGACGAGGCCGGCAACCTGGAGGACCTTCAGCGCCCGGACCTGGTTGGAGGGGTCGTTGGTGATGGCGACTTTGGCGCCTTCCTTGATGTCCTTGATGTCCTTGACCTTCTCGGAGAAGGCGGCGTAAGGCTCGATGTGGACGCCTTCGCCGTGGCCGAACTTGTAGCCCTTGGTCTTGACCTGGTCTTCGTACCAGGGGAGGTGCTGGTAGTAGTTGGCGTCCAGCGAACCGTCGCTCAGGGCGGTGTTCGGAGTCTGGTAGTCCTCGATCTCCTTGATGTCCAGCTTCAGGCCTGCCTTGGGCGCGAGGTCCTCGTTGAGGAATTCCAGGATCTTGGCCTGCGGGACCGGGCTTGCACCGACGGTCAGGGTGGCGGGCTTGGCCGGGTCAAGGGCGGTGGTTTCGGCGCTGGGGCTGGAGGAACCGCCGCAGGCCGTCAGGGCCAGTGCGGTGACGATACCGGTGGCCAGGAGGGAGAGTGATTTACGCATCGAATGCGTTCCTTTCGAATTGCTGGGAGTTCGACGGCGGGCTTGCGCCCGGCGCCGTCTCCGGCACAGATGCAGCGGGCGGCTACCTGCTGCGGTGAAGATTGCCGTGCCCGTTGGACGACGGCTGGTTGGTGGTGTTGGCCCGGCGGTGGTGCAGGCCTAGCGGTGGTCGAGGCTGCGGGCGATCTGCTCGCCGACCAGCTGGATGACCTGAACGAGGACGATGATCAGGACGATGGTGACGATCATGACCGTGACATCGAATCGCTGGAAGCCGTAGTTGTACGCCAGCTTCCCGAGTCCGCCGCCGCCCACCAGGCCGGCCATGGCCGAGTATCCAACCAGCGTGACCACGGTGGTGGTTGTGGCGGCTATGAGGGCCGGGAGCGATTCGCGCAGCATCACCTTGTTGATGACCTGCATTTTGGTGGACCCCATGACCTGGGCGGCGTCGATCTTGCCATGGTGGACGTCCCGGAGGCATGTCTCCACCAGGCGGGCAAAGAAGGGGATGGTGCCGATGGACAGCGAGACTGAAGCCGCAATGGGCCCAAGGCTCGTGCCGGTCAGCAGGCGGGCCAGCGGAATGAGCGCGACCATCAGGATGGCGAACGGGATGGACCGGGTGATGTTGACGATGACGTCGCTCATGATCCGGTTGGTGACGGGCATCGGACGCAGTCCGCCCGGCGCCGTGACGTGCAGGAAGACGCCCAGGGGCAGGCCCACCAGCACAGTGAAGAAGGCCGAAATTCCGACCATCTGCAGTGTTTCAACGATGGCTTCGGGCAGCGCCTTCGCGAGGACGGGGTTGCTGAAGATGTCGTTCATGAGTTCCTTCCCGCCGCGTCGCCCAATTGAGTTTTATCCAAGTCAGCGTCATCCAGATCCGCAGCGTCAAGATCCACGGTGTCGCTGGCTGTTGTTTTCGTCCTCGCCAGTTTGGCGCCTATGCCGCGCTGGTGGAGGTAGGCGAGGACGGCGTCGTAATCCGCATTCTCGGCGAGCTGCACACGGAGGTGCCCGAACTGCTGGCCGCCCAGCGTCTCGACGCTGCCGGCGAGGACATTGAGGTCGATGTCGAAGTGCCGTGCAACACCGGTGAGGACAGGTTCTTTGGCGTTGTCACCGGCGAACAGGATTTCCAGGACCGGTCCGCCCTGCAGCGCACCCTTAAGGGGCTCTGAGGCGGGGAGCGGCAGGAGTGCCTTGGCCAGCTTGCTCTCGAGATCCCCGGCCACGTCTTTGAGCGCCCCGTGCTCGATGATGCGGCCCTTGGACAGGAGGGACACCGAGTCGCAGACACGCTTCACGACGTTCATTTCGTGCGTGATGATGAGGACGGTGAGCTGCAAACGCTTTGTGAGGTCCTGGATCAGGTCGAGGATTTCATCAGTGGTCGCAGGGTCCAGGGCAGAGGTGGGCTCATCGCACAACAGGACGTCGGGCTCGGCGGCAAGTGCCCGGGCGATGCCGACGCGCTGGCGCTGCCCGCCGGAAAGTTGGGAGGGGTAGGCGTTTTCAAACCCTTCCAGGCCCACGAGGGACAGCAAGTCAGCAACCTTGGCCCGGATCTTGTCCTTCGGCGTCTTGACCAGCTCCAGGGGATGCGCCACGTTGCCGGCCGCAGTGCGGGAGTCCATGAGGTTCGCATGCTGGAACACCATGCCGATGCGGCGCCGGGCGGCACGGATTTCGGACTCCCTGACGGAGCTTAGTTCCGTGCCGTCAATGCTGACGGACCCCGACGTCGGACGATCCAGCAGCGTCAGGCAACGCACCAGGGTCGATTTCCCGGCGCCTGAATGGCCAATGATTCCGTGAATGGAACCTTTGGGAACGGAAAGGGTGACGCCGTCGAGGGCCACCACTTCCTTTTTCCCTTGGCGGTAGACCTTTCGCAGGTCGGTAACTGTGATCATTTATCCTCAGGAGGTTGGCCTCGGGCAGGGCATAGCACAAGCACGCTTTTGAACTTAATTATGTCAGCGGTGCCCTTGGCGAGTCACTTCCGCAGTATCTTCGGCGCATTGACTTTGCCGCCGCATTAAGTTCCGACTCAATGCCAATGCCGCGTTGCTCGTGCGGCCGTGCTGTGACAGGCAAAATTGCACCGGCCGCCTGCGCCGGCCAGCGACCCTGCCGGGAACTGTGATCCTCGTCCCAGACTGTGGCCCAGACTGTGGCCTTTTTCCCTGGAGGGCCGGGCTTGTCCGGGTTTTGTACGGCCGGCTAGAAGTCGCCCCCGCTGGCGTCTTCGGGCGGGAGGACCGGCCATTCGCCTTCGATCACGGCGGCGGGCTTGGTCTTGCGGAGATACGTCTGGAAGTCCGCTGCCTGGCTGGCCGCCCAGCCCACCTGCAGCTGATGGAGCTGACCGGCGGCCATCCGGAGTTTCGGGAACTTACCGGCCATGGCGTCCAGCATCCGGAGCGTCGCGAGGGCGTCCGCTGCGGACGTGTGGGCGTTGTCGAGGTTGACCTCGTATTCTTCGCAGAGTGCGGTGAGCGTCCTCTTACCCTTGCGGTATCGGTCCACCTGCTTGTTCATGATGTAGGGATCCAGGACGGGGAAGCGGTCCAGTTGCGGAATGCCGTACCGGGCCGACTCTGCTGCCAGCACCGTGAAGTCATAGCTGGCGTTGAACGCAATAACCGGGACACCGTCGTCGAACAATCCCTGCAGCACCGAGGCGAGTTCGCGGGTCACTTCCGCGGCCGGGCGGCCCTCCTGGCGGGCCCGTTCGGTGGTCACGCCGTGCACCTCGCTGGCTTCGGCGGGGATCTCGATTCCGGGATCCGCGAGCCACTCATGCTCCTTGATGACGCTTCCATCGGCATCCACCACGGTGACCGATGCCGTGACGATCCTGGCGGCACGCGAGTTGCGGCCGGTGGTCTCCAAGTCGAAGGCGGCCCGGGGACGCGTGTCCCACGTGCCGGTGGTGGTGCTGCCAGTGGTGGTGCTGATGCTGGTGTTCCTGATGCTCATACTTCAAAACTACCTGCTGCCTCTGACAGTTTTGTGCCGGGCTGCGGGCGTGCCGCCCGTCGGCGGGCTGGCTGCCTCGCGGTCGGGCCGCTTCGAGGGTGGCCGCTCACACGTGGCGCCTCGCGGGTGCCGGGGAACCGCTACGCTGGATTCATGCGCACGGAGTATGTCGAGGCGGTACTGTCCGTGGTTCAACTCATCCCTACGGGATCAGTTGTCGCGTATGGCGACGTGTCCGAGCTCCTCGGTTCCGGCGGTGCGCGGCAGGTGGGCGCGGTCATGAGCCACCACGGCAGCTCCGTCCCCTGGTGGCGGGTCCTAAGGGCGAGCGGTGAAGCACCGCAGGGGCTCGAGGCCGAGGCCCTGACGTACTACCTCCAGGAAGGAACCCCGCTCCTGGGCCGCTACCTGGACTTCGTCCGGAGCGGCGAAGGACGGTGGCGCGTGGACCTTGCGGAGGCGCGGTGGGCGCCCTTGGACAGTGACTTCGACCTCATCGACCTGATTGCCGAACGGCTGGAGCGGCGGCTCCATAAAATGTCCGCCCCGAATGATGAAATGACTGTGTGACACTTACTAACGACTCCCCGGAGATCCAAGCAGGGCAGCGGATCCAGGCAGGGCAGCGTGCAGATGGGCAAACAGGCCACATACCAGTCGGCAGGCCCGCTGGAACGGCAGCCGGACTGAGGCTCCTTCCGCCAAAGCAGGTCCTCAACGTCGTTCCGGTTTTGTCACCGGACCAGCAGGCGGCCGTGGACGTCCCGCACGGGTCCGGTCCGGTCCTGGTACCGGGTGCCCCGGGTACGGGAAAGTCCACCGTACTCATTGAAGTTGCTGTGCGCCGGGCAGAGCGCGACGGCGTGGATCCGGAAAGAATGCTTGTGCTGGCGCCGAGCCGCCTCGCAGCCGACTCCCTCAGAGACCGCTTCACGGCCCGGCTCAACCGCAGCCTCAGTACGACGCCGGCACGCACCTGGGCATCGTATGCCTTCGATCTGATCCGGCGTGCCAAAGCAGAAGGCATCCTTCCGCTGCCGCGACCGCCGCGGCTCCTGTCAGGACCCGAGCAGGACCTCATCATCAAGGAACTGCTTGAAGGCCATGCCCTTCCAGGGCTTGAACTGCCCTGGCCCGAAGACCTGGGCGCCGCACTGGAAACCCGTGGCTTCCGCCACGAGGTACGTCAGCTCTTTGACCGGATCATTGAGTCCGGCCGGACGCCCGATGACCTGGTGCGGCTGGCCGGGCAGTGCAACCGTCCGGACTGGATCGCTGCCGCCGCGCTGTACGCCGAGTACCGCGACGTACTGGACCTGCGTATGCCGGAGGCCTTCGACCCCGCGGGAATCATCACGGCCGCACGCCAGATCTTCCAGGACGCCCCCGAATTCCTGGCCGCCGAGCGGGAACGCCTGCAGCTGATTCTCGTGGACGACATCCAGGAAGCCAACCCGGCCGTGTTCGAGCTGCTGGCCGACATCGCGGCAGGCAAGGATGTCTACGTGACGTCGTCCCCGGACACCGTTGTCCAGGGATTCCGCGGCGCCAGGCCCGACCTCACGGCTGAATTGCCGCACCTGCTGGCTCCTGCCGGCGCACCTGGAGAGGGGCTCCGGGATACTGCCGCGGGGGACACGGTCCTGGAACGCCCGCTCCGGGTGACACACCGCCACGCTCCCGCCGTCGCCCAGGCGTGGCTTGAGGTGGCGGCACGCATCTCTCAACGCGCGGGTGGCCGCTCGGCCCGCAGGCTGGAAAGCGCCGAAGCCGCATGCGGCCAGCAGCAGGATGGCCTCAAGCACCACGGTGTTGCCCCTGTCCGGGGCGATGTGGAGGGCCACGTCCTTCCGTCTCCGGTCCAGGAGCTGCGCTATGTTGCGCAGCGCATCCTTGATGCGCACCTGAACCAGGGCCGCGAGCTCGGCGACATCGCGGTGATCGTGCGGAACGGCGGGCAGCTGAACCAGCTGCAGCGCCACCTCGCCGGCCACGGCATTCCCGTGCGGGTTCCCGTGGCCGAATCTGCGGTCCGGGACGAAGTCGCTGTCCGGCCCCTGCTTGATGCCTATGCCGTGGCGCTGGATCCTGCGGCGCTGACCCCGGAATCGGCTGTGGCGCTGCTGACGTCCCGGATCGGCGGAGCGACTTCCATCGAGTTGCGCCGCCTGCGCCAGTCCCTGCGCCGAGAGGAGATCCTTGGCGGGGGAGGCCGCACCAGTGATGCCCTGCTCGTCGAGTCGCTGCTGGAACCCGGCGCGCTGGCCACCACTGGTATCGAAGGCCGCTCTGCCCGCCGTGTCGCGCGCATGATCGAAGCCGGGCGCCTGGCGGCCCGGGCCCCGGGCGGCAACGCCGAAACGGTGCTTTGGGCGCTCTGGAACTCCACCGGGCTCGCCGCACGCTGGACTGAGGCGGCACTGGCCGGCGGCGCAGCGGGGGCCAGGGCAGACCGCGACCTTGACGCCATGATGGCCCTGTTCCACACCGCCGAACGCTATGTAGACCAGTTGCCAGGGTCAGGCCCTGATCAGTTCCTGGAGTATCTGCTCAGCCAGGAGCTGCCCATGGACACCCTGGCAGCCCGGGCGCAGCTGGAAGACGCCGTGGAACTCATGACGCCGGCGAGTGCTGCCGGACGTGAATGGCCCGTCGTCATTATTTCCGGCCTGCAGGAAGGAGTGTGGCCCAACACCAGGCTCCGCGGAGAGCTCCTTGGCAGCACGCTCTTTGCTGACGCCGTTGAACACGGGGTGGAACACGCCCTGCAGTTGGGGCCCATCAGCAGGCTGCGGGAAATCCGCTATGACGAACTCCGCAGCTTCTCCACGGCTGTCTCCCGGGCACGGGACGTGCTCATCTGCACGGCTGTGTCGTCAGAGGACGAACAGCCCTCGTCCTTCCTCGACTACGTGGCTCCGCTGCGTCCCGGGCAGGATCGACGGACATTCACCCCGGTGGAACGGCCCATGACCCTCCGTGCCCTCGTGGCCGAACTTCGGCAGCACGCGCAACTGGACGGGAGGTCCGCCGCCGAATCCGTCGAAGCCGCGAAGGTCCTTGCGCGGCTGGCGGTCGCGGAGCCATCCGTGCCCGGCGCTGATCCCGACTCCTGGTGGGGGCTCGCGCCGCTGTCTTCGGCGGAACGGATTGTTCCGGCCGGAGGAACGGTGTTCGTCTCGCCGTCCAAGGTGGAGACGGTCCAAAAGTCTCCGCTTGACTGGTTCATCCAGGCTGCCGGCGGAGAAGCCGCCACCGACTTTGCCAGGAGCCTGGGCACGCTGGTCCACGCCATCGCACAGGATCTGCCGGATTCTTCGGGATCGGAATACGTTGCGGAGCTGGTCCGGCGATGGCCCGCGCTGGGCATGAAGGACAACTGGGAAGGCAAGCTGGATTTTCAGCGCGCCGAGGGCATGGTCCGGAAACTGGCCCAATACATCCTGGTCATGCGCAGTGAAGGCAGGAGCCTTGTCGGTGTCGAACGGGACTTCGAAGTGAAACTGGCGGACATCGTGGACGTGCCGCAGCCGGGACTGCCGGGAACAGCCGCTGACCCTGAGACCAGGTCCGCCGTTCTCCGCGGACAAGTTGACCGGCTGGAAATCGACTCCGAAGGGCGGCTGGTGATCGTTGACCTCAAGACCGGCAAGCGCCAGCCGTCGAAAGCTGATCTCGCGCGCCATCCACAGCTGGGTTCCTACCAGGCCGCGGTACTGGCTGGCGGATTCATGGAACCCGGCACAGC
This sequence comes from Arthrobacter sp. GW460-12-1-14-TSB2, assembly GCF_059423525.1. NCBI lineage: Bacteria > Bacillati > Actinomycetota > Actinomycetes > Micrococcales > Micrococcaceae > Arthrobacter > Arthrobacter sp. GW460-12-1-14-TSB2. The sequence goes on from NZ_JBWKYC010000033.1 coordinate 11,133, forward strand.
GGCCGCTGACGTTCAACCGGTGGCGGTTCAACCAGGCGACGTTCAGCCGGGCGGGGCCGTGCTTGCCCAGCTTGGCACGAGCAACAAGGGCCCTGGTATCCAGGTCCAGGAGCCGCTGGACAGCTCCGACAACAATTGGGCCCTCGACATGGTGAACGAGGCCGCACGGCTTATGTCCGGCAGCGTTTTTGAAGCCCGCCACGATCCGGCCAAGTCCGGCCATGGTGGCCACGGCTGCCGGCTGCCGGAGGTCTGTCCCCTTTGCCTTCGCGGAAAGCAGGTTACTGAATGACAACGCCCCCTGACGTGCCGGCGCCGCGGTTTTCCCCTGAAGAGCTGACTGCCATGCTGGGCGAACGCAACAGCCCCACCGCAGAGCAGTCCGCCATCATTTCGTCGCCACTCACGCCGCGCCTGGTCATTGCAGGTGCCGGATCCGGCAAGACCGCCACCATGGCAGACCGCGTTGTGTGGCTGGTTGCCAATGGATGGGTCAGGCCGGAAGAAGTCCTGGGGGTGACGTTCACGCGCAAGGCGGCCGGTGAGCTGGCCAGCCGGATCCGGGCCAAGCTGGCTGCTCTGCAGCGGATTGCCGCGGAGGACACGGAGAGCAGGATTTTTCCGGCGGGCCTGCTCAGCGAGGATGCCCTGGAACCCAAGGTTTCCACGTATCACTCCTACGCCAGCGGCATCGTGTCCGACTACGGTCTCCGGCTCGGTGTCGAACGTGACGTTGTCCTGCTGGGCGGAGCGCAGGCCTGGCAGCTGGCCAGCGAAGTTGTTGAGGCTTTCGACGGCGAATACGAGCACTTCCGTGCTGCCAAGTCCACGCTGGTGAAAGCCGTCATCCAGCTTGCCGGCGAGTGCGCTGAACACCTGCGGGATCCCGCCGAGGTGCAGGAATGGCTGATGGGGCGCGTCGCGGAATTCGAAGCCCTGCCCTATGTGGCCGGAGCCAAGAAGAACCCTACCCAGGCCGCCGGAGAGCTCGGCGCCATGCTGCGCACCAGGGCCAGCGTCGCCGAGATGGTGGGAAGGTACGCGGACGCGAAGCGGGTCCGGGGCGCGCTGGACTTCGGCGACCTCGTGGCCCTCGCCGCGCGGGTCGCCAGCGAGATCCCGCTGGCCGCCGAAGTGGAACGCCAGCGGTTCAAAGTGGTGCTGCTCGACGAATTCCAGGACACCTCGCATGCCCAGCTCGTGCTGTTCTCCAGGCTCTTCGGCGGCGGCCATGCGGTGACAGCCGTGGGTGACCCGAACCAGTCCATCTACGGTTTCCGGGGGGCGTCTGCCGGCCAGCTGTTCCATTTTGTTCGTGAATTCCCCGTCCGGGTCGAGGATTCTTTCGCTGTGGCACCCACTTCCTACCTGACAACCGCGTGGCGCAACGGACGCAACATCCTGTCCGCCGCCAATGTCATTTCGGCGCCACTTAGCGCCGCGGCCATTCAAGGCGGGCCTGCGGGGGAGCGGGACGCGGCGGACTCCGTGGAGGTTCCGCCGCTGCAGCCCAGCCCCGCGGCGGCCCAGGGAAAGGTGGTCATCGGACGCTTTGCGACTGACGAAGACGAGGCAAAGGCCATCGCGGCGGATGTCCTGCGGTACCGCGTCACGGATTTCGAAGACAACGACGGAACAGACCAGATACCTCCCGCGATGGCCGTTCTCTGCCGCCGTCGCGCTCAGATGGAATGCATCCGGCGTGAGTTCGAGGTGCGCGGAATCCCCTACGAAATTGTGGGCCTCGGCGGACTCCTGGACACCCCGGAGATTGTTGACCTGGTGGCCACGCTGCGGGTGCTCGCTGATCCGGGCCGTTCGGACTCGCTCATGCGCCTTCTGGCCGGAGGGCGCTGGCGGATAGGGCCGGCCGACCTCATGGCCTTCCGGGACTGGTCTTCGTTCCTTGCGCGCCGCCGGGGGCACCCGGGGCAGGGCGCCGATGAAGGTGATGATTCCGACGCCGCCGTCATCGAAAGCGACATCACCGATGCGGCAAGCCTGGTGGAAGCCTTGGACTGGCTGCCGCGGGACGGCTGGACGTCGGCCCATGGCCGGACGCTGAGCCCGGAGGCCCTCAACCGACTGCACACCCTGTCGGCCGAGCTCCGGCAGCTCCGGGGATTCATGGGTGACGACCTCACCACGCTGCTGGGCGAGGTGGAACGGGCCATGCTCCTGGATATCGAGGTGGCGGCCCGTCCCGGCATCAGCATCCATCAGGCCCGGAGGAACCTGGACGCATTCCATGATGCCGCGGCAGGATTCCTCCACACCTCCCACCGGGTAGACGTCCTGGCTTTCCTGGCGTGGCTGGAGGCCGCGGCCACGGAGGAAGGCGGGCTGGACGTTGCCGCTCCGGACGTCAACCATGAAGCCGTCCAGCTGCTGACGGTGCACGCGTCCAAGGGCCTGGAGTGGGACGTCGTGTTCGTTCCCGGCCTGAACGCGGGAGCGTTTCCCAGCAGCCGCGATTCACGCTGGAGCAGCGGCAGCGCCGCCCTGCCCTGGCCGCTGCGGGGTGACCGCGCCGACCTGCCGCAATGGGACCTGGACCAACCGGACCAAAAAGGCTGGCTGGACGCAGAAAAAGACTTCAAGGCGGATGTCCAGGCGCACGGCGAAGCAGAGGAACGCAGGCTGGCCTACGTGGCTTACACCCGGGCGAAATACGTGCTGTGGGTGTCGAGCGCGGCCTGGGTCGGCTCCCGGGCCGGTATGGCCGAGATGTCGCCGTTCCTTTCCGAGCTGGGGCACCTCGCTGGTGTCGCGACACGCACCGGCGGTCCGGACGGGGCAGCCCAGGAGCCTGCCGGAGGTCCGGCGGAACCTGCGCCGGAACATGCCGCCGTCGTGCATCCCGCGTCGGTGGAGGAGTCATCACTGCCGGCGGAAAGCCCGCTGACCCAGGACCTGGAACTGGCGCTGTGGCCGTACGACCCGCTGGAAGGGCCTGCCGATCCGCGCACCGGGACCAGGCTGCGGCTGGTTCCAGGGCGGCGGGCGGCGATGGAAACGGCCGCCGGAAGGGTCCGCGAGGCCATGGCCGCGGGACCCGCGTGGGACGCTGAGGGTCTCTCAGCGGGGGAGGGTCCCCGCCAGCTCCGGAGCGTTGCGGCCAACTGGGCGCAGGAGGCGGCCCTGTTGCTGGAGCGCCGCTTTCGCAGGGCCGCAGTGCAGGATGTCCACTTGCCCGGCCACATCTCTGCGTCAACCTTTGTGGACCTGGGCGATGATCCGGGATCAGTCCTTGCACGGCTGCGGCGCCCCGTTCCCAGGGAACCAGGCATGTCAGCCCGCAAGGGCACGGCTTTCCACGCCTGGGTCGAAGAGTACTTCGGCAAGGCAGGCATGCTGGAACTGGACGAGGCGCCGGGCTCGGACAACCATATTGACGAGGCGTACGGGCTGGACTCCATGGTGGAGACGTTCCGGAACTCTGAGTGGGCGCACCGTGCCCCGGCCCATGTGGAGGTTCCGGTGGAAACGCGCATCGGAGACGTTGTGGTGCGTGGCCGGATCGATGCCGTGTTCCGGGACGCCGACGGGCGCTGGGACCTGGTGGACTGGAAAACAGGCCGCCGTCCCGCCGCCGGGCAACTGAAGGTGAAAGCCGTCCAGCTGGCCGTCTACCGGCTCGCCTGGGCCCGGCTCAAGGGAGTGCCCCTCGACAATGTCCGGGCCGCTTTCTACTACGTGGGGGAAAATCAGGTGGTCCGCCCGCACGACCTCGGGACGGCCGAACAGTTGGAGGACATCGTTACTGCGGCCCTCGGCGGAACCACCGCACTGGCGAAAGCGTCCGGCTCGGCTAGTGGGACTTTGCGTCCACAATCGTAATGGCGGCGGTGGACGTGTCGTCCGCTGCCGGCGGGGCATGGGGCGTGGTTTCCCCATCTGCGCCGGCAGCCTGACCGGCTTCGCCGCCCTTGGCTGGCGGACCGGAGGCGACGGTGGTGGCGGGCTGTTCGGCCGGGATCGGTGATACATGGACCGAAGGCACGGCCCCGGCACCGGCCGGTTGGACCTGCGGGAGGGCTTCGACATGCACGGATGGTCCGTCCAGCGGAACGGGTTCCACGTGCACGGCGGGGACGGCCTGCGGCAAGGGTTCCACGCTGATGGGCTGACCGCCGTGCTCGGCGATGTCTTCGGCAAGCGAGGCCAGCATTTCTTCAGCTTCGCCGATCATGGACTCGTTTCCGGCCGCCAGGCCCTTGACCAGGTACTGGGCCAGCGCGAACTCGGCGGAGAGCGCCGCGCGGCGCAGCAGGTGGGCGTCCGGCGCATCCCTGCGGCCGGACGTGTAGTGGCTCAGCACGGCGTCCACGAAGCCCTGTTCGTTGGAGGCCACGAGCCAGGCCATGTCGTCGGCGGGGTCGCCGATGCGCAAATCGGTCCAGCCCGTCACAGCCGTCACACGGTCCCCGTCAACGAGGATGTTGTCCTCATGCAGGTCGCCGTGGACAACGCAGGGATTGAAACGCCACAGCGAGACGTCTTCCAGTGCATGTTCCCAACGGCGCAGGAGCACGGGAGGGATCTTCCCTGTGGTGGCAGCCTGGTCGAGTTCGTTGAGCCTGCGCTGCCGGAACTCATTGGGTGTGTAGCTGGGGAGGTCGGCGTTGCTGACCAAAGTCCGCGGAAGGTCGTGAATGGCGGCCAGTGCCGCACCTATTTCCTTCGCCAGACCTTCCGGTCCGGCTGTCAGTTCTTCGACGCTGCGGGTGGTGCCTGCCAGATGCGAGTACACAAAGGTGCTGAGTGCACCCTGCCGAACGGTGCCAGCCACCGTGGGCATCAGAAAAGGCAGTTCGGCCCTGATTCCGGGAGCAAACGCGCGGAGCACCATGAACTCCGTTTCCAGCCGGGCGCTGGCCTCAGCGTGGCGGGGGGAGCGTACCCGCCACTGCTTCCCTTCGGAGTCCAGGAGGAGGGCCGAATCAAAGTCCGCCGGATCGTCGGGTGCGGAACTCACGGCGGTGGGCGTCAGTCCGGGGACTGCCGCAGTTGCTACAGCTGCCAGCTCGATCGGTTTTCTTCTCACCCGTCCACGGTAGATTGACTGGCGCCCAAGATGGCGATGTACCACGGCGAGTCTTCAGATCGTGACGAATCCCCTTGCCAAACCAGTGTTCGGAACGCTGCAACGGGGGTCCGTTGCGGCCGGAGCAAATGTCAATTGTCAGCCGGAGTCAGTACGGTGGGTACATGAGTCTTGCGGAGTCACCGGCATCCCAAAATGAGGCAGAGCAAAATAGGGGAGCGGAAGGTGCGGCCCCTGGCGGTACGCCTCCTTTGAAGCGGCTGCCGGCGAACCACCTTATGGACACTGTCCTCCCCGTCCGTCCCGCCCTCGTTGACAGGGGATCCGGCGCCAGGATGAAGCCGGGCATGGTGGACTCCGTGGTCAATTCCGGCCGGGCGCTGGCCATGGTCCTCTCGCACCGCCAGGCTTTGGTCTGTGGCGACAGCCTCCTGCTGACGGACGCCGCCGGACTAGCGGCGAGCCTCGGCGAGGCCGGAACCCCGCCGGCCATGACCATCTACCTCGGTTCCGCCCTCGCGGGCTCGCACCTGGACGAAGGTACGGAAATCGTCCTATTTGTCCTGGAGGAGCCTTTTGAGGTCCGGGCGGAACAGTTCGAACGGGGCATCGCCGGAATACCGTCGGATGCCGTCTGGACGGGATTCCGGGACGTGGCGGCCCGCCTGAATGCCACCGACACCGCCCTCTTCATCGAAGCCAGCGCGATCGCCAACTGGCATGCCACGCACGTTCATTGTCCGCGGTGCGGCGCCGCGACGCTCGTTGAGGCAGGAGGTTGGGTCCGCAGGTGCCCTGCCGACAACTCCGAGCACTACCCCCGGACTGATCCGGCTATCATCGTGACGGTGGTCGGCCCGGATGACCGGCTCCTGCTGGGTGGCGGCGGGCCCCTCGACGCGAAGAACTATTCCACCCTGGCCGGGTTCGTGGAGCCGGGTGAGTCGCTGGAGCAGGCAGTCGTCCGGGAAATCCAGGAAGAAGTGGGCGTGCGGATCACCGCCACCCAGTATCTGGGGTCCCAGTCCTGGCCCTTCCCCGCCTCGCTGATGCTGGGGTTCACCGCCAGGACACAGGACACAGAAGCAATGCCCGACGGCGTGGAGGTCACCCGTGCGCGGTGGTTCAGCCGTGCGGAGCTTCAGGCCGCGGTGCTGAGCGGGGAAATTGTCATTTCCAGCAGGCTGTCCATTGCCCGGTCCTTGATTGAGCACTGGTATGGCGGCATCATCCAGGACCGTCCTGCCGACGAATGACGTCCCCGCACAGCGGACCTCCGCGCGACACCATCGATCGACCCAGCACCAAGTGACATGAGCAGCAAGTGACAACTGACAATTTTGAACGCACCGCCGAGGGCGACATCGCTTCCGCCGAGCCCGCTGCGCAGGACAACCGGTCCCTGGAAGACCGCATTCTGGGCGGACTGGACGACGAGCAGCGGGAAGTCGCGAGCACACTGAACGGGCCCCTGTGCGTGCTCGCGGGTGCAGGCACCGGCAAGACGCGCGCCATCACCCACCGGATTGCCTATGGCGTGCACTCAGGCGTCTACAGCCCGCAGAGGCTGCTGGCGGTGACCTTCACCGCGCGCGCTGCGGCGGAGATGCGGAGCAGGCTCCGCGATCTCGGCGTAGGCAACGTCCAGGCAAGGACTTTCCACGCGGCCGCACTGAGGCAGCTGCAGTTCTTCTGGCCGCAGGCCGTCGGCGGTGCGCTGCCAAACCTCCTGGACCACAAGGCGCAAATGATCGCCGAAGCCGCCCGCCGCCTGAGGCTCAGCACGGACCGGGCATCCATCAGGGATTTGGCGTCAGAGATCGAGTGGGCCAAGGTGTCCATGCTGACGCCGGCGAACTACCTCGAGAACGCGAAGGACCGCGGCAACCCCGGGGGATTCGACCTCACGGCTGTGGCCCGGGTGTTCCAGTCCTATGAGGACGTCAAGACGGACCGCAACGTCATCGACTTCGAGGACGTCCTGCTGATCACTGTCGGGATCCTGCAGGAGGACCCGAAGGTGGCAGCCACCGTCCGCGAACAGTACCGGCACTTCGTGGTGGACGAGTACCAGGACGTTTCGCCGTTGCAGCAGCGGCTCCTGGAACTCTGGCTGGGCGGACGCGACGAATTGTGCGTCGTGGGCGACGCCAGCCAGACCATCTATTCGTTCACCGGAGCCTCCCCCAAGCACCTGCTCGGTTTCAAGGCCATGTATCCCGGTGCAAACGTCGTCAAGCTGATCAGGGATTACCGCTCCACGCCACAGGTGGTCAAACTGGCCAATGACCTTCTCGCGGGCCGGCGCAGCGGAGGCCCCGTAGCGGATGCCGCCTGGGCGGCTCCGCTCAAACTGGTCGCACAGCGGCAGCCCGGACCGCCGCCCCAGTTCACGGAGTGCGCGGACGATGAAGCCGAGGCTGCCACCGTTGCGATCAAGATCCGGGAACTGCTCGACGCCGGCACCCCGGCCAGCGAGATCGCCGTGCTGTTCCGCACGAACGGACAGTCGGAGGCCTATGAACAGGCATTGGCTTCGGCCGGAATCGGCTATCAGCTGCGCGGGGGAGAGCGGTTCTTCGCCCGCAAGGAAGTCCGGGACGCAATCCTCCAGCTCAGGGCCGCCACCCGTGCAGCTGCCGAAACCTCCGAACCCGAGCCATTGGGCCAGCTGGTCCGGGACATCGTGGCATCCCTTGGCTACACGGCGTCCGCCCCGCACAACGGCGGAGCGCTGCGGGAACGCTGGGAATCGCTGGCCGCGCTGGTTGCGCTGGCCGATGAGCTGGTACTCAGCCGGGGTCCGCGGTTCACCCTCTCGGACTTTGTCAACGAACTGCAGGAACGATCGCTGGCCCAGCATGCCCCGACCGTGCAAGGGGTGACCCTGGCGTCGCTGCACGCCGCCAAGGGCCTCGAGTGGGACGCGGTCTTCCTCGTGGGGCTCTGCGAAGGACTTATGCCAATCTCGTTCGCCGACTCCCCGGAAGACGTGGACGAGGAACGCCGGCTGCTCTACGTGGGGATCACCAGGGCGCGCGAGCACCTGTCCCTTTCCTGGTCGTTGGCCCGGACTCCCGGCGGAAGGGCCAACCGGAAGCCGTCCCGCTTTTTGGACGGCCTCCGCCCGGACTCGGTTGCCAGTTCGACGGCGCGCGGCAAAGGGCCCGCGCCGCGGCGGAAGGCGGCGTCCCCGGCGATGTGCCGGGTCTGCGGAAGCATGCTGTCCACGGGTGCCGAACGCAAGGTGGGCCGTTGCGGCCAGTGCCCGCCGAGCTACGAGGAACAGACCTTCGACGCGCTGCGCCAGTGGCGGAAGGACGTGGCCCTGGCCGCCGAGGTTCCGGCGTTCGTGGTGTTCACTGATGCGACCTTGACTGCCATCGCCGAGGCGCGGCCGGCGTCCCTCGAAGAATTGGGCCAGCTGGCCGGAATCGGGCCGTCGAAACTGGAGAAGTACGGCGAAGCCGTGCTCGAAGTCCTCACGGAAAGCAGCAGCGCCTGATGGCCGGCGGCGCCCCGCCACGGGCGATTCCGCTGACTACCCCCGACGGCGCGCCGGTGGTCGTCCGCCGCTCGGCCCGCCGTCGCCGGACCGTGGCAGCGTTCTGGGAGAACGGAACAGCCGTTGTGGCCATCCCGGCGCACTTCACCAAGGGCCAGGAAAGCGAATGGGTCCACCGGATGCTGGAGAAGCTCCGGTTACAGGGAGTCCGGCGGTCGCGCGGGGAGGGGCGGCGCAGGCCGGCCACGGATGCCGCGCTCGCCGCACATGCGGCCGAACTGTCGGCGAAGTACCTTGGCGGACGCTCCGTCCCGTCTTCCGTGCGGTGGGTCAGCAACCAGAACTCGCGCTGGGGTTCCGCGACTCCCGCCGACGGGACCATCAGGCTCTCGGACAAACTGCGGACGATGCCGCAGTGGGTCATCGACTATGTGCTCCTGCACGAACTGGCGCATCTGCTTGTGGCCGGCCACAACGCCGCGTTCTGGCGACTCCTGGAGGCTTACCCCGAAACCCAGCGGGCCAAGGCGTTTCTTGAAGGCGTGGCGTTCGCAACGTCGCGGGGAATGTCGCCGGACGTCGATGGACAAAGCTCGAGCACTGACGAAACCCACGGTCCGTCAGTGCTCGGCTAGCTGACCTCAAAGCCGGCGGGTCAGGCTTTCGGCGTCCCGCCGTCGTCGTCCGTGCCGGAGCCGGGACCGCCGCCGGTGTCCTTGTCGTCAGAGGTCCTTTCGTCTTCGGCCGGTTCGTCGAATCCGCCGTTCAACAGCTTCTGCAGCGCGTCGTCCACCTCGGTGTCGCTCGCTTCGGCGAGCTTGCGCCGTGCACTGAACCCCTGGGGATCGTCCAGGTCCTCGCCGGTGGGCAGGAGGTCGGGGTGCTGCCAAATGGCGTCCCGTCCCTCGGTGCCACGTTCTTCCTTGAGGGAAGCCCACAGCGCGGCGGCCTCGCGCAGGCGGCGGGGACGCAGCTCCAGTCCCACCAGGGACGAGAAGGCGTGCTCGGCCGGGCCGCCCGTGGCACGGCGGCGCCGCACTGTCTCGCGCAGAGCCGAGGCAGAGGGCAGGAACTTCTCGGTGGCCGCTGCGGTCAGCTCGTCCACCCAGCCTTCGACCAGGGCCAGCGCCGTTTCGAGTTTCTCCAGTGCTTGTTCCTGGGCGGGGGTCCGCTGGGGCATAAATACGCCCTGCGACAGCGCCTCCTGGATGCCTTCGGGGTTGCTGGGGTCGATCTCCCGGGCCAGTTCCTCGATCTTGGACGTGTCAATGTGGATGCCACGGGCGTAGGCCTCGATGGCTCCCAGGAGGTGGCCGCGGAGCCAGGGCACCTGGACGAAGAGCCGGGCATGCGCCGCTTCCCGCACCGCAAGGAAAAGCCGGATGTCGTTCTCGGGCAAGCTCAGGCCCTCGCCGAACTTGGCCACGTTGGCCGGGAGGAGGGCCATTTCGAGGTCGGCCAGCGGAACCCCGATGTCCGTTGAACTCACCACTTCCGCGGACAGGGCACCGATGGCCTGGCCGAGCTGCATGCCGAAGATGGCGCCGCCCATGTTCTGCAGCATGGAGGAAGCCCCGCCCATCATGGACTTCATTTCCTCGGGCATCTGCTCGGTCATGGCTGTGGACAGCGCATTTGCAATGCTGTTCGCCACCGGCTCAGTGAGCCGCTTCCAGGTGCCGAGCGTCTCCTCGACCCACTCGGCGCGGGACCAGCCCCGGCCGATCAGGCCGGTGGCGGGGAGCTCAGTGACCTGGTCAAGCCACAACTCGGCCAGGCGCAGTGCCTCATCGATTTCACGGGACTGTTGGGCCGTGACAGAGGGGTCGGAGCCGCTTGCGGCAACCCGCCGCGCATTGTCGTGGGCGAGCTGCCAGTTCACGGGCCCTTCGGAGGGCGCGCTCATCATGGCCTGCACCTGCGAAAACATCTGGGCCAACAGGTTCGGATCGTCCGGAAGCCCTGCGGCCTTGGCCAGTTCAGCGGGGTCTATGTCACCCATGCCCTTGCCACCCATGAGGTTTTGTAGCATTTCCGCAAGCGGATCCTTAGGGGTGTCGTCGTCCCCGTTGGACGGATTGAGTGGGTTGGAGGTCATGATCCCGCCGATCGTCGGTGTGACTGTTGATCACCTTCACGGTACCCCGGGGCCTTGGCGGCTGTCTGCCGAATCCGGCCCCGTTCGCTGTCGGCAAAGAGCGGTGCCGCCCGCTCAACGCGTAGTGTTAGTCATCGGAATATTTGCAGGCTGCCGTCAGTGCGATCCGGTTCAGCCACAGGGCCGCGTCCGAGGGCGCAGGTACGGAGAGGTCCTTCATTGACAATCACTCAGGGCGACCAGGTTCCAGGGGATCCTGCGGAACCGGGAAACGGCAGCGGGACTACCCGCGGCAGGCTTTCCCGCCGGCCGACGTCCCGCCGTGCCAAAGCAAGCGACAACCGCTACCCCGCGATGGTGGCCTCCGGTTTGATGGCTCTTGCGCTGGGCATCACCGCCGCCAGCCTTCCCGTACCGTACGTCGTTGAATCACCGGGACCCACCTTCAACACCCTGGCCAACGACAACGGCAAGCCGGTCATCAGTGTGACCGGCCGCGAAACGTTTCCGGCCAAGGGGAACCTGGACCTCACCACTGTCTATGTCGACGGCGGCCCCAACGGCCCGGTCAGCGTCTTCGAAGCTTTTTCAGCCTGGCTGGACAAATCCAAGGCGGTCTATCCGGAGGAGCTCATCTTCCCCACCGGGGTGACGAAGGAGGAGTCCCAGCAGGAGAGCGCAGTGGCCATGACCACTTCCCAGGAGAACGCCACGGCTTCCGCACTGAAGGAACTCGATATTCCTTTCGAACAGAAACTGCGGGTGGCAGACCTCGCGGATCAGTCGGCGTCCGCCGGCAAGCTCCAGGCCGGCGATGTCTTCGCCAGCGTAAACGGCAAACCCGTGACGTCGCTCAGCGTCGTGCAGGAGGAACTCGCCGCCGGAAAGGGAAAGCCCGCCACGGTCGTTGTCACGCGTGACGCGGCGCAGGTCACGGAGACCATCACCCCCATGAAGAACGCCGCCGGAAAATTCATCCTCGGCGTGCTGCTGCAGTACGAATTCAAGTTCCCTTTTGACGTCAAGATTTCCCTCGAGAAGGTGGGCGGCCCCAGCGCGGGCATGATGTTCGCCCTGGGCATCATCGACACCATCACCCCGGGGGACCTGACCGGCGGTAAACATCTCGCCGGGACGGGCACCATCACGCCCGACGGCGTCGTGGGATCCATCGGCGGGATCGGGCAGAAGATGTACGGGGCCAGGGAGGACGGCGCGGAGGTGTTCCTTGCGCCGGCTGCCAACTGCGGGGAGGTGGTGGGACACATTCCGGACGGGTTGCAGGTGGTCAAAGTCGAGAACCTGGCCGAGGCCAGGGAAGCAGTCGCCGTGATCGGTTCAGGCGGCGACACATCCGGACTTCCCTCGTGCACCAGCAACTAGACTAATTGCAGGAACTAAGCACCACCGCCACTCGTGGCACTAATGACTGTCGTTCACCTCACGTCCGGGGTGTGCCGGCGGTCCGAGCAGCACGCACCCTGAGTTTTGACAAAACCAGTAACTGACGACCAGCTATGAGGTACCGAGTTTGTCCCGTCCCGCCAGCTCCACTCCGCCCGGAAGACCCCAGCCAAGGCGAGGTGCCTTGACGCCGACGTTGATCGTCGTAGCACTGGTTGTGGTCGGCTTCATCTTCTTCGCCAATGTTTGGACCGATGTTCTCTGGTACCAGCAGCTTGGGTTCTTCGAAGTCTTCCTCACGGAGAACCTGGCACGCATCATCATCTTCCTGGTCGCCTTCGCGCTCATGTTCGCTGCGATGTTCTATGCCATCCGGATCGCCTACCACGCCCGTCCCGTCTACGCCCCGGATTCGGAGATCAGGGACAACCTGAACCGCTACCAGGCGCAGCTGGAACCGGTCCGCCGGGTAGTCATGATCGGCCTGCCGATACTCTTCGGCCTGTTCGCCGGAAGCGCCGCCGCCAGCCAGTGGCAGAAAGTGCTGCTCTTCCTGAACCAGGAACCGTTCGGGCAGAACGACCCGCAGTTCAACCTCGACATCAGCTTCTACCTGATGACCCTGCCGTTCCTCGGCTTCGTCACAGGCTTCCTCATCAGCGTGGTGGTGGTCGCCGGCATCGCGGGAATCCTGACGCACTATCTCTACGGCAGCATCCGGATCATGGAACGCGGCATCTTCACCAGCCGGGCTGCCCAGATCCACCTTGCCGTGACAGGCGCTGCCTTCCTGCTGCTCCTCGGAGTGAACTTCTGGCTGGACCGCTACTCCGCGGTGCAGAACAGCAACGGACGCTGGTCCGGCGCCCTGTACACGGATGTCAACGCCGTCATCCCCACCAAGTCCATCCTGGCTGTCGCCGCCGCACTGGTGGCCATCCTGTTCATCGTTGCTGCCATAATCGGCAAATGGCGCCTGCCTGTCATCGGCACGGCCATGCTGGTCATTACGTCCATCCTTGCCGGCGGTGTCTACCCGTGGGTCATCCAGCAGTTCCAGGTGCGCCCGTCCGAGCAGACCCTTGAGAAGCCGTTCATCGAGCGGAACATCAGCATGACCCGTGCAGCCTACGGCCTGGATAAAATCCAGGAGGACCGGTACAACGCCACCACCACCGCCACTACCGGTGCCCTGGCGCCGGATGCACAAACCACTGCGAATATCCGGCTCCTGGATCCGAACCTGATTTCGGACGCGTTCTCCCAGCTTGAGCAGTACCGGCCCTACTACCAGTTCCCGAGCGCACTCAACGTGGACCGGTACGAAGTCGACGGCAAGGTCCAGGACACCGTGATTGCCGTCCGTGAACTCAATCCGGACGGACTCAGCGCCAACCAGCAGTCCTGGCTGAACCGGCACGTCGTCTACACGCACGGCTATGGCGTGGTCGCGGCCAAGGGCAACAAGTTCACCGCGGACGGCAAGCCCGAATTCCTTCAGGCCGGCATTCCGTCCAATGGTGTCCTCGGCAACGACACGACCTACCAGCCCCGGATCTACTTCGGCGAGAACTCACCGGAATATTCGATCGTCGGAGCCCCGAAGGGCTCGCTGAACCGCGAGCAGGACCGTCCCGCCGGCAAGGAAGGCGACGGCGAAACGCAGTACACCTTCACCGGCAACGGCGGACCGAACGTCGGCAGCTTCTTCAACAAGGTCCTTTACGCCATCAAGTTCCAGTCCTCCGATCTCCTGCTGTCCGACGGCGTGAACGCCGAGTCGCAGATCCTCTACGACCGCAACCCGCGGGACCGCGTCGAAAAGGTCGCCCCGTACCTCACGGTGGACGGCAACGCGTACCCGGCTGTTGTGGACGGCCGGGTGAAGTGGATCGTGGACGGCTACACCACCAGCCAGTACTTCCCCTATTCGCAGCAGGAACAGCTGTCGTCGGCCACCGCCGATTCCCAGACGACGGCGGGCCGCACCGTCGCCCTGCCCAACAGTTCGGTGAACTACATCCGCAACTCCGTCAAGGCGACTGTTGACGCCTACGACGGCTCCGTGACGCTGTACGCCTGGGACGACCAGGACCCGGTGCTGAAGGCCTGGCAGAACGTCTTCCCGACATCCTTGAAGCCCTTCTCGGAGATGTCCGGTGCCCTTATGAGCCACGTCCGCTACCCGGAGGACCTGTTCAAGGTCCAGCGCGAACTGCTGGGCCGCTACCACGTCACCCAGGCGGACAACTTCTACACGAACAACGACGCGTGGTCCGTGCCTAACGATCCCACTGTCAAGGAGGAGGTCAAGCAGCCGCCGTTCTACATGTCGTTGCAGATGCCGGACCAGGACAAGCCCGCTTTCCAGCTCACGTCGTCGTTCATTCCCCAGGTGGTCAACGGCACCGCGCGCAACGTGCTTTACGGCTTCCTGGCCGCGGATTCCGACGCCGGCAACCAGAAGGGCGTGAAAGCGGAAAGCTACGGCCAGCTCAGGCTCCTGCAGATCCCGCCGGAAGCCCAGGTTCCCGGCCCCGGCCAGGCCCAGAACAAGTTCAACTCGGATCCCACCGTGTCCCAGGCCTTGAACCTGCTCCGGCAGGGCGCGTCTGACGTCCTCAACGGCAACCTCCTTACTCTCCCCGTGGGCGGTGGCTTGCTGTGCGTGCAGCCTGTGTACCTGCGGTCCACGGGCGAAACGTCCTATCCAACGCTGCAGCGTGTGCTGGTGGCGTTCGGCGACAAGATCGGCTTTGCCCCAACGCTTGACCAGGCGTTGAACCAGTTGTTCGGCGGGGACTCCGGCGCCTCGGCTGGTGATTCAGACAACAACGGGCAGACTCCTCCTGCCACCGGAGGCGGAACGCCGCCCGCCACCGGCGGTACCGACGCCAAGGCGGAGCTGAAGGCTGCGCTGGACGAGGCCAACGCTGCCATCAAGGCGGGCCAGGAGGCCCTCGCGAAGGGTGATTTCGCCGCCTACGGAGAGCAGCAGAAGAAGTTGTCCGCGGCACTGCAGAAGGCGATCGACGCCGAAGCGAAACTCGGCGCAGCAAGTGCTTCACCTACTCCGGCTCCCACGGCTGCCCCCTCAGCTGCGGCGACGCCGTCGCCCTCTCCAAGCAACTGACCAGGCGCCTGCAGGCTCCCGATAGCCTGCAGGCCCGCACAGGCCGGCTTTCCCCCTCCGCGAGGACGGGGAAGCCGGCCTGTGCCGTATTGGCCGGGTCCGGCAGGGCGGCGGGACGGCAGCTTCTGCGCGGCGCCGTCCGGTGCCGAGACGCAGATCACGTCGCTTCAATTTGGTCTGAAGTTCACCGGCCGGTAGTGTTGTTCTTGCGACGCGGGGTGGAGCAGTTCGGTAGCTCGCTGGGCTCATAACCCAGAGGTCACAGGTTCAAATCCTGTCCCCGCAACCATGGAAGAGGCCCTGACCGGCAGCAATGCCGGTCAGGGCCTCTTTTCTTTGTCTCCAGGTCACCAACTACTAGCATTTCCTAGTATTCTCATTCGCGGGGGCTATGTCCTGCGGTGCCAAGTGGCTGGTCAACGACGATCACCGCATTGGCAGGCCGTCGCCGCCTGGGAACGGATCGTATGTTGCGGGGGATGACCGCCGGCCCGTACGGGTTCGCTCTTCCGCTGTTCATGATCCAAGCTATTAAGGCGAACTTAACCCGGCCGGCGCTCCCGCTGGTGCACCCGGCAGGGGCGGATCCGCCTACGTCACTAGTCGATCATTCTCGAGAGGAATGCTGTTCGATGTCACTACCGACCAAGAAGAAGTCCGGAACTGCAAAGAGTAAATGGGCCAAGCTGTACTGGGCAGTGCCGGCCGCGCTCGTTGCCCTTCTTCTCGTGGTGCTTCTCGCGAAGTGGATCACCGGACTTGCCGGCGTCAAGGACTTCCTGGCGGCCTACCCCGGCCATTCAGAGCTCCCTGAGGGAACTCCCGCGGGCTTCCCGGCCTGGCTGGCGTGGCAACACTTCCTCAACGGCTTCTTCCTGCTGCTCATCATCCGCTCCGGCTGGCAGGTGCGGACGCAGACTCGTCCCGCTGCCTACTGGACACGGAACAACAAGGGCATGATCCGCACCAGGAATGCCCCGACGAAGATCAGCCTCGCCCTGTGGTTCCACCTCGTCCTGGACGCGCTGTGGATCCTCAACGGCATCGTGTTCGCCGTCCTGATTTTCGCCACCGGCCAGTGGGTGCGGATCGTGCCCACCAGCTGGGATGTCTTCCCCAACGCCCTCTCGGCGGCGCTGCAGTACGCATCCCTGAACTGGCCCACGGAGAACGGCTGGGTCAACTACAACGCCCTCCAGCTGCTCACGTACTTCATCACGGTCTTCGTCGCGGCGCCCCTGGCGTTCGTCACAGGCCTCAGGATGTCCTCGGCCTGGCCCAAGAACGCCAAGGCGCTGAACAAGGCCTACCCGATCGAGGCCGCCCGTGCCGTGCACTTCCCGGTGATGATCTACTTTGTCGCCTTCATCGTTGTCCACGTGTTCCTGGTGCTCGCCACCGGCGCGCTCCGGAACCTCAACCACATGTACGGCGGCAGCGACGACGTCAGCTGGGTCGGCTTCGGCATCTTTGCCGCGTCTGTCGCCGTCATGGTCGCTGCGTGGTTCCTGGCCCGGCCGCTCTTCCTGAGTCCCATTGCATCCTTGATGGGCAAGGTCAGCAGTCGCTGACGGACCTGCTGGCCGGCCGCAAACCGGGGTCGCTGAAGGCGGCCCCGGCTCAGCTGTCCTTGAGCCTCTGGTAGGTCTCCAGAGCACGCTCGCGTGACTCCGGCAGGCCCACCACGGGCTCCGGATACCCGGCAGCCTGTTCCGGAGACTTCCAGGGTTCGTGGATCGTTTTATCATCCATCCCGGCGATTTCCGGAATGAACTCCCGCAGGTAACGGGCCGCTGCGTCGAACTTCTTGCTTTGCGTCACGGGGTTGAAGATCCGGAAATACGGGGAAGCATCCGCTCCTGATCCGGCCACCCATTGCCAGTTGGCCGGATTGCTGGCTGAATCGGCGTCCACCAGGGTGTCCCAGAACCATGCTTCGCCCAGCCTCCAGTCGGCGAGCAGGTTCTTCACCAGGAACGACGCGGCGGCCATCCGGACGCGGTTGTGCATCCAGCCGGTCTGCCACAGCTGCCGCAT
This sequence comes from Arthrobacter sp. GW460-12-1-14-TSB2, assembly GCF_059423525.1. Lineage (NCBI taxonomy): Bacteria > Bacillati > Actinomycetota > Actinomycetes > Micrococcales > Micrococcaceae > Arthrobacter > Arthrobacter sp. GW460-12-1-14-TSB2. Next base: position 28,357 of record NZ_JBWKYC010000033.1, read on the forward strand.
TCCGGCATCCACCAACGGATAGCCCGTCCGGCCTTGCTGCCAGGCTTCCAGTTCAGCGTCCGACGGCGTTTGCCACTCGAAGCGGTCGAAGTCGGGTCGGTAGTTCCGTGTCGCCAGCTCCGGGTTCTCATACAGCAGCTGCCAGCAAAACTCGCGCCAGCCCAGTTCGGACCGGAAGATCCCGACGTCGGCGGTGGCCTGGTGCGGGAAGCGCTCACGGAGCGCGTGCCAGACGCGGAAGGGACTGATTTCACCAAATCGAAGGTGGGGGGAAAGGCGGCTGGTGCCTTCGACTCCCGGCCGGTCCCGGCCGGTTCCGTACTCCTCGACAGGGCCATCAAGGAAGTCGTGCAGGCGGCTGTGCGCGCCCGCTTCACCGGGCGTCCACGCCTCCGCGAGTCCCGCGCTCCAGTCCGGTGTCCGGGGGAGCAGCCCCCAGCCGTCCAGATCGTCGCTGTGGGGGAGCGCCCCGTCGTCGCTCCGCGCCGGTTGGGGCAGTTTGCCGGGGGCGCCGGACGGCATCCGCGGCTCACCGCTTTCGAGGCAGGCGCGCCAGAAGGGCGTGAAAACCTTGTAGGGCCCGCCGGATCCGGTACGGATGGTCCACGGCTCGAACATGAGGCTGGCCTGGAAGCTCGCGGCATCGAGGCCTTCGTCCCCGGCCCAGGCCTTAATGCCGGCATCGATGCTGCGTTCGGGTCCGCCGTACCTGCGGTTCCACCTCAGGTGTGAGGCTCCGGTGCCTGCCGTCAGCTCCTGGATGATTCCCGCTGCGCCCCCGCGCCGAAGGACCAGCCGGGAGCCGGCGGCCTCCAGTCCGGCAGCCAGGGACGCCAGTGAATGGTGCAGCCACCACTTGGCTGCACCGCCGAGGGCGCGCACCCCCGGCGATTCTTCATCCAGGATGTACACGACAGTCACGGGGTGGCCCAGGGCTGCCGCGTCGGCCAGCGCCGGATTGTCATCCAGGCGAAGGTCATCACGAAGCCAGACAATGGTGGAAGGCATGCTTCCACGGTACACGGCGCACCACGCTATTTACTGGCCGGTAACTTGGCCGTAGACTCGCTCCTGCCGTCCATTGTGTTCATTCTCCGCAGGGACGGTTCCGTTCGGATCGGGCTTTTCCTGTTGACAACGGCATACGGCTGGAGGCTGCCGGGTGCCGGCCACCTGTTCGCCGCAATGATGCCGCGCGCAGGAAAAAGGATGACCAATGAAGCTATTCCTTGCAGCGGCCAAAGAGGCGGGAGCGGCCAGCGCGGCACACTGCCGGCGGCCCGCCACCCGGGCTCTCCTGGCGGGTCTCGCCGCCGCAATCTCAGTTTCGGCATTGATCGCCCCTACCGCCCACGCCGCGCCGTCTGGCGGCGATGCGTGGGTGGTGAGCGTCGGGGATTCCTATATTTCGGGGGAGGCGGGCCGCTGGGCGGGCAACTCCAGCGATCCTGCCCAGGCAGACGCCCTGGGTGACGCCGCCTACCTGGATGCCGGCCAGTCCGAGCGCACGGGGGGCTGCCACCGCTCCTCGTCAGCGGAAATCAGGATCGGGCAGGCGCAGGCACTCAACCTGGCCTGTTCCGGCGCCAAAACGGCCACGTCCTGGAACTCTTCAGGGGAATTCAAACCGGGGCTCGACTTCTACACCGACGCTGCCGGGAACAGCGGACAGGCTCTGGAACTTCAGCGCTTCGCATCATCCCACCGGGTCAGGATGGTAGTGATTTCGATCGGCGGCAACGACCTGGGTTTTGCCGGCATCATCGCCACGTGTGTCTCCAAGTTCATGACCAGCCCGTGGTGGGCACCGAGTTACTGCAAGGACTCCACCACGGTGGCCACCAACTTCTCGGCCGCCAACAGGGCGGCTGTGGCAGGCCGGATCGGCACCTCGCTTGCCAACGTGGCCACGGCCATGGGCAGTGCAGGCTACGCGCCCGGTGAGTACAGCCTGGTGGTGCAGAACTACGTCTCGCCCCTGCCGCGGAGTTCCGGCATCGCCTATTCCGAAACAGGCTTCAGCCGGCAAAGCACCTACGGCTGCGGCTTCTGGAACGCGGACTTGGATTGGGCTGCGGGGGCCGCCGTGCCAGCCATCAACTCCACCATTTCAGCCGGCATCGCTGCTTCCGGTGTGGCCGGCGTTCACACGCTCAATGTGTCCGCGCTCTTCAGCGGCCATGAACTGTGCGCCGATACGACGAAGAAGCTGAACAACACCGCTCTGGCTGACTGGCGGAGCGCCGGCGCCGCGGACATCAGTGAGTGGATCAACGAGATCCGGACGGCGAGCACTGCCTTCAGCGACTACTACATCCAGGAATCACTGCACCCCAACTACTGGGGCCAGCTGGCCCTGCGCAACTGCCTGCGCCAGGTCTACAACGGCGGCGACGTCCGTTCCGGGAGCTGTACGGCGGGGGCGGGGCTGACGTCGGGAGGCGAACCGGCGGTGAACTTGAGCCAGACGCACACGCCGTAGCTGACAACGGAAAGGCCGGGGTCCCATCAGGGAACCCGGCCTTTCTGGCGTCCGGTCCGGAACCGGATCAGCTACTAGAGCTTGTCGAAATCAGCCTCTTCAACAGTGGAGTCCGCAGCCGAAGCGTTGGCCGACGAACCAATGGCAGGCTTCGCGCCGCCGGACTTCAGAGCCGCGAGCCGTGCTTCGATCTCGGTCTGCTCGCCGAGGTCTTCGAGCTGGTTGAACTGTGCATCGAGGCTGGAAGCGGCGAGTTCCTGCTGCCCGCGGACCTTGGCCTCTTCGCGGCGGATCTTCTCTTCGAAGCGGCCTACCTCGCTGGTGGGATCCATGAAGTCGATGCTCTTGAGCGCGTCGTGGACCTGGGACTGTGCAGCGGCGGTCTTGGATCGGGCCACCAGCTCATTGCGCTTGCTGGTCAGCTCGTTGAGCTTGCCCTTCATCTGGTCAAGACCGGTCTTGAGCTTGTCCACAACCTCGGTCTGCGAGGCGATGCTGGGCTCGGCAGCCTTTGCCTCGTTCTCGGCCGCCATCTGGCGCTGGATGGCCACCTTGGCAAGGTTGTCGAACTTCTGGGCGTCCACTGCGTCGCCGCTGCTCCGGTACTCGTCGGCCTTGCGGGACGCTGCCAGGGCCTTGTTGCCCCAGTCCTGGGCGTTCTTGACGTCCTCGTTGTAGTCGTCCTGGAGCATCCGCAGATTGCCGATGGTCTGCGCCACGGCAGATTCAGCTTCAGCAATGTTGTTCGTGTAATCCCGGACCATCTGGTCCAGCATTTTCTGCGGATCTTCGGCCTGGTCCAGCAAGGAGTTAATGTTCGCCTTTGCCAGCTGCGCCATACGGCCGAAAATGGACTGCTTAACCATGGTGTTGCCTTTCATCCTGCTCAGTGGTCGCCACTGAATTCAGTGAACAGTTGATGTACCGCTTCTATCCGGCGGCCAGGGAAACGGCCGCCGCCTAGTCTGTGGATCGGCTAGAAGCTGCCGGAGTCCCCGCCGCCGAAATCGCCGCCGCCAAAGTCCCCGCCTCTGCCGCCGAAATCGCCGCCGCCCCAG
>NZ_JBWKYC010000034.1:0-29932 GCF_059423525.1 Arthrobacter sp. GW460-12-1-14-TSB2
GACCCCGCGTTCCCGCACTTCCACCCGCGCCCCGCCCGGGGCTGGATCAACGACCCCAACGGCATCAGCTTCATCAACGGCCGCTACCACGTGTTCTTCCAGTACAACCCGGACTCCGCCCGGCACCACAAAATCGCCTGGGGCCACGTGAGCTCCGCGGACCTGGTGCGCTGGGAGGAACACCCGGTGGCGCTGCGCCCGCAGCACGGCGGGCCGGATGAGTACGGCTGCTGGACCGGTGTGGTGACGGACGACGGCGGTGTTCCCACCGCCGCTTACTCGGGCGTCCGCGGCGACGGCGGCCACTCGCAGGTTGTCATCGCCCGCGGCTCGGAGGACCTGGTCCACTGGGAGCAGACGGGCCACGTGGCGGCCTCGATGCCCGACGATGAACAGGTCACTGCGGTGCGTGACCCGTTCATCTTCCGGTTCAACGGAAGGCGGTACGCCATGCAGGGTGCCGGGCTCGCCGACGGGCACGCCGCGCTACTGCTGTACACGGTCGAGGACATGTCCGACTGGAAGTACCAAGGCATCTGGCTGACCTCGGAGAACCCGGTGGCCGCCGAGTCCACGCCGGCCGAGATCTGGGAATGCCCCCAGCTGGTGCGGGTGCCGGATGCGTCCGTGGATTCCTCCGGCGGCGCAGGCGATTCCGGAACCTGGCTGATGATGTTTTCGCTCTGGCTTTCGGGTGACGCGCACGAACACGCCAACGGCGTGGGCCATCTGGTCGGTTCGCTGACCGAGGACCCGGCCACCGGACTGCCGGTGTTCACGCCGCGCGGCGGCGGCAAGTCCGACCTCGGGCGCGACTTCTATGCGCCCCAGATCGTGGCGCTCGAAGACAGGGCCCTGCTGTGGGGCTGGGCCAACGAGGGACCGGGCCGCGACGGCCGCCGCGGCCGCAGCCAGGACGAAATCGACGCCGCCGGCTGGGCCGGTGTCCTGACATTTCCGCGTGAGCTGTCGGTGGTCGACGGTGCCCTTGCTGTCAGCCCCGCTCCGGAAATCGACGCCTACCGTGGGGCGATGACGGCCAGCCACGCAGCCGGATCCGTTGTGCTGCCTGCTTTTGCCGAGGTCTTAGTGACAGGCCGGACTGGTTCGGGCGGCGGGGACGGTTCCGGCGGTGGCGGGGACACCGCCGTCGAACTCCTGCTCGTGGGGGACGGCAGCCGGCAGACAGTGTTCAGCGGAACCATCGAACCGGGGGAGGAGCTGCGGGTCTTCGTGGATGCCTCGCTGGTGGAGGTCTACCGGGCGGCTTCCGTGGCCACGACGCTGCGGGCCTACCCGGCTGCGGGGGAGCAGTGGCAGCTGCAGCTTCCGTCCGGTGCCACGGCGGACGTCTGGGAACTGGAGCAGCCCTCGGGGCAGGGCTGACGAGTCCCTCGCGGCTAAACCGGCCGGGCCTTAGCGCCCGGCCGGGTCTTAGTGCCCGGCCGGGACGGGCAAGGCGGGGGTCAGCGCCCGGCTGGCCTTAGCGCCCGGCCGGGACCGGCCCGGTGGAATCCCGGACCACCAGGCGGCAGGGAACCATCGTCTGGGAGCTGGTCGTATGCTCAGTGCCGGTAGCGGCACCGGCGCTGGCGCCGGCACCGGCACCGGCGCTGGCGCCCGGGCCGCCATCGTCGTCCTTTCCGTTCGGAACCGCTTCCACCTCTGTGAGCAGCGCCGTCATGGCCGCTTCGCCCATTTCCCGGAGCGGAAGGGCCATGGTGCTGAGCGCCGGGACCATGGTTTTGGCGACGCGGAATTCGTCGTCGTAGCCCATGACGGACACGTCCTCCGGAACGCTCAGCCCCAGCCGGTAGCAGGCCAGCACGACGCCGATTGCCAGGCGGTCGTTAGCGCACAGGATCGCGGTGGGGCGGTCGAATGGTTCCACGCCGTCGAGGAGTTTCATGGCGCCGTGGAATCCGGCGTCAATATCCCAGCCCACCTGGATGACCCGGTCCTCGTTGACAGCCATGCCCGCGACCTTGAAAGCATCGCGGTAGCCGTCGATCCGCCGCGGCGCCGCAGGGGTCAGGGAGTCGCCGGCCAGGAAGGCGATGTCCCGGTGGCCGAGCGACATCACGTGCTCGGCGGCTTCGCGTCCGCCGCGGACCTCGTCGGGAATCACGGCCGGAAGCCCTGCCTCGGGGCGGTCGTCGAAGCAGTTGGCCAGGATCGACGGGACCCGGGCCATGTTCGGCGGGACGTGCAGCGGACGCAGGCCCACCGTCACATACATCAGCCCGTCCACCTGCCGATCCAGCAGCGTTTCCACGGCGCTTTCGTCCCGGGACTCGTCCAGCTCCGTGTCCATCACCACAGTGACAAAGCCGTGCGACCGTGCCACCGCGTCCGCACCGGCGATGATGTTGCCGTCGAACGGGCTGGTGACGACCTGGTCCGACACGATGCCGATGACGCGCGACTGCTGGTTGCGCAGGCTCAGGGCGATCTTGTTCGGCGAGTAGTTGAGGGCAGCCGCCGCTTCCCGGATGCGCTGCTGGCTTTCGAGGGCAACGTTGCCGTCGCCCCGCCCGTTGAGCACGAGCGACACAGCGCTGCGCGAGACACCCGCCAGCTTGGCGACGTCCAGTGCGGTGGCCTTGCGGTTCATGGGCTGATCCTCCGGGTGGGAAACACTGCTTTGCTGCAGTTTACCTAACTCGTGTGAGCTGGTGTGCGGCTTGCGATCCTCTCTCACTTCCTGCCGGCTTTTTGGCGACGCTCTCTCACTTCCTGCCGGCTTTTTGGCGACGCTCTCTCACTTCCTGCGCGCCTTTTGGCGACGCTCTCTCACTGCGTTGAAGGAAGTGAGAGAGCGTCGGGGTGAGGCCGGCAGGAAGTGAGAGAGCGTCCGGGGTTGGTGGCAGACTGGTTTGGTGACTTCTGAGAACCCGCTGGACCCGCTCGATGCCTACACCGCCGCCGAGGATGCCCCCCTCTCCGAAGGCGAGCCCGCAGGCACCCCAACTGAATCGGCAGTAGGCACCCTCACCGCGATCGAGGCCGCCCGGGTGGCTGTCAAAACCCTGCTCGACGGCGGCGTGCGGTACGTGGTGGTCTCGCCCGGTTCGCGGTCGGCACCCATGGCCTACGCGCTCGCCGAGGCCGACGCCTCCGGCCGCGTGGAACTCCTGGTCAGGATTGACGAGCGCTCGGCCGGGTTCACCGGCCTTGGCCTGGCCTTGTCCACGGGAGCGCCGGTTGCGGTGCTCACAACGTCGGGCACCGCCGTCGGGAACCTCATGCCGGCCGTGATGGAAGCCAACCACGCCGCCGTTCCGCTGGTGGTGCTCTCCGCCGACCGGCCCGACGAACTGCGGGGGACCGGTGCCAACCAGACCACGGACCAACTGGACCTCTTCGGCGAACACGTCCGGTTCGCCGTCGACGTCCCCGCCGGCACCGACCCGCAGCGCGCCGTGGAGACCGCCCTCAGCGCAGCCACCGGCGCCTTTGAGGACACCCCGCCGGGACCCGTGCAGCTGAACCTTGCCTTCCGCGATCCGCTGGTCCCGGGGGCCGGCGACCACCTGCCGGAAGCAGCCGGTCCCGGAATCTGGCAGATCGGCCGCGGCCCGGAGCCGCTCACCCTCACGCCCGCTGACGCCGGGCTCGAGGAACGCCGCACCGTGGTGCTCGCCGGGCACGACGCCGGACCGGTCGCCGAAGCCTTCGCCCGCGCGCACGGCCTGCCGCTGCTGGCCGAGCCGTCCTCCAACTCGCGGTTCGGACCCAACGCCGTGGGCCCCTACCGGCTGCTGCTGGAACACTTCGGCCCGGAGGCCGCGCAGCCAATCGAGCGCGTCGTCCTGTTCGGCAGGCCCACCCTGTCGCGGCCAGTGGCGCAGCTGCTGGCCCGTGCCGATGTCCCCTCTGCCCTCTACCAGCCCGTTCCCGTGGCCTGGTATGAGCCGGGCCGCCGCACCGAGCTCCCGTTGGACAACCTCAGCGACCTCGCCGATTTCTCCGGCCGCGGCTCCGCGGCATGGCTCGACACATGGCTTCTGGCCGGTGCCGCCGCCCAGCATGCACTCGACCGGGCGCTGGCCGACGAGCCGTCCGCCACAGGACCAACGGTGGGCGCACTGGTGTGGAAGCACGCGCGCGGGCAGCTGATGCTGGGCTCCTCCAACGGCATCCGCGATGTGGACCTCGCCGGTCAGCCCACCCCCGAGCCGCAGGCCACTGTCTTCGCCAACCGCGGCCTCGCCGGGATCGACGGCACCATCTCCACTGCCACGGGCATCGCGTGGGGCGGCCGGCAGGAAACCACCCTGCTGGTGGGCGACGTCACCTTCCTGCACGACGCCGGCGGCCTCCTCCTGGGCTTCGCCGAAAACGACCCCCTGCTGCGCATCGTGGTCCTGAACGACGCCGGCGGGGCCATCTTCAACCTCCTGGAGCACGGCGCTGTGCAGGAATCCGGTGCGTACGGGAACGCCGTTGAACGGCTCTTCGGCACCCCGCACAGAGTGAACATCGCGGCACTCGCCGCAGCGTACGGCGTCGAACATTGCTCGGTAAGTACGACGGCGGAACTCGCCGAAGCGCTTACCGCGCCGCGGCAGGGCCGCAGCATTATTGAGGTCCGCACGGACCGGCAGGGCCTCCGGGAGCTGCACGGCCGGATCAAGGCCGCAGTGGGAGACGCAGTGCGGGGTGTGCTGGCTCCATAGCCCGCGACGCGTTTCCGGCCTGGCGACGCGCAAATGGATCTGCGACGCGCAAATGTGCTCCCGCGCCCTGCATAACCCGCGCGCCGGGACACCTGCGCGTCGAAAAGGTGCCACGAGGGTTCTCCACATACGAGCACACGTCCCTGGTGCCTGCGGCATGTTCCTGACAGCTTGAACCCATGCCGGACCTTCCGACCCTCCTCCTTGCCCGTGACTGCGGGCTGCACGGGCTTACTGCCAAGGACCTGGCTAAGAGGGTGCGCTCCGGCGCCCTGGTGAGGATCCGCCATGGTGTGTACACGGACGGGGCAGCCTGGCGGGAGCTGAAAGACTGGCAAAAGTACCGGCTGCAGATCCGCGCGGCGGGTGAGATGTTCGAAAAGCCCACCATTTTTGCCAGGCATTCCGCGGCAAGTGTGTGGGGAGTTCCCACCATTGGCGCCGTGCACTCTGTTCAGGCATTGGCACTGACGAACGACGGCGGGAGGTCGCGGGCGGGGGTCAGGCGCCACTTCGCGGCACCGTCCGGCTTGGAAGTAGTACGGCGGGACGGGCTGCTGGTCACGTCCCGGGTCCGCACAGTCCTGGATCTGGCTGCGTTCACCCCGTTCGCCGAGACTGTGGTCCCGCTGGATCATGTACTTCGGCCGGACGCTGCCGCACAGCTGCCAGCCCTTAGCAAAGACGAGCTCAGGGCGGGAATCGGATCAATCTATAGCGCGGCCAGACAGCGCAGGATCCACGCGGCGCTGGACTTCGCTGATGCCCGGGCCGGTTCCGCGGGGGAGTCCTACAGCCGATCGCTCCTTCACCTTGCAGGATTTGAAGTGCCGGTCCTCCAGCAGGAACTTCGGGATGAGCAGGGTTTGATTGGTTACACCGACTTCTATTGGAAGCGCGCCAACGTGGTTGGTGAGTTTGACGGCGAGGAGAAGTACCTCAAACCGGAGTATCTCAGGGGGCGCACGCCGTCCCAGATCGTGGTCGAAGAAAAGTACCGCGAGGACCGGATCCGCGCCATCGGGTTCACCGTGGTCCGGTGGGTGTGGGCCGATCTGATGCAGCCGGGCCGGCTGGAACGCAAGCTGGCGGCGGCCGGGGTGCCCCGCCGTCGTGCCCGTTCAGCCGCTTTCGACGCGCAAAAGGTCCCGTGACGCGCAAATGCCCTGGCGCACCCGGAATTCCAGGTGCGCCAGGGCATTTGCGCGTCGAAAGGCACAGGCCGCGTCGAAACCGGCCCGGGGCCGACGCGAAGCCGAACCGGGGCCGACGCGAAGCCGAACCGGGGCCGGCCCGAAGCCGGCCCGAAACCGGCCCGAAACCGCGGCCGAAGAGCCTACTTCGAGATGTCGATGTGGGTCGGGTCCAGCACGCGCTTCAGGAATTCCTTGGTGCGGGACTGCGTGGGGGCGCTAATGACCTGCTCGGCCACGCCTTCCTCCACGACGACGCCGCCGTCCATGAACACCACGCGGTCGGCCACTTCGCGGGCGAAGCCCATCTCGTGCGTCACCACCAGCATGGTCATGCCCTCCTTGGCCAGGTTCCGCATGACGGACAGGACGTCGCCCACCGTCTCCGGGTCCAGGGCAGAGGTGGGCTCATCGAACAGCATGAGTTCGGGGTCCATGCTCAGCGCGCGGGCAATGGCCACGCGCTGCTGCTGGCCGCCGGAGAGCTGGTCCGGGAATCGGTCGGCCAGATGGCCCAGGCCTACGCGTTCCAGGTTGGCGTGTGCCACTTTGTCCGCCTCGGCCTGCCCGCGCTTGAGCACCTTGGTCTGCGCGATGGTGCAGTTCTGCAGGGCGTTCAGGTGCGGGAACAGGTTGAACTGCTGGAATACCATGCCCACCTTGCGGCGCATCTTGTCGATGTCCACGTCCGGGTCGGTGGCCTCGAAGCCGCCCACATGGATGGTGCCCTCGTTGGGCTGCTCAAGGAGGTTCACGCAGCGCAGGAGGGTGGACTTGCCGGAGCCGGACGGGCCGATCAGGCAGACAACCTCGCCGGGGGCAACGTCCAGGCTGATGCCCTTGAGGACTTCGTTGGAGCCGTAGGACTTGCGGAGGTCCTTGAGGGAGACTCCGGCGGCTTTCACGGCGGCACCGCGGGTGCCCGCGTTGCCTGAGGGATGTACGACGTCGTTCATGACTGTCCTGCCTATCGCTTCGTCCGCGCGGAGCGGCTTTCGAACTTCCGGGCCAAGAGGCTCAGCGGGATGGTGATCACCAGGTAGAAGGCGCCGGCCACGAGGAGCGGGGTGAGCCCTGCGCCGAGGCTGGAGATGCCATCGCGGCCGAACTTGGTGAGCTCGTACTGCGAAGCGGTGAGGCCCAGCACGTAGATCAGCGAGGAATCCTTGGTCAGGAGGATGACCTCGTTGGTCAGCGGCGGCAGCACGATCCGGAATGCCTGCGGGATCACGATGGACACCATGGCCCGCCACTGCGGCATGCCTAGCGACCGGGCGGCTTCGAGCTGTCCCTTGGGCACGGCCTGCAGGCCGGCGCGGAGGGTTTCTGCGATGTAGGCCGCGGCCACCATGCCAAGCGAAATCATCACCACGATGGTCACGTTCCACTGCACGCCGAACGCGAGCGGAACGCCGTAACCGAAGGCGATGAACACCAGCAGCGCGGGGATGCCGCGGAAGAACTCGATGTAGCCGGTGGCGATCCAGCGGTAGAGCGGAAAGCTGGAGAGCTTCATGAGGGCCAGCAGCAGGCCGCCGGACAGGCCCACGATGAAGCCCAGGGCCGTGTAGATCAGGGTGTTCTTGAGGCCCGACAGGAAGATGTCCGGGAACATCGGGCCGATCTTGCCGAAGTTGAAGACGCTGGTGCCGATGGTCTTCCAGTCCGTGGCCAGAATCAGCGCGGCCACAGCCACAACGAAGATTCCGGCCTGGACGTACAGGCTGACTTTGGCTCGTTGACGTGCGGTCATTGCCATGGTGTTCTCACATTCGTTTTGCGCAGTTGAGGCCCCGTACGGACTCTCGTCCAGCGGTACGGGGCCTCAACTGCGTCGGTCTCAGGCCGGGGTGCTACTTGGCGGCTTCGCCGAACCAGGTGGTCTCGTACTTCTTCAGGGAGCCGTCGTCGGTCAGGCGCTTGAGGGTGGAGTTGACCTGGTCAGCCATGGCGGTGTTGCCCTTCTTGATGGCGATGCCCAGCTTCTCGCCCGTGGCGTAGTTCTCCACGCGCTTGTACTTGGAGTCATCCTTGATGGCGTAGCCAAGCACGGACTGGTTGCCCAGGGCGGCGTCGATGGTACCGGCCTTGAGTGCCTGGACCAGGAGTCCGGTGTCTTCAAACTGCTGCGCGTCGAGGCCCTTGTCCTTGGCGTACTGGGCGCCGGTGGTGGCCTGCTGCACGCCCACCTTCTTGCCTTTGGCGCCGTCGATGTTCGTGATACCTGAAGCCTCAGTGGCCACCAGGGTCAGATCGTCGTTGAGGTACGGGTCGGAGAAGTCCATGACGGCCTTGCGGGTGTCCGTGATGGAGACCGAGGAGATCGAGACGTCACAGCCGGTCAGGGCAGTACCCGTTTCAATGGCTTCGAAGGAGCTGTCCACGACGCTGAGCTCGGCCTTCAGGTCCTTGGCGACCTCGGCGGCGATGTCCATGTCGAAGCCGACGATCTTGCCGTCCTTCTGGAATTCGAACGGCTCGTAGGGAACGTCGGAGCAGACGGTCAGCTTGCCGGCGTTGATGAGCTGGACGCCGCCCGCGGACGACGCAGCGGGGGTGGAGCTGCCGCCGCAGGCCGTGAGGGAGAGGGCGCCGACGGCGAGGATTGCGGCTGCTTTGGCGGCCAGCTTTGCCGTGGCGGAGGACATGGGCTGCATAGTTTCTTACCTTTTGTTGCAGGGGTATGCGTGACTAAAACGGCTTATAGTGTATCGCCGAATAAGAGATGTGCATCACAGAAAACTTAGTTTCACTATTGGATAACTAATACCGAGGCTAGCGCAAGACCCCACGCCGCAGCATTGTCTGTAATCCCGGACTTCGGCCGAGGCCCTCCCCATGGCTCTAGCTCTTGATGCCCAGCGACTCGAGCATCGGCCGGAACTTGGCCCAGGTCTCCGCGAGCTCGGCCTCGGGATGGGAGCCTTCCACGATGCCGCAGCCGGCGTAGAGCCGCACGGTGTCCGGCGCCTCGACGACGGCGCCGCGCAGCGCGATGCCCCATTCGCCGTTCCCCGCCGCATCCAGCCAGCCCACCGGACCGGCGTACGGTCCGCGATCCATGTGCTCCAGCTTGCGGATCAGCGCCCCGGCCACAGTGGTGGGGGTTCCGCAGACCGCCGCCGTGGGGTGCAGCGCGTTGATGAGGGCGAGGCAGGTGGGCACGTGTCCCTCCACCTCGGTCAGCTCGGCTTTCACATCCGAGGCCAGGTGCCACACGTTGGGCAGCTCCAGGATGAACGGTTCGCTGTGCGCGTTCATCGCCTCGGAAAACGGCGCCAGCTGCGTGGTGAGCGACTGGATCGCGATCTCGTGTTCGTGCCGCTGTTTCTCGGACCCGGCCAGCACGCGCTCGGCGAATTCCAGCGGCGAGCCGTCCATTCCCTCGGCGTCGCGCCGGTCCAGGGTCCCGGCAAGAACCCGGGCCTGCGCCGTGCGTCCCTCCACCTGGATCAGCATTTCCGGGGTTGAACCCACCAGGCCGTCGACGCCGTAGGTCCAGCATTCGCGGTACCTGACGGCAAGCTGGCGGAGGATCTCGGCGGCATTCACGCCTTCGGGAATTGTGGCCACAATGTCCCGCGCCAGCACCAGTTTCTCCAGCTTGCCGGTGCGGATCTCGGCGACGCCGGCCGTCACTGCCGCCATCCAGTCATGCTCGCTGAGCGATCCGGTTTCAAGTTTAGGTACGACGTCGGCGCCCAGGTTCGCGGCACTGCCGCCGCCGGGACGGTCGCCGGACGCGGAACTGCCGGCCGGGGGGAGCCCGACGGCGGCAGTCAGGTCCTCGGGTCCGTCGCCCGGAGCGTCAAGCGGGTCGGCGTCGAGCGGGTCGGCGTCAAGCCAGCGCTCCAGGGCGGCGAGGGCGCCCGCTTCGGTGAGTTCGCCGTCGTCGAACGTTAACTGGGTGAGCCAGGCGCGGCCGTCCCGGACCCCCACCACGACTTCGGGAACAATCAGCCGGGAGCGGTGCGTGGACACCTTGGAGAACGCGAAGGAGCCGAAGGCCACGGGACCGGTGCCGGGGCAGTCCACGGAGTCGGTGACGTCCGCCTCGAGGACCAGGTGCCGCCACCAGATGTCGGCCTCGAGGAAACGCTCGGGCCCGGTGGCAGTGAAGCGGGCGATTTCGCCGAAGCCCACCAGCCCGGCTTCGCGGCGGGTCCAGCAGAGGACGTCGTCCCGTACCAGAAATGACGGCAGCCCCCCGGAGAATGATCTTCCATCCAGGGGGACTGTCAGTGTCTTAATAGTGCCGGTGCGGCGCGTGCTCGTCATGATGAGATAACAGTACTCCCGAGTGTGGCCGGCACCCTGTTGAGCCCCGCCGCCGCGCTGCCCGGGCAGCCGCCGCCGCGCTGCCGGGGCCCCGGTTCGTGGGTCCGCCCAACATTTGAGACAATGTCATGGTGAACCGAGCATCCTTGGATAAGCGTCCGGACGAAGTAGCCACGATGTTTGACGACGTCGCCCCCAAATACGACGTCGTGAACGATGTCCTGTCCATGGGACAGACGCGCCGCTGGCGCCGGGTAGTCGTCGAAGCGATGGATGTGAAGGTGGGCCAGCGCGTGCTGGACCTCGCCGCCGGAACAGGCACCTCCAGCGAGCCCTACGCGGACGCGGGGATCGACGTCATCGCCTGCGACTTCTCCCTGGGAATGCTCAAAGTGGGCAAACGCCGCCGCCCCGACATTGACTTCATCGCCGGTGACGCCACCCGCCTGCCGTTCGCTGACAACAGCTTCGACGCCACCACCATCTCCTTCGGTCTGCGCAACGTCAACGAGCCCAAGAAGGCCCTGGCGGAAATGCTGCGCGTCACCAAGCCCGGCGGCAAGCTGGTCATCGCCGAGTTCTCCCAGCCCGTGATTCCCCTGTGGCGCACCATGTACACCGAATACCTGATGCGCGCGCTGCCCGCCATCGCCGTGAAGGTCTCCTCCAACCCGGACGCGTACGTCTATCTGGCCGAGTCCATCCGCGCCTGGCCGGACCAGGACCACCTGGCCGGCTGGCTGCAGGAATCCGGCTGGGAAAAGGTCACCTACCGCAACCTCAGCGGCGGCATCGTGGCCGTGCACCGCGCGCACAAGCCACTGTCCGGCAGTGCCTCGGCCATCGCCAACCACACCGGCCCCGTGGCCAAGCTCCGCCGCAACATCACCCGGCCCGCGGGCTAGCCGAACCTGCCGTGAACGTACTGATCGTCGGCGCCGGCCCCGCAGGGTCCACAGCCGCCTACTACCTCGCCAAGGCCGGCATCCCCGTCACGGTGCTGGAGAAAACCAGGTTCCCGCGCGAGAAGGTCTGCGGTGACGGGCTCACTCCCCGCGCCGTCCGCGAGATCCAGAAGCTCGGCCTCCCGCACTCCGAGGAGGCCGGCTGGCGCCGCAACAAGGGCCTTCGGCTGATCGCCGGCGGCCGCACCATTGAGCTGCCCTGGCCGGAAGTCTCCGACTTCCCCACATATGGCCTGATCCGCACCCGCCTGGGCTTCGACGAGGAACTGGCCCGCCATGCCCAGGCTGCCGGGGCCACCATCCTCGAAGGGCACAGCGTCACCGAAGCCCTGCGCGCGCCGGACGGCCGAGTCATCGGCGCCCGCGCGGCCCTCCTTGACGAGTCCGGACGCAAGACGGGCGAGACGCGCGACTTCCATGCCGACGTCGTACTGGCAGCAGACGGAAACTCGTCCCGAACCGCCGTGTCCACGGGCATCCAGAAGCGCGACGACCGCCCGCTCGGCGTCGCCGTGCGCACCTACTTCACCAGCCCGCGCCACGACGACGACTGGATGGAAGGCTGGCTGGAGCTCCCCGGCCGGGACGGCGGACTCCTCCCCGGCTACGGCTGGGTGTTCGGCGTGGGCGACGGCACCTCCAACGTGGGCCTGGGCATCCTGAACTCCTCCGCGGAATTCGGCAAGCTCGACTACAAACAGGTCCTGCGCGAATGGACAGCCGGCATGCCCGCCGAATGGGGCTTCACGCCGGAAAACCAGGTGGGCGAGATCCGCGGCGCCGCCCTGCCCATGGGCTTCAACCGCACCCCGCACTACTATCCCGGCCTGCTGCTCCTGGGCGACGCCGGCGGCATGGTGTCCCCGTTCAACGGCGAGGGCATCTCCTACGCGATGGAATCCGCCCGCTTTGCGGCCGAATATGTCATCGACGCCAGCACCTGGCAGAGCCGCTACGCCAAGTGGACACACGACGACGCCGACCTCCACTTCAAGGGGTACGCGGACTATGTGCGCGGCCAGTGGGGGAGCCACTTCACCCTGGGCCGCGCGTTCGCCTCGGTGATCGGCAAGCCGTCGGTGATGAAGCTCGCGCTCCGGACGGGCATGCCGCTGCCCGCCCTCATGAAGTTCGTAGTCCGGCTGATGGCCAACGTCACGGATGAATCAGCCAAGGGATTCGAGGACAGGGTGATCAGGCTCCTGGAGGCCCTGGTGCCTGCCACGTCCAACACCACCCTGTCCCCGTCCAGCTACACCTCCGCGGTTTCCGCAACAAAAAGTTAGGGTTAACCCGTGACGAACTCTGCCAAGCACAGCTGGACCCACGCCGGACACGGCCTGCCGGACGCCAGGGAGCCCGAGCCCAGCACCACCGCCATCGCCACCGGGCTCCAGCTGCCCGCCGGTTTTGCCGCCATCGCGGAAGACCCGGAGCTGGGCCCCGCCCTCACCACCAACCTTGCCCGGGTGGAAAAGAAGCTCCGCGAGGCCATTGCCAACTCCGATCCGCTGGCTGACGCGACGTCGCGCCACCTGGTGGAAGCCGGCGGCAAGCGCATCCGCCCGCTGCTGGCCCTGCTCTGCGCCCACCTCGGTGACGCCTCGCGCCCGGCCGTGGTGCAGGCTGCCGTGGTGGTCGAGCTGACGCACCTGGCCACCCTGTACCACGACGACGTGATGGACTCGGCCCCGTTCCGCCGCGGCGCGCCCACCGCCCACGAGGTCTGGGGAAACTCCGTGGCCGTCCTCACCGGCGACTTGATTTTTGCCCGCGCGTCCATCCTGGTGTCCGAGCTCGGCTCGCGCGCGCTGGGAATCCAGGCCCGCACCTTCGAACGGCTGTGCCTGGGCCAGCTGCACGAGACCGTGGGCCCCCGCCCCGACGAGGACCCCGTGGAGCACTACCTGTCCGTCATCGCGGACAAGACCGGCTCCCTGGTGGCTGCCTCCGGCCAGCTCGGCGCCATCTTCTCCGGTGCCGACGAAGCCTACGAGCCGCTGCTGGTGGAGTACGGCGAGAAGATCGGTGTGGCCTTCCAGCTGGCCGACGACGTCATCGATGTCACCGGCATCAAGGTCAAGTCCGGCAAGTCCCCGGGCACGGACCTGCGCGAAGGCGTGCCCACGCTGCCGGTCCTGCTCCTGCGCAACGCCGCCGCCGAAGGTGACCAGTCCGCCGTCGAACTTTTGAAGCTGATCGACGGCGACCTTTCCTCGGATGAGGCACTCGCTGCCGCCGTGGCCGGCCTGCGGGACCACCGGGTTACTGCGGAATCGTGGGTTGTGGCGCGCGCCTGGGCCGATGAAGCCATCGCCGCGCTGGCGCCGCTGCCTGAAGGGGTGGTCAAGTCCTCGCTCACCAGCTTCGCCCTGGCAGTGGTGGACCGCGCGAGCTAATACCCGCTGGCCCCACTAAGGCCTCCAGGGCTCCCGGCCTCAAAACGGTATGGCCCCGGTTCTCTGCAGCAATACGAGTCATACGCTGCGTCGAACCGGGGCCATTTCTCCGTTCGCATCAGATCCACCGGAGGCATTTAGTGGATCCGTGAATAAGTCTATGACAGCTTTGTCACGAATGCGAGCCGGTGTGTTAATCGGCGTGTCACAGTTCTTTGGCTGAACCTGGCTGAACATGGCTGCTCCCGTTGTGACCCTGTATCGCTGACTTCCTCGACCACAGCGCCCACGCCACGGCGTGTTGCAGGCCATTGGTGTCGAAACCGGGTCGGCACGGCGGCTGTAGGTTGTCCACATAGCCTCGCCGCGGGATGTTGCAGCCTGAATGCCGGACCCACGCTGGCTTGATGGACCTCCTCACATTTCTGCGGCTTCGGGGTGGTGCGGCCAAACGAAGTCAGCTGGTGGCCTCCGGCTTCCAGCGGGTGGAGCTTGAGGCCGCGGTGGCAACGGGCCTGCTGTTCCGTCCGTTGCGGGGCGTCTACTCGATAGCAACCGCGGACGACGGCGTTGTGGCCGCGTTTCGGTCAAACGGACTGCTCACGTGTATCTCGGCCGCCGCCCATTACAACCTCTGGACGCTGCACCCGGCACAGGCATTTCACCTGAGCTGCGGGAACGGAGTCCCCAAGCCGGGTGTGGTGGATCATTCACCCTGCACCCACCCCAAGCATCCGTTGCTACCGGTGGCCGGACTCGCTGACGTGCTGCTGCATGCCCTGCGGTGCCTGCCCGAGTTGGATGCGTTGGTGATGGTGCAATGCGCCGCCCAGCGCGGGGACATCACGGGCGAGTTCCTTCTTAAGAAGCTGCCGGGGAAACGAAACGGCAGGGCACGGGCCGTGCTGGGTCTCCTGATTCCCAGGGCGGACTCACTGCTGGAAATATTGGCCCACACGCATTTTGTCCGTGCGGGCCTCAATGTTCGCATGCATGTTGAACTGCCCGGCGTCGGTGAAGTCGACTGCCTCGTGGACGATTGGCTGGTGGTGGAACTCGACGGAGCGTCCCATTTTGAACCTCGACAGATCAAGAAGGACAATCGCCGGAGCAGGTCCAGCATCCTGGGCGGCCGGCTGACCCTCCGCTACTACTACGACGACGTGGTGCACAATCCCCAAGCCATGGTGGAGGAGATCCGCGCCATACTGCGCCTTCACGCCGATGGCGGGTTCGCGCCATGGTGAGCCGCCACGCCGTCGTGACCTGTTTTACCGCTGCCTGTGGCCAGACACGCCGGCCGCATGGCGCGTCGCCGGGTTTCGGGCTTGAAACAGGGTCACGACGGCAGGGTGACTCCACCGTAGCGGCGGAACCAGGGACCCTAGTCCTCTTCGCCCTCGAACGCCCACTCGAACATGTCGAACACGAACTCGGAGAACGTGCCTTCTTCGCTCTTCCACTGGCCGCGGGCGTTGTTGCGGCGGTACACGATGGGGTCCGGGACGCCGAGGTCGCCCACGCGGAAACCCCAAGTGAACTGTTCTTCCTCGTCCTCAAGGAACATGAGGAAGCCTTCGTCATCAACTTCGAGTTCCTCGGGGTCCCAGAAGTAGTGGTAGGCCTCCATGAGGTCCTCGCAGCCGCCTACTGCCTGGTAGAACTCCCGCAGGACCAAGGGGACCTGGAACTGGTGCTCGGACAGGGCCTCGTCGAGCTCTTCGGGGGACAGCCCGTCCTCTTCCTGCCATTCGTCTTCGAGATACTTCGGAACAAGCGCGCGGAACTTCTCGAGGAACATGTCAGTCATGGTTCTTATCCTAGCTAATCGCGGCCGCCCTTTTCCGCCGTCCCCAGCCCCAGCCGGTGCCACCCCCGGACGGCCAGCGGAACGTACCAGGAACGGCGCCAGGCCGTCACCCGGAAGGCGAATACGACGGCGGCGACGGCGCCGGCCGTGAGGGCGTTGAATGAACCCGAAACCCACAGGATGGTGGTGAGCGCTGCCCCGGTGAACGCGGGGAGCGCATAGAGGTCCTTGGGGTCGAAGAGCTGGGGCACCTCATTGGCAGTGATGTCGCGCAGGAGGCCGCCGCCCACCGCCGTCGTGACCCCCAGCAGCACCGCCGCCACCGGGTTCATCCCGGCGGAGAGTGCCTTCAGCGTGCCGGTGATGCAGAACAGTGCCAGCCCGCCGGCGTCGAACAGGATGAGCAGCGACGTGTAGCGCTGGACGCTGGAAAACAGGAAGTACACCAGCACAGTGGCCAGCAGCGGGGGAGCCAGGTACGCCGGGTTGGTGAACGCCGCGGGAGGGCCGCTGTTGAGGATGATGTCGCGGATGACGCCGCCGCCCAGGGACACCAGGGAGGCGAGCAGCAGGGACCCGAGGATGTCGAACTGCTTCCGCGCCGCCAGCAGGGATCCGGAGACCGCGAAGAAGAAGACGCCGGCCAGATCCAGCCATACCTGAACGGCGTCGAATGAGATGGTCAATGGGCGTCCCGGTCAGTGTGGAAGGGGCGGATGGGGCTGCTCCAACGTTACGCTAGCCCCTATGAATAGCCCCATCATGATCGCCTGTGCCCACGGAACGTCCAGCCCGCTGGGCGGCGCCGAGGTCAACGGCCTCCGTGCCGACATCAGCTCGCTGCGCCCCGGCCTGGATGTCCGGGAAGCCTATGTGGATGTCCAGGACCCGGACCTGGTGGACGTCATGGCCGGGCTGCCGGAGGGAGAAGCAGCCGTCATCGTGCCGCTGCTGCTCAGCGTGGGCTTCCACACCAAGGTGGACATCGCGAAGGCGGCGCGCAGCAGGGAAGGTTCCAGTGCCTCGGAGCCGCTCGGCCCGGACCCCCGGCTGGCGGAGATCCTCGACCAGCGGCTGCGGGAAGCAGGGGCCACCGAGCACGACGCCGTGGTGCTGGCGGCCGCCGGATCCACCAACCCCAAAGCCTCGGTCAGCGTCGAGGAGCTCGCCGAACACCTCCGGGCTCTGCGGGGCAACAGGATTGTTCCCGCCTACGGTGCGGCCGCCAAACCGTCAGTGCCCGACGCCGTCGCCTCCCTCCGTGCCGAATACCCCGGCGGCGAGGGGCAGGGACGGGTGATCATCGCGTCCTACCTGCTGGCCCACGGCTTCTTCCACGACCAGCTGGCCAAGGCCGAAGCGGACATCGTCACGGAGCCGCTGCTGCCGTCCCGGCTCATGGCTCAGATCGCGCTGGACCGTTATGACGCCGCCGTCGCAGCGGGTGCTTAAAAGCCCCCGGACCATGCACAGGCCCCGGGCTACTTCAAGGCTTCCCGGCGATTCATGACGAAATATTTCCCTAGGTGACCTCGCGTTTCTGACCCTTTGTGACGGCTTTCCGGTGGGACCTACAGTCGATGCATGACTGATACAGCTCTAGCCGGAGCGTCCGCGGACTCCGCTGCCGCCAAGCGACCCGCACGCGCCAACCGACCGGCAGCGAAGCCGCACGGCCAGTGGAAGGTGGACGGCACCACGCCGCTCAACGCCAACGAAACCTGGAAGCAGGAGGACGACGGCCTTAACGTCCGCGAGCGTATCGAGTCCATCTATTCCAAGGACGGCTTCGACTCCATTCCGGGCCAGGACCTGCACGGCCGCTTCCGCTGGTGGGGCCTCTACACGCAGCGCAAGCCCGGGATCGACGGCGGCAAGACCGCCACACTGGAGCCGCACGAGCTCGAGGACAAGTACTTCATGCTCCGCGTCAGGATCGACGGCGGTGCACTCACCACCGAGCAGCTGCGCGTCATCGGCCAGATCTCCGTCGACTTCGCCCGGGACTCCGCGGACCTCACCGACCGCCAGAACATCCAGCTGCACTGGATCCGCGTGGAGGACATCCCCGAGATCTGGCGCCGCCTCGAAAGTAACGGCCTGTCCACCACCGAAGCCTGCGGCGACGTTCCCCGCGTCATCCTCGGCTCGCCCGTGGCCGGCATCGCCAAGGACGAGATCATCGACCCCACCCCGCTCATCGCCGAGCTGGGGGAGCGGTTCATCGGCAACCCGCTGCTGTCCAACCTGCCGCGCAAGTACAAGACCGCCATCACCGGCCACCCCAGCCAGGACGTGGTGCACGAGATCAACGACTTCGCCCTCGTGGGCGTCAAGCACCCCGAACTCGGCATCGGCTACGACCTCTGGGCCGGCGGCGCGCTGTCCACCAACCCCATGCTGGGCAAGCGCCTCGGCGCGTTCGTCACGCCCGAGCAGGCTGCCGACGTGTGGCTCGGCGTCACCAGCATCTTCCGCGACTACGGCTACCGCCGCATGCGCACCAAGGCGCGCCTGAAGTTCCTGATGGCCGACTGGGGTCCGGAAAAGTTCCGCCAGATCCTCGAGGACGAATACCTCGGCTACAAGCTGGCTGACGGCCCCGCCGCCCCCAAGCCCTCCACACCGGGCGACCACGTGGGCGTGCACGAACAGAAGGACGGCAAGTTCTTCATCGGCGCCACCCCCATTGCCGGCCGGCTCTCCGGCGCGCAGCTGGTGAAGCTCGCGGACACGCTCGAAGCCCGCGGCTCCTACCGACTGCGCACCACCCCGCACCAGAAGCTCGTGGTGCTGGACGTGCCCAAGGACGAGGTTGAACCGCTGGTGGCCGAGCTCGACGCCCTGGGCCTCTCCGCCCGGCCGTCCGTGTTCCGCCGCGGCACCATCGCCTGCACCGGCATCGAATACTGCAAGCTGGCCATCGTGGAAACCAAGATGACCGCCGCCACCGCTGTGGCCGAGCTGGAACGCCGCCTCGCGGACCTCGCCGAGAGCGGCCAGCTGCCCCACGCCCTGTCCCTGCACATCAACGGCTGCCCCAACTCCTGCGCCCGCATCCAGACCGCGGACATCGGGCTCAAGGGCATGATGCTGCCAACGCCCGACGGCGATCCCACCCCCGGCTTCCAGGTCCACCTGGGCGGCGGGCTGGCTTCCTCCACCCGTGAAGAGGCCGGCCTCGGACGCACCGTCCGCGGCCTG
The DNA here is from genome assembly GCF_059423525.1 of Arthrobacter sp. GW460-12-1-14-TSB2. NCBI lineage: Bacteria > Bacillati > Actinomycetota > Actinomycetes > Micrococcales > Micrococcaceae > Arthrobacter > Arthrobacter sp. GW460-12-1-14-TSB2. The sequence continues at coordinate 18,529 of NZ_JBWKYC010000034.1, forward strand.
AAGGTCTACGTCGAGGACCTGCCCGACTACGTCGAGCGCGTCGTCCGTAAGTTCGTGGCCGAGCACACCGAAGGCCAGACCTTCGCCGAGTGGGCCCACGCAGCAGATGAGGAGGACCTGCAATGAGCAAGCACGCACTTGGAGTAGACCCGGTGGTTGAGCCCGCCGAAACTCCGGCCTCGACAAGCTCGACCGCCGGAACCCTCCGCTCCCACGACGAGCTCAAAGCACTGGCCGAGGCCGGCGCTGCCGAGCTCGGCTGGGACGCTCCGGCCCGCGACGTCATCGCCTGGGTTGCCCGGAACTTCGACCTGCCCGCCGTCGCCGTGGCCTGCTCCATGGCCGACGCCGTGCTGCCTGCACTGGTCGCCGACCAGCTTCCCGGCGTCGACGTACTGTTCCTGGAGACCGGCTACCACTTCCCGGAAACCTACGCCACGCGCGACGAGGTTGCCGCAAACCTCCGCGTCAATGTGGTGGATGTCCTCCCGGAGAACACCGTCGAGCAGCAGGACCGACTCCTCGGCAAGGACCTCTTTGCACGGGACGCCGCCCAGTGCTGCGCCCTCCGCAAGGTGGCCCCGCTGCGCCGCACGCTCGCCGGCTACGAACTGTGGTTCACCGGCGTGCGCCGCGACGAAGCCCCCACCCGCACCAACACCCCGCTGATCACCTGGGACGAAACCAACGGCCTGGTCAAGGTCAACCCGGTGGCAGCGTGGAGCTTCGACCAGCTGGTGCAGTACTCCGACGACAACCTCCTTCCCGTCAACCCGCTGCTTTCACAGGGCTACCCGTCCATTGGCTGCCAGCCCTGCACCCGCAAGGTAGCGCCCGGCGATGACCCCCGCGCCGGCCGCTGGGCAGGAACCGACAAGACAGAATGCGGACTACACGTATGAGCAACTTCCCAACTTCCGTGGCCGTCGACCCCGATGCCACTCCCGGGGCGGCATCTGCCGCTCCGGCTCTGGAGTCACGTCGCCTTTCCTCGCTGGACACCCTCGAGTCCGAGGCCATCCACATCATCCGCGAGGTAGTGGCCGAGTTCGAGAAGCCTGCGCTGCTGTTCTCCGGCGGCAAGGACTCCGTGGTCATGCTGCACCTCGCCACCAAGGCGTTCTGGCCGGGCAAGGTTCCCTTCCCCGTGCTGCACGTGGACACCGGACACAACTTTCCCGAGGTCATCGACTTCCGCGACCGCACTGTTGAGCGCCTTGGCCTGAAGCTGGTTGTCGGCTCGGTCCAGGAATTCATCGATTCAGGCGAACTGGCCGAGCGTGCCGACGGAACCCGCAACCCGCTGCAGACCGTCCCGCTGCTGGACGCGATCCAGCGCAACAAGTTCGACGCCGTCTTCGGTGGCGGCCGCCGCGACGAGGACAAGGCCCGCGCCAAGGAGCGCATCCTGAGCCTCCGCGACGAATTCGGCCAGTGGGACCCGCGCAACCAGCGTCCCGAGCTGTGGAACCTGTACAACGGCCGCCACACCGTGGGCCAGCACGTGCGCGCGTTCCCCATCAGCAACTGGACCGAGCTGGATGTGTGGCGCTACATCGAGCGCGAAAACATCGAGCTGCCCGGCCTGTACTACGCCCATGACCGCGAGGTCTTTGCCCGCGACGGCATGTGGCGCGCCGTGGGCGAAGTGTCCCAGCCGCGCCCCGATGAGGAAGTCATCACCAAAACCGTCCGTTACCGGACCGTGGGCGACATGTCCTGCACCGGCGCTGTTGAGTCAGCCGCCGCCACGGTGCGCGACGTCGTCATTGAAGTTGCCGCCTCCACCATCACCGAACGTGGCGCCACCCGTGCGGATGACCGCATCTCCGAGGCCGCCATGGAAGACCGCAAGAAGGATGGCTATTTCTAATGAGCACCGAAATCGATACAGCCCGCGCGGCTGCCCTTCTTGACGAGGCACCGCTCGCGCACGCTTCGCTGTTCCGCTTCGCTACCGCCGGATCGGTCGACGACGGCAAGTCCACCTTGGTGGGCCGCCTTCTGCACGACTCCAAGGCAATCCTGGCCGACCAGCTCGACGCCGTTGCCCGCACGTCCGCAGACCGCGGCTTCGGGGGCTCGGCAGGCGGCATCGACCTGGCACTGCTGACCGACGGCCTCCGCGCCGAGCGCGAGCAGGGCATCACCATCGACGTCGCCTACCGCTACTTCGCCACGGACCGCCGCAGCTTCATCCTGGCCGACTGCCCCGGGCACGTGCAGTACACCAAGAACACGGTGACCGGCGCGTCCACCGCGGATGCCGTCGTCGTACTCATCGACGCCCGCAAGGGTGTCCTGGAGCAGACCCGCCGTCACTTGTCCGTGCTGCAGCTGCTGCGCGTGGCCCATGTGATTGTGGCCGTGAACAAGATCGACCTGGTGGACTTCAGCGAGTCCGTGTTCCGCGAGATCGAAGCCGACGTGCAGCAGGTGGGCCGCGAGCTGGGCCTCGGTTCCGATGGGATCACCGACCTGCTGGTGGTTCCGGTGTCCGCGCTCAACGGCGACAACGTGGTGGAGCGCTCGGAGCGCACCCCCTGGTACACCGGGCCGGCGCTGCTCGAGGTGCTCGAGACCCTGCCCGCCGCCGACGAACTGGAAAGCCACCTGGAGAGCTTCCGCTTCCCCGTGCAGCTGGTCATCCGGCCGCAGGGGGCACTGGCTCCCGACGCGGTTGCCGGCGGACTCGACGTCGAGGCTTACCGCGACTACCGCGCGTACGCCGGGCAGATCACTGAAGGCTCGGTGAAGGTGGGCGACAAGGTCAGCGTACTGACCCCCGGCCAGGACCCGCGCACCACCACGGTGACGGGCATCGACTTCGCGGGCGCCGAGCTCACCGAAGCGGTTGCGCCGCAGTCCGTGGCGCTGCGCCTGGCAGACGAGTTCGACGTCGCCCGCGGTGACACCATCGCCGCCGCAGGCACCGTCCGCGAAGCCTCGGCAGACCTCTACGCCGCGCTGTGCTGGCTGTCCCCGAAGCCGCTCCGCGAAGGCGCCAAGGTGCTGGTCAAGCACGGCACCCGGACCGTGCAGGCCCTGGTCCGCAGCGTCAGCGGCAAACTGGACCTCGCCACCTTCAAACTTGAGGGCGCGTCCAGCCTGGAACTCAACGACATCGGCCACGCGCAGCTCCGGCTCGCCGCCCCGCTGCCGCTGGAAAACTACCTTCACCACCGCCGCACCGGTGCTTTCCTGGTGATTGATCCGCTGGACGGCAACACCCTGGCCGCCGGCCTGGTCAATGACCACCCGGGCGACCACGAGGATGAGCGCTACTCGATCTGATTCCTGCAGCACGAAACAGCGGCTTGTTCGCCAAACCTGACCCTCGAGGACAGGTTCTGCGAACAGGCCGCTGTTTTTATCCGGAGGACCCGGAGCCCGGCAGTAGCTGAAAACCGCTGCCTTGGATACTCTGCTGGGTAGATGCGCTGCGCGACGATCTGAGGGGGACCGGTTGGAAGATCATGATTCCATTGTTGCCAGCTCCCTGGAGCAATACAGTGCGCTGCTGCCCCGGCTGAATGCGGCTTCCGATGCCATCGGGCATGCCATCCGCGCCCGGCTCCGCGACGACGGCCTCAACCACCACACCGTGCAGGCCCGGGTCAAGGACCCCGGTTCGGTCAAGGGAAAGCTGGACCGGCTCACTGCGGACGGCAGATTCAAGTATGAACACGGACTCGAGCAGCTCGACGACCTCATCGGTGTCCGGGTGATCATGTTCCTCGAACCCGACATCGCTGACGTTGCAACGGCACTCAAGGGGCAGTTCAACTGCCGCGAGGACGATGACAAAACAAGCTCCCAGCGGCGCAACGGCCAGATCGGCTACGCCGGCCGGCACCTGATCCTGGAAGTCCCTGCCGAGAACGTTCCCGTGGGCTGCCAGCCGTTCATCGGGGATCGCTTCGAAGTCCAAATCCGCACCGTGCTGCAGCATGCATGGGCTGCCTTCGAGCATGACATCCGCTACAAGAGCCTCGCGGAGGCCAACGCGGAAGTGGACCGCGCGTTCACCATGGCGTCAACCCTCATCGAACTCGCGGACGCCCAGTTCTCGGCGATCAACGACATCGTCAAACGCCGTCAGGCCGAAAGCACGGCCGAGTTCGCCGCCAACCCCGCCGCAACCGAGCTCACCGGGGACATCCTCCAGGACATGCTGGCCCGGTTGCTCTCCGAACACCCCAGGAGCCAGGCCCGGCAGTACGGCTGGCTGGGGGACCTGCTTGCCGCCAACGGTGTGCGGACAGTGGCCGATGCCGAGGAGCTCTTCGGCACCGCCGACTGGTCCGGGGTGGCCAAGAGAATGGACTACAAGTTCCCCGCCGGCCACGTCCGGATTGCCGACGACTTCCTGCTGAAGACCTGGGGCGTGGACTACATTGCGCGCACCAAATCCCTGGGGGACGACCCCAAACGTGAGGCGAAACTGACGTACCGCCTGGAGCGCATGCAGGACTGAATTACCCCTGAGCCCGCTGGGGTGTGGCTAAAGTCCCGGCGGGGTTGCCGTCCGGGCGGGGACGGACCAGACAGTGACGGGGCTCCTGCTCAAGCTCCCGAGGTCACACCCCCATGGTGAGTACTCGCAAGGACCAGAGGTGAGTACCTCCTAAATATGCTTCGAAGTAGGTACCTGTTACTCGTGACACCCGCTTGAGCTGAACCCTAGGCTCGTCATCACAGGGCGACCATGGCAATTATCGATTGTGCTGCAGATGCTGCTGGATATACAGGGTTCAACTCCGGGGGGAACATTGATAGACCATCGATTTCTTCACATGGGCGTACGTGGTCCAGGCCGCAGGACTTCCTGGCTTGGCGTAGGGCGGGGAGGTGACCGCCCGGCCGGTCCTCACCCGCGCAGGTCACCGGGTACGCGGCCTCAGGCACTGGTGACCGCGCTGCTGCTTGCGTTGGAGGGTGGCCTGGTCATGGTGCCCGTGGCGGCGTCGGCTGCCGGGAGTGACATGCGCCCTGCGATGAACTGTGGGGTGCGGCTGCTCGCCGGCCTGGGTGGGCCGGGGAGCAACGCGATCGCTGCGAGCAGCAATGGCTTGGTCGTCGGCATCACCGACACTGCTGCAGGCGGGTCCGCACCCGTACTCTGGCGGGATGGCCAGCCGACCCCGCTGGCGATCCCGCTCCAGGCTGTGGCCCCCACCTCCGTGAACCAGAGCGGAGTCGTCGTCGGCACGGGGTATGACGACACGCATGAGGTGCTGGTGGGCTGGTGGTGGCAGGACGGGGTGTACCACCAACTCCCCGTGAGCCCCGGTGACATCGCGCTCCCCTCGATGGTGTCGGACAGCGGCGTCGTCGTCGGGGCGCTGATCAGCGACGAGGAGCACTCCGACGGGCCGGGCGCCGACGAGAACGAGCGCCCCGCTGTCTGGTCCTCAGTTACTGCGGCACCCAGCGACCTTGGGCTTCCCTCCGGGGCAGAGGGCGGTCATGCGTTCGCGATCGGCGCGGACGGCACGATCGGCGGGGTGGCCCTCGCCGACGGCGGTACGCCGGTCCTGTGGACGCAGGCTGGCACCCCGAGAACCCTGCCCACCATTGCCGGGCGGGGCGGCGTGGTGCTCGGGATCGACTCCGCCGGCCAGGCGCTCGGCCAGAGTGCCGTGCCCGGGGGAACCCACGCCGTCGCCTGGGACGTCCAAGGCCGGATCAACGACCTGGGAGCGGCAGCCGCCGGCCCCGACTCGGGCGCAGTGGCGGGCGTCTCGGGGGTGTCCGTGGGAACGGGCAGCAAGCCGTCCTTCCGCGCGTCCCGACCGCAGGCGGTGATGTGGGCGGGTAAGAGCGTCTCGATCCTGCCTCCGGGTTCGGACGGAAAGTTCACCGGCGTGTCCGGGTCGGCCACCTCGGTGTCCCGGCAGGGCGCCACCACTGTTGTCGTCGGGTTCTCGGCGGCAGCCAACGGGCTGCGCCGCGCGACCGAATGGAGCTGTCAATGAACGACCGCCGGCTCGTGCGCCGCCCACTTCGCCGGGCGATGGCCGTCTTGCTCGGCGGCATACTCGTTCTCGCCAATGCCTTCGTCCTCGCCACATCGGAAGAGACTCCGGCCACCGCCGCAGCCTCGGTGAGCCTGGGGTTCGTCGGCGACACCGGCGGCAACACGAGGACCGGCAAGGTGATCGACGCTGCAAGCAGTGCGGGGCTCGCGGCGATGTACAACCTCGGCGACATGTCCTATTCCGAGATCACCCCGGAGTCGTCCTGGTGCTCGTTCGTCACGCAGCACGCCGGGACGATGCCCTATGAGCTTTTGTCCGGGAACCATGAGGACAACGGACCTGACGGGGTGTGGTCGAACTTTGCCGAGTGCCTCCCGGACCGCCTCGGCGTGACCGGAACCTACGGCCAGCAGTTCTACTCGGACTACCCGGCGGGCAGCCCACTGGTCCGGACAATCATGGTGTCCCCGAAGCTGTCCTTCGACGGAACCAGCCTCGACTGGTCCTACAAGGCCGGCACGCAGGGCTACAACTTCGTGTCATCCGCAATCGACGCAGCACGGGCTGCCGGGATCCCGTTCGTCGTCGTCGGGATGCACATGTATTGCCTGTCGATGGTCAACTACCCCTGCGCCGCCAGTCCTGACCTGATGAACCTGCTGGTGGCCAAGAAGGTGGACCTCTACCTTCAGGCGCACGACCACGCGTACGCACGCAGCTACCCGCTCGCGCTCCAGGGCACGTGCACAGCGATCCCCGTCAGCAGCTTCAACCCCGACTGTGTCGCCGACACGAACCCGACCGGCCAGTTCGCCGCCGGCACCGGGACGATCCTCGCCACAGTGGGTTCGGGCGGCAAGTCGATCAACAGCGAGAGCAACACGACGACGGCGCCGTACTTCCAGCGGTTCATGGGCAGCAACAACAACCCGACGTATGGCTTCCTGAAGGTGTCCGTGACCGATACGACGCTGACCGGCCAGTTCGTCGGCGCCTCGGGCGGGACCTTCACTGACAGTTTCACGCTCACCCGGCCGGCACCCTCGCCTTCGCCAACACCAACGCCTTCGCCGAGCCCCTCGCCTTCGCCAACACCAACGCCATCGCCGAGCCCAACGCCAACCCCCACACCGACATCGACACCGCTCTCTGTCCGGTCGTCGGCAACCGGAGCGGGCGAGCTGACCGCTTCGGGCTCCTACACGCCCACCCTGCCAGCAGGCTGGCAGCCCGGCGATACAGTCTTCCTGTTCTCGCAGGTGACCGTGTCCGGGTCCGCGAACAGCACGACTCCCGCCGGGTGGACGCGGGCAATCGCCGACTTCACCAGCGCCGGATCCACCTCAGCGCACCAGGCGGTCTGGTATCGGGTGATGCAGTCAGGCGATACAGCGCCGAGCGTGCCTGAGCCCACTTCCAGGTATGCCTGGGCGACGGTTGCCGTGCAGGGCGCAGACCCCACCACACCGCTGGACGTCACGCCCTCCACTGACACCAACAGCGGGGTGGCTTACCCGAATGTGAGGGCCCCGTCGGTCACTCCGGTGACGCCGGGAGCATTGCTGTTGACCGCACACGGCGTGAGGAACGGCACCAACTCGGCGACAACGACCTTCACGCCTCCGTTGGGGACGGCCGAGGTCGGCGATGTAACGTCGAGCATTGCCTCCAAGTCGAACGCGGCCATCGAGGTCGACTCCCTCGCGCTGACCGACACGTCCGCCACCGGTACGAAAACCGCCTCCGCAGCCTCGAGTTCGGGCGCCATCATCAACCAGTGTGGCTCGTCCATCGTGGTGCGCCCAGCCTCGCCCTGACCTTGTAACTCTCCCGCTCACAGGCAAGACGCTGCCCGGTCAGCAATGGCTGCCGGGCTGCCCTCCCATGAGTCGCCGCGGGGGTGTTGACACAGCGGGGCCCCGGCCTTACTTTCGCCCTATCCCGCCGGGAGGGAAGATCGTGGAACGCATCAACAGCCGGCTCATCAACTGGGCTTCCATCCTGGACGCACAGACGCGGGAGCAAGCCGTGAGAACGTCCCGGCTGCCCTTCATTTATCCGCATCTGGCGCTGATGCCGGACGCCCACCTGGGAAAGGGCGCCACGGTGGGCTCCGTCATCCCCACCCTGGGCGCCGTGATTCCGGCCGCGGTGGGGGTGGACATCGGCTGCGGCATGATTGCCGTCAGGACGCAGTACTTCCTCAACGACCTCCCTTCGGACCGGAAACGCCTGCGGGAGGCCATCGAGAACGTCATCCCGCTTTCGGCCGGACACAACAACCGCAGGGTCATGGCCACGGCCGAACCACGCATCGCGGAGCTGAGGAGGCAGGCTGCCAAGGCCAGGTTTGATCCCGGCCAGTACGTCCCGAAGTGGGAGCTCCAGCTTGGCTCGCTGGGATCAGGCAACCATTTCATCGAGGTCTGCGCGGACGAGACGGATGCCATCTGGCTGTTCCTGCACTCCGGTTCCCGCGGTGTTGGCAACAAGATCGCGCAGCACCACATCAGCGTCGCGCAGCGCGTCACGCGGGAGAAACGCATCGCTCTTCCCGATGCCGACCTCGCCTACCTGGAAGAGGGCACGGCCGAGTTCAGACGGTACATCGAGGAACTGCACTGGGCCCAGCAGTTCGCCCTGCTGAACCGTGAGGAAATGATGGACCGCGTGATCAGCCAGTTCGGCAACTGGACGGGCGGAAAGGTGCTGGAACGGGAACGGATCAACTGCCACCACAACTTCACCCGGCAGGAGACGCACTACGGCAAGTCCGTCTGGGTGTCCCGGAAGGGGGCCATCAAAGCCGAGCGCGGCGATCCCGGACTCATTCCCGGTTCCATGGGAACGGCGTCGTATGTAGTGGCCGGGCTTGGCAACCGCGTGGCGCTGAATTCCTCGCCGCACGGTGCAGGCCGCGAGTACTCGCGGACAGCGGCGCGTAAGGCGTTCTCCCTTGCTGAGCTGAAAAGGGCCATGCAGGGGATTGAATTCCGAGCCACCGAAGCCTTCATCGACGAGATTCCGGCGGCGTACAAGCCCATCGACGTCGTCATGCGCGACGCGCAGGACCTGGTGAGGATCGGCCACAGGCTCCGGCAGCTCGTCAACGTCAAAGGCGACTGAACCCGGGCAGCCCAACGAAGAGAAACGGAGGATGTCATGAATCCCGACGACTTGGTCTTCCACCCCTGGGTGGCGCAGGGGCCGCGCGACGTGCCCACCCTGGTCGGTGGTTCCGGGAGCTACGTGATCGACGACACCGGACGGCGCTACCTGGACTTCAGCTCGCAACTGGTGTTCACCAACCTCGGCCACCAGCATCCGCGCATTGTGGCTGCGATCAAGGAGCAGGCCGACCGCCTGTGCACGCTCGCACCCGGCCATGCGTCCGATGTCCGGAGCGAGGCAGCACGGCTGATTGTGGAGGTCGCACCGAAGGGCCTCGGGCACGTGCTGTTCACCACCGGCGGGACAGAGGCCATCGAGCATGCGGTCCGGATGGCGCGGCTCTACACCGGACGGCCCAAAGTGCTCGCCGCCTACCGGTCGTACCACGGCTCGACGGCGGCCTCCATCCACCTCACCGGCGACCCTCGCCGCTGGGCCTCGGACACGGGCTCGGCCGGTGCCGTCCACTTCTTCGGGCCCTTCCTGTACCGGTCGGCGTTCGGGTCGAGCACCCCGGAGGAGGAATCGGAGCGGGCACTCGCCCACCTCGAACAGGTCATCCTCCTGGAAGGCCCGTCGACGATCGCAGGCCTGGTCCTGGAATCTGTGATCGGCAGCTCGGGCGTCATCGTGCCACCGGCCGGCTACCTGCGGGGGGTTCGCGAGCTGTGTGACCGCCACGGCATCGTCTACATCGCGGACGAGGTCATGGTCGGTTTCGGACGCACGGGCGCCTGGTTCGGCGTCGACCACGACGGCGTGGCGCCCGATCTGATGGCGTTTGCGAAGGGCGTTAACTCCGGGTACGTGCCGCTGGGCGGCGTGCTCGTGGGGGATGCGATCTACGAGATGTTCACCAAGCGCCCGTACCCGGCGGGCCTGACCTACAGCGGCCACCCGCTCGCCTGCGCAGCCGCCGTCGGCGCCATCAATGCCATGCACGAGGAGGACACAGTCGCAGCAGCTGCCCGCCTCGGCGCGGACGTCCTGGGGCCAGGGCTCAGGGCGCTCGCCGACAAGCACGGGTCCGTCGGGGACGTCCGCGGCATCGGCGGCCTCTGGTCCCTCGAACTGGTCCGCGACCGGCAGACCAAAGAGCCGCTTGTGCCGGCCGGGGCCACTGGTACGGCGAACGCACCGATGGTCTCGGTCGTCAAGGCGTGCCTTGTGCGCGGCCTGTTGCCGCTGGTCCTGGGCAACCGGGTCCATGTGGCGCCACCGCTCAACGTGGACCGCTCCGACGCCGCCGCGGGCCTTGCCATTCTTGATGATGCCCTTGCGGCAGCCGACGCCTACGTCGCCTAGCCGTGCTGCCTAAGGGCGTCCGAATGTGACGCTAGATGAACCCGCGTGACCCCCCGTTTCCGCTTCATTGAACGGGTTTATGTCACTCCCTATGGTGAAACAATGACAAGTCCCCAGCCCGGAATGATCCGCATCGTGGCAGGAGAGAGCAACAACCCGAAGCGCAAGCGCGCCGTGGAGGTCCTGGTTGCCCTCGGCCTGGTGCTGCTCATTGCCGCCGGTGCCGTGGTGGCGTCAACCCTGTCCCGTGATTCCTCAGCCCAGGCAGCGGCCCCCGCTCCGACGCCTGCTGCTGAGTTGAAGCTGGGCTATTTCGGCAACGTCACCCATGCCCCGGCGCTGGTGGGCGTGAAGCAGGGTTTCATTGCCAGGAGCCTGGGTGAGACCAAGCTGAGCACGCAGGTGTTCAACGCCGGCCCGGCCGCGATCGAGGCGCTGAATGCCGGCGCGATCGATGCGACGTACATCGGCCCGAACCCGGCGATCAACTCGTTCGTGAAGAGCAAGGGCGAGTCCGTCAGCATCATCGCCGGCGCCGCTGCAGGCGGCCCGCAGCTGGTGGTGAAGCCGGAGATTGCCGCTGCGGCGGATTTGAAGGGCAAGACCCTCTCCACGCCGCAGCTGGGCGGGACCCAGGACGTGGCGCTGCGGGCCTGGCTGTCCGCCCAGGGCTACAAGACCAACACCGACGGCAGCGGCGACGTTGCCATCAACCCCACCGAGAACGCCCAGACCCTGAAGCTGTTCCAGGACGGCAAGCTCGACGGCGCGTGGCTGCCCGAGCCCTGGGCGTCCCGGCTGGTGCTGCAGGCCGGCGCCAAGGTCCTCGTGGATGAGAAGGACCTGTGGGACGGGTCGCTGACGGGCAAGCCGGGCGAGTTCCCCACCACCATCCTGATCGTGAGCAAGAAGTTCGCCGCCGACCACCCGGACACCGTCAAGGCACT
>NZ_JBWKYC010000035.1:0-28835 GCF_059423525.1 Arthrobacter sp. GW460-12-1-14-TSB2
TTGGACGGGTCGACGGCGAAGACGGTGTCCTTTGATGGTGAGGGTGTGCCGGCGGCTCCGGTGCAGCTGGGCGGGTGCGTCCATGCGGCGTGGTCGGGGGCGAACAAGTATGTCCGGGACTGTGTGAATGATGCCGATGATAAGAACGTGGAGGTGCCCAAGGCGAGTGCGTCGCCGTCGTATGTGTTCCGGGTGAACCGGGACCTGGTGGTGCTGAACGATGTGAACTCGGGCAATGTGTGGCTGGTCAACCAGAACATGCAGCTGGTCAACAACTGGGACGACGTCATCCCGCCCAAGAACCAGTCCGATGACCAGGACCAGGAATCCGCGGACAACAACACCATCAATATCCTGCCGGACCGGACCAAACCCAACCGGCCGCCGGAAACCAAGGCTGACACCGTCGGCGTCCGGCCGGGGCGCACCACCATCCTCCCCGTGCTGGACAACGACTCCGACCCCGACGGTGATGTCCTGACGGCGTCCGTCGGGGGCTCCGGGCCCGCTTCAGGCACGCTCCAGAACATCTATGGCGGAACGGCCTTCCAGATCACGGTTCCGGCCGACGCCAAGCCCGGCTCCGAAACTTTCAGCTACAACGCGGCGGACGGCCGGGGCCTGTCCGCCGGCGGGCAGGTATCCCTGAACGTCGTGGGTCCTGACGAAAACAAGCCGCCCGTCTTCAAGCGCGGTGAGCCCACCACCATGCTGGTGGAGCAGGGGAAGACCGTCAGCCAGAACATCCTCACCGACTGGGCGGACCCCGACGGCGACGACCTCGTGCTGCTGGACGCCAAGGCAGACAACGAGCAGGACCAGGTCAAGGTCCGCCGCGACGGGCTGCTCACCTACCAGGATTCGGGGGCCGCACCAGGCAAGAAAACCGTCACGGTGTCCGTGTGGGACGGCCGCGACACCACCACCGGACAGGTGGTGGTGAACGTTCAGCCGCCCGGCGCGCTGGCGCCGGTTGTCAACGCTGACCACGTCACCGCCGTCGTCGGCCAGGACCTGGTGATCGCTCCGCTGAAGAACGACGTCGACCCCAATGGCGGCGCCTTGCGGCTCGCCCAGGTGGAAGCCTCCGGCCCGGCCGAACTCGGCCCCGTCACCGACGGCGGAACTTTCACGTTCCGCAGCGAGACAGCCGGCCCGGTGTACCTGACCTACATCGCCAGCAACGGCCCGCAAAGCAGCCAGGGACTCATCCGCGTGGATGTGGAATCAGGGAAGGACACCGGCGACCCGGTGGCCGTCCATGACGTGGCGCTGATGCCGACCGGCGGAAGCGTGCTCCTGGACCCCCTGGCCAACGACTCCGATCCCTCCGGCGGCGTGCTGGTGCTGCAATCGGTCCAGCTTCCGGACAACACCAGGGCATCCGTAAGCGTGATCGACCACAGCGTGCTGCGGATCACCGACGTGCTGGGCACCAAAGAGCCCTTCCTGTTCAACTACACGATGTCCAACGGCCGCAAGTCCGCCACCGGCAGCGTCTCCGTGGTGCCGGTGCCGGCGCCCGCCGTCCTCGAAGCGCCCCAGCCGAAACCGGACGAAGTCAACGTCCGCGTCAACGACGTCGTCACCATTCCCGTGCTGGCCAACGACACCCATCCGCAGGGCCAGAAACTGACTGTGGATCCGGTGCTGCCGCAGGCGGTGCCGGCGGAGGACGGCAAGAGTTTCGTGTCGGAGAACACGTTGCGATTCATCGCCGGTTCCCAGCCCAAGACGGTCCGCGCCATCTACAACGCCGTTGACCCGCAGGGCCAGAAGAGCGCCGCGGCGGTCACCATCCACGTCCTGCCGCTGGAAGGCGCCGAGAACTCCCGGCCGCAGCCAAAGAACCTGACGGCAAGGGTGGTGGCGGCCGGCTCGGTCCGCATCCCGGTGGAACTGGACGGGATCGATCCCGACGGCGACTCGGTGCAGCTGACCGGCATCGACAGCACCCCCAACATGGGCACCGCCACCGTCGGCAGCAACTTCATCGACTTCACCGCAGCCGGTGACGGCGCAGGTACGGACACCTTCCGCTACAAGGTGGTTGACCGGCAGGGCGCCGTCAATACCGGCACGGTGACCGTGGGCATTGCCCCGCGGGGCGACGCAAACCAGAAACCCACCCCCGTCGACGACGATGTCCAGGTCCGTCCGGGACGCCAGATCGCCGTGGATGCCGCAGGCAACGACACGGACCCCGACGGCGACCCCATCGGGATTGTGGCCGACGGCATCGAAGCTCCCGCGGAACTCCAGGCGACCGTGAGCAAGGCGAGCGGACGCATCCTCGTGCAGGCGCCGGCGAGCGAGGGCATAGTCAACGTCCGCTATACGATCGTCGATGACCGCGGAGCGTCGGCGCAGGCCACCATCCGGGTCAACGTCCGCGGTGACGTTCCGCTCCAGGCACCGATCGCACGGGATGACCGTGTGACGTCCGCCCAGACCCTGGGCAAGACTGCCGTTGACGTGCCCGTGTTGAAGAACGACGAGGATCCGGACGGCGTGGGCGAGAACCTGAAGATCGCCACGGAAGCCACCACCGCCCGGCCGGGAACCGACGGCAACATGGTGGTGGAGCTGACCGAGCAGCCCCAGCTCATTCCGTACACGGTCGAGGACGTGGACGGCCAGAAATCCACCGCCATCATCTGGGTGCCCGGCGTGGGACAGCAGGTGCCGACGCTGGCCAAGGACGAGGTGGTCGAGGTCATTGCCGGCCAATCGGTTACCGTGGACCTGAAGGAATGGGTGAAGGTCCGCGACGGAAAGTCGCCGCGGCTGACCCAGACGGACCGGATCAAGCTCATCGGCTCCGACGGCGGTGACCCGGTTGCCGGTAACGGTACTGCCATCAACTACACCGCGGGCCAGGACTACGTGGGGCCTGGCTCCATCAGCTTTGAAGTCACCGACGGTACCGGCCCGGATGATCCGCAGGGCCTCAAATCAACCCTCAGCATCCGGACCAAGGTCATGCCGGACCCGAACCGGAATAACCCGCCCACCCTGCTGGGAAGCTCGGTGGATGTACCAAAGGGCGAATCAGCGGACACCGACCTGGGCCGGCTCACGTCCGACCCCGACCGCGATGACGTCGACAACATGAAGTACGAGCTGGTGGGGAACGGTCCGGCCGGTTTCAATGCCCGCATTGAAGGCAAGACCCTTAAGGCGTCCGTGGACGGCTCAACGGCCACCGGCACTGCAGGGGCGGTGCAGATCAAGGCAAAGGATCCCCGGGGACTCGAAACAACTGCAACATTCCAACTGGCGGTCACCGCGTCCAACCGGCCCAAGCCCGTTGCCAGCGACGATGTTGAACCCAACGCGGCCGCCGGCAAGACCGTATCCGTAAACGTCCTGGCCAACGATTCCAACCCGTTCCCGGAGACTCCGCTGAAAATCGTGGAGGCCGGCGTCGAAACCGGACTCGGCAACGTCGAGGTGGCCGGCGGTGACGTGAACGTGACGCCTGCTTCCGGTTTTACCGGGACACTCGTGGTGGCCTACACCGTTGAGGACAAGACGGGGGAGACCTCCCGGCATGCCACGGCGCGCATCCGCCTGACGGTCAAGGACAAGCCGCTGGCCCCTGCCACGCCGCAGGCGCAGAGCGTTGGCGATCAGACTGCCTTGCTGAACTGGACCGCGCCGGCGGACCGCGGCTCGCCCATTACCAAGTACACGGTCTACGGCGAGGGCGGCTACCGGCAGGAATGCCCGGCAAACTCGTGCACGCTCACGGGTTTGACCAACAACACCAAGTACCACTTCCAGGTCACAGCCACGAATGAGTTCGGCGAGTCCGACCGGTCACCGGCTTCGGCCGAGGTCCGTCCGGACGTCAAGCCCGACACCCCGGTTGCCCCTGCGCTGAAGTTCGGGGACAAGCAGCTCAGCGTGACGTGGACGGCGCCGGCCAGCAAGGGCTCGCCCGTCAAGTCATACGACCTGGAGATCTCCCCGGCGCCCGCCGGGCAGAACGCCCAGATCCAGAACCTGACCTCACTCAGCTATGTGTGGAAGGGGCTGCAGAACGGCGTTTCCTATAAGGTCCGTGTCCTGGCGCGGAACGATGCCAAGGAGCCCTCCGAGTGGAGTGCCTACTCCGCCGCCGAAATCCCCGCCGGCGTCCCGGTCACCCCGGCCGCTCCCAGCGCGACGGCGGCAAACTCGGTGGGTACGCAGAGCCAGCTCAGGGTGACCTGGACGGCACCCAACAACAATGGCGACGCCATCTCGGCGTACACACTGACCACGCTGAGGGGCGGGGCCGTCGTCGCCACCCAGCAGGTCGCCGGGACGTCGCAGAACGTCACGGTGGACAACTCCGAGTCGGGCTACACCTTCACCGTGTCGGCCACCAACAAGGCCGGCACGTCCGGCACGAGCGCACAGTCCGCGGCCGTCCGGGCAGTGGGCAAGCCGGACATGGTGGGCAAACCCACCGCGACCCTCGTCGATACCGGCGGAGACGGCGGAAAGATTGACGTGAGGTTCCCCGTGTTGACCGATGCCCAGCGCAACGGATCGACTCCCGGCGAGATCACCTACAAGTACCGGCTGACGTCGGGTGGCGGCAGCGGCAACATTGCTGCCGGCGGAGCAGTCGTCCCGGCTGCCAACGGCACCGCTACCGCCGTCGTCGTGTGGGCCGTCTCGTCCCGCAGTACCACCGCCGGCGACGCAAGCCCTGCCTCCAACACCGTCAACCCTTACGGGCTCGCCTTCGCGCCGACTGTGACGGGCAGCAACAGCAGCGGCGTGGGGGACAGGACAGTGTCCTGGAACTGGAACGAGCCCAGCGGCAACGGCCGGGCAGTGACGGGCTACCAGTACAGCCTGGACGGTGGAGGCTGGCAGGACACCGGGCAGCGGTCGTTCTCGAAGACCGTCGGCTTCAGCGAGACGCACACACTGCGGGTCCGCGCGATCAGCGCGGGCCAGGCGGGGCGCATCGGCAGCGATACCTCGCGCAGCGGCGCGGAGCCGCCACCGCCGGCGCCGACGTCGTGGGACATCCGGGCCACGCCCGTCAGGACCTGCACGGAACCAAACCGGACAACCGACAGCTACCGGGATACCAACCCCGATCAGTGCCTCAGCCCCGGACGGTGGTTCGACACGGGTTACACAGCCCAGACGGACTACTACGTGGTCTGGAGCGGCAGGGTCTGGTACCACCTCACGTCGGGTGCTGCCTCCGGCAACTTCACCCGCGGCGACACTACGTCCCTGGGCACGAACCCGCCGGCAGGCATGCCCCAGCGGTAATGCTGAGGTAATCAGGGCCCAAGCAAACAATTAGACTAATCGCTGGACGAAGCGGGCACCGGCCCGTCGCGTCAGCCGAAACCCGGAAGAGGATTGACCCATGACCATGACAACTGAGCAGGCCGACTGGTTTGCAGGAACGTTCGAGAAGCTCGTTGCCAACGTAGGACAGGCCGTGCTGGGCAAGTCCCACGTCATCCGCCTGACCTTCACGGCCATGCTCGCCGAAGGGCACGTCCTCTTCGAAGATGCGCCCGGAACCGGCAAGACGTCCCTGGCGCGTGCCCTCGCGGCAACCGTGCAGGGGTCCAACAACCGGATCCAGTTCACCCCGGACCTGCTTCCCTCGGATGTCACGGGTGTGACCATCTACGACCAGAAGACCCAGAAGTTCGAATTCCACAAGGGACCCATCTTCAACAACATCGTCCTGGCCGACGAGATCAACCGTGCGTCGCCGAAGACCCAGTCCGCCCTCCTGGAGGTCATGGAGGAATCACGGGTCACGGTGGACGGCACCACGTATGAAGCCGGCCGCCCCTTTATGGTCATGGCCACGCAGAACCCGATCGAGCAGGCGGGCACCTACCGTCTGCCCGAAGCCCAGCTGGACCGGTTCCTGATCAAAACGTCCATCGGGTACCCGGACCACGCGTCCACGGTGCAGCTGCTGGGAGGAGCGAACCTCAAAGACCGGTCCAAGGAGCTCTCCGCGGTCATCACCACGCAGGCGGTGGCTGACATGGCCGACCTCGCTGCGACCACACACGTGGACACCGCCGTGCTGGAATATATTTCACGGCTGTGCGAGGAAACCCGCAACGCACCCGAGACCCGGCTCGGCGTCTCGGTCCGCGGAGCCCTGGCCATGGTCCGGGCCGCAAAAGTCTGGGCCGCGAGCCAGGGGCGGAACTTCGTCCTGCCGGACGACGTGAAGGACCTCGCCGGCGTCGTCTGGACGCACCGCTTTGTGATGGACCCCGAAGCGGAATTCTCCGGCGCCACCGCCGAAGCCGTACTGGCCCGTGTGCTGTCCGATGTGGCTGCCCCGCAGCAGCGCGCCGGCGTCTAAGCGGTGCCCGCCCACCATTCCGGCACATTCACCGCGCGAACAAAGGCACAGATATGTCCAGCAGCACTCCGTTGACCCGGCTTGCTGAACGCCTGAAAAGGCCGTTTTCAGGTGACGGGAAGGCCTCGCGCCTACGCCCGGCCGCCATGTGGTCCGAAGCCGTCAGCACGGCGGGCCTGGTGCTCGCGCCCGCCTGGTCGAAAGTCCGGGTGCTCTGGTTGACGTACGCCTGGCCGGTTCTCTCGGTGGTCAGCGTCCTGGGCTGGTCCGTCCTGGCCGCATCGATCCTGCTGTGGAGTGTCGGCCAGGCCTATGGCTGGCAGGAAGCCAAGGCCGCCGCAGTGGCTGCCCTCGTCCTGTTCGTCCTTGCCGTCGGATTCATCCTGGGGCGCTCCTCCTACGGCGTGGTGCTGGACCTCGCCAGGACCCGCGTGGCCGTCGGCGACAGCGCCGTCGGCAGCATCGCTGTCTCCAATACCTCCGCGCGTCCCCTCCTGCCGGCCGCGCTGGAGCTTCCCGTGGGAGCGGCCACCGCCGTCTTTCACCTGCCGCGGATGAAACCGCAGCAGGTCCATGAGGACCTCTTCACCATCCCCACCGCCCGGCGCGCCGTCATTGTGGTGGGCCCGGTGCGCTCCGTCCGCGCCGACCCCCTGCACCTGCTGCGGCGCCAGGTGCTGTGGACTGAGCCTGAGGACCTCTACGTACACCCGCGGACCGTTGCCCTGGCCGGTTCCGCCGCTGGCTTCATCCGCGACCTGGAGGGCATGCCCACCACGGACCTGTCCAGCGCCGACGTGTCGTTCCACGCGCTCCGTGACTATGTGCCGGGCGACGACCGCCGCCACATCCACTGGAAGACCACCGCGCGGACCAACAAACTCATGGTGCGCCAGTTCGAGGAAACGCGCCGCGCCCACCTCGCCATCTCGCTGTCCATCAACACGGACGAATATGACTCGGAGCACGAATTCGAACTCGCTGTTTCCGCGGCCGCTTCGATCGGGCGCCAGGCCATCCGGGAACAGCGCGAACTGGACGTCCTCACCCAGAAGGGTCCGCTCCGGTGTGAGACCGGCCGGAACATGCTCGACGACATGACCCGGATCGTGGGTTCCCCAATGCGGAAGACCGCCGTCGACCTGGCCCGTACGCTGGCGGACACTGTCCCGAACGCTTCGGTGGTTTTCTTCGTCGTGGGCAGCCGAGTCACCCCCGCCCAGCTCCGTTCGGCATCGGCTTCGGTGCCGCCGGGAGTGCGCAGCCTCGCCGTCCGCCTTGAGACCGGCGCCGCGCCGGCCCGCGCGAACATCGCTGACCTGACAGTCCTGACGCTGTCCGACCTGTCCGACCTCGCCATCATCCTGAGAAAGGCGGCTGCATGAGCTCCGCGCCCGCATTCCGCCCGCGCAGGCAGCCCGCGCAATCGCAGCCGTCCGCCTTCAGCGACGGCCAGCCGGCCTGGCATTTCGCGCTCGACGCCGGTGCCCTGGTGGTCCTGCTGGGGCTTGGAGTCCTCGGGTTCAGCCTCAGCTTCGGCGGCGACCCCTATTACCTGATCGCCGGATTCGGTGGCATCCTGCTGGGCCTGGGCATTGCCGCGGCCAACGCCCACTTCAGGCTCGGGGCCCTGATCACCGCCGCAGCGACACTCGGCGCGTACCTGGTTCTAGGAACGCTGTTTGCCGTGCCCGATGCCGCCGTCGCCGGCTTTGTTCCCACTCTCGAGTCACTGCGGACCCTCCTGCTGGGCGTCGTCTTTGCCTGGAAGGACATGCTGACCGTAGGTGTCCCGGTGGGAACAGCCGGCGGAATGCTCATTGTCCCGTTCCTCAGCGCCCTCATCACAGCGCTGGCCGCAGGACTGATGACGTGGCGGCTGAAGAGCCCTTACTGGCCGCTCCTGCCTGTGCTGGTGCTCTTCGTTACCGGCATTGCCTTCAGTACCAACGCCGGCTTCCTCAACGTGGAGCGTGGAATCTCCCTCACGGTGGTGGCTGTGGCCTGGGCAACCTTCCGACGCGACGCACACCGGCGCAACGACACCCGAAAGGTGTCCGTCAACCGCCCGGAGGCGGATGCCTCCACCGCACGCCGCGCCAAGATCCGCCGGCTCGGGTCCGCCGCGGGCGTCATCGCGGCCTGTGTGGCCGTCACGGCGGTGGCATCGCCGCTCGTTACGGCCAGCGACGACAGAACGGTACTCCGCAACGCGATCGTTCCGCCGTTCGACCCGAAGGACTACATCACTCCGCTGGCGAGCTTCCGTAATTTCGTCAAGGACAAGAAGGATGACAACCTGTTCGTGGTGAGTGGCCTGCCCCGGGACGGGCGCGTCCGTCTGGCGGCCCTTGACGCCTTCAACGGCACCAACTACAACATGGACCCGGACAGCTCCGGCAACTTCAGCAAGGTGGGGGATGCCAAGTCCCTCAACACCTTGGCCGACTCCGACGGCATCGTCCCCAGCAACGATTACACCCTGGATATCACCATCGAGGACTACCAGGGATACTTCCTGCCCGGCGGCCGCCGCACCACCGGAATCAGCTTCACCGGGGAGTCCTCGGGAGCCGCCTCCGGGCTCTACTTCAACTCCGGAACGGACACCGCGGTCACCACCAGGGGCCTCGCGAAGGGCGACGCCTACAGCGTGCAGGTGTCCGACCCCGCCAAGCTCGAACACGGCCAGCTCACCCAGTACGACTTCGCCAAAGTGGCGCTCCCGGATGCCCAGGAAGTCCCGCCGGTGGTCGGCTCCCAGGCCAACGATTTGTCCGCCGACGCCCCCACGGCGATCGACCGTGTCCGGCAGATCGAAGCCCATTTCCAGAAAAAGGGCGCCTTCAGTAACGGCCTGATCGACGAAGGCCAGCTGCCCAGCGTCTCAGGGCATGGCTCGGCGCGCATCAGGAGCCTCCTGACCGCCAAGCAGATGCTGGGCGACGACGAACAATACGCCGTGGCGATGTCCCTGATGCTCCGGCACCTGGGCATCCCGTCGCGGGTGGTGATGGGCTTCTACCCGGACCCGAAGAGCCCGGAAAACGGCGCCGGCGAAGTAAAGATCACCGGCAAGGATGTCCACGCCTGGGTGGAGGTCGCGTTCGACCGTGTCGGGTGGGTCTCCTTCGACCCCACCCCGCCCAAGGACAACGTGCCCATTCCGCCGGACCCCGAGAACAAATCCAAGCCCAAACCGCAGGTCCTGCAGCCCCCGCCCCCGCCGCAGGAGCCGGCCGACCTGCCGCCGGACTCTTCCCCGGACGCCCTGGACGCTGACGAGAAGAAGAACAACCCGTGGCTGTTCTGGGGACCGATCCTCACGGCAATCGGCATCGCCTTGATCCCCGTTGCGATCCTGGCGCTGCCGCTTCTGCTCATCGCGCTGCTCAAGAGCCGGCGCCGCAGGGCCCGGTTCTCCGACGGGCACCCGGCCCAGCGGGTGGGCGGCGGCTGGAACGAAGTGGTCAGCCTCGCCACGGACATGGGTGCCGCCCTGGACACCCGGGCAACCCGCCGGGAATCCGCCGTCGTCCTCGGTGAAGCTTTTCCCGCGACTGCCGGAACAACCGCCCTGCTGGCGCGGCGCGCCGACGCCTCCATTTTCGGCGCCGGCCAGCCAAGCGAGGCGGAGGTCCAGGAGTACTGGACCATCGTCGACGGCTCGCTGAAGGAAATGACCGCCACTGTTGGATTCTGGCGGCGCCAGGCTGCCCGGTTCTCGCCCCGGTCCCTCCTGTCCGACGGCCGGACTGCGCTCAAGCTCAAGGGACCCAGGCTTGTCCGGACTGCCAAAACGGAGCCCGCGGGTAGGGTGGACGGTGGCCCGGGACCGGTGTCCGGCCACCCTGTCAGGCAACCGGACGGCCCGGTGACCGGACCGGCACCGGCGGCACCGGCGGGTGCTTCCGCTTCGGGGCCGGCCACTTCCGGTCCGGACAATGAACAGACCGTGCTGAGGCGCACCCTACGAGAGAACCGCAACGAACCATGACCCATGACGCCGAGCGCTGCCAGCGCTGCCAGCAGTTGATACGTCCCGGAGCGGCGTTCTGCCCGTCCTGCGGCGCGCCGCTGAGCAACCGGGCTGCCCGCAATGACCGGAACATCGACCACTCGCAGCGGGAGCTGATGGAGCGGGCGGCCGCGCACGGCGGTCCGATTCCCGGTAGTATCCCCGTAGCGCACGCCGGGACGGAAGCCGCCGGGCCGGGCCTCCGGGAACAGACGGTGCACGGACAATCGGTCCAGGGACACGGTCCTGATGGACAGGGTGCCCCCGGACGGGGCGCCCCCGGACGGGGCGCCCCCGGACGGGGCGTGCCTGTGCAGGGCGGCCGCCTGGCCGGTGTGCAAACGCACGGCTCGCACGTACAAGGGGGAGGTACCGGAATGGGTGGCAAGCTGGACATCGTTCCCGCAGCGGCGGGACGGCGGCTCGGCGCCGCGGTGCTCGACTGGGTGGGGCCGGCCGCGGTTCTTGTAGTGATGCTAACCATCGGGTTTGCCAGCATCACCCGCACCCAGAGCGGCGGCTACATCATTTACGACACAGCGATGCTTGTGCTGCTGGGCAGCATTGCGGTGGGCATCGCTGTGGTTTACACACTGGTGATGCTCGGAATCGAAGGCCGCTCCGGCAACACCATTGGCAACCAGCTCATGGGCATCCGCAGCACCGACCAGGACGGCTATGCCCCCGGCGCCGGAGCCCTGTTCCTGCGCGGCCTCATCACCGGGGCAGGCATCCTCCTGACGGTGCTTGCAACGGTGCTCGTGGTGGTTTTCAAGTGGTTCGGGGCCGCGCTGTGGATCCTCGTGCCGCTCGGCATGCTCGGTATCGCCTGGGCTTTCCTCGTGGTGGTGTCCAACTCCTGGGACAAGAACGGCAAGCTTAGGGGCTGGCACGATGCCGCGGCCAAGACGCTCATGTTCGATGTCAACGCCGGCCGGAACCCCGTCACCACCGGAGGCATCCAGGGGCCCTACAGTTTCGCACCGCTGGACCTCCCGCCCGTGCAGCAGGTTTCGTCACCGATTGCGGGCGCGGCCGTCAGGCCCGGCCAGGCGGTGACCGCGCCAGCCGCGGAACCGCACCAAGGTTTCAGCCAGCCTGCCGCCGTCCCGCAGCCGCCCCATAACCCGAACCAGTGGCAGCCCCCCGTGGCGCCCGCGCCTGTTCCCGTCCCGACACAGGGACAGGCCCAGCCCCAGGCCGCGCCCGTCCCGACACACTTCCAGCCGGCACCCGCCCCGGTTCAGACCAAGCCCCTGCAGGACCCTGCGCCGCAAGTTCAGGCTTGGGCCCTCCACCCCGATGACGACCACGACCGCACCCAAATGCGCGGACAAACCGTTCCGGCACCAGTGGCCGTGATGCGCATCAGGCTCGACGACGGCCGCGAATTCCAGCTTGACCGGACGGCGCTCATCGGCCGGAACCCCGGCGGTTTTCCGGGTGAAGACATTGCACAGCTGCTGGCAGTGGCGGACCCCGGCCGTTCCATCTCCAAGACCCACCTGCACCTGCGTGAGGACAACGGGGGAGTATGGGTCACGGACCGCAACTCCACCAACGGCAGCGCCGTCACCACGCCGGACGGCATCCGTACCGCCTTGCAGGCCGGGGAACCCGCCTATGTACGCCCAGGGTCCACCGTCCACTTCGGTGACCGAACCTTCCACCTAGGACAGGCATGAATTCCCAGCCGGCAGCCGCCACTTCCGAAGCGGGCCGGGAGCCCGGACTCCAACTGAGCTGCGGCTACGGCACCGACCGTGGCCTGCGCCGGGAACTCAACGAGGATTCCTTCATCGCCTCCGACCCCGTGTTCGCCGTCGCGGACGGCATGGGCGGCCACGAAGGGGGCGAGATCGCCAGCGGAATCTGCGTCCGGACCCTCGCCGGAATGCCGCAGCTGGCCACGGGGGAGCGGACGGCCACGGCCGCCGTCGTCCAGCAGTACCTGGTCAGCGCGGATGAGCGGATCCGCACCGCCACCGGTTCGCGGGCTGGCACCACCCTCGCCGGCGTTGTGCTCGTGGAGCAGATGGGGGTCCCGTACTGGCTGGTGGTGAACATCGGCGACTCGCGGACCTACCGGCTGAGCCAGGGTGAGTTCGCCCAGGTCAGTGTGGACCACTCGGAGGTCCAGGAGCTTGTGGACTCCGGCGAAATCACCAGGGAGCAGGCTGCCGTTCACCCGCGCCGGCACGTGGTGACCCGCGCCCTGGGCACCGGTGACGAAACCGACGCCGACTACTGGCTGCTGCCCGTCGAGGAAGGCGACCGCATCATGATCTGCTCGGACGGGCTGAACGCGGAGCTCACTGACGACCATATGTTCCGCATCCTGAGCACGGTGGGCCACCCCCAGGATGCCGTGGACGCGCTCATCCAGGCGGCGCTGCGCAGCGGGGGACGTGACAACGTCACGGTGATTGTTGTGGATGCCAAGAACGTGATGAACGACGCCGGAACAGACACCGCGCCCCGGCCCGCCGCAGGCGTCGAAGACGAGGACACGCTGCCCCGTACCCAGGTCCTGGAGAATGCCGAAGTGCAGGACAGCACTGAAGTGGATACCGAGGAACTTCCCGAGGCCCCCGTGGCCGCGCTGCCCGTGGACGCGCCGGAGTCCGCTGATTTGCGCAAGCCCGCGGAGCCGGCCGCGCTACCTGGCCAGGAGTCCGTGCATGACTCCGGGAACGATGATGAGGGCCGCCGCGATGGTCTCAAGTAGCTACACCCCGGGGACCTGGTTTGGGGTAGTCCGGGCAGGAACCGCCGTGCTGCTGGCGCCCGGGACTCCGCCCGCGCTCGTGGACTCCCTTTGGGAGCTGCTGGGCGGTGAGCCTGAGGTCCACGACGTGCTTCACGCGGTGACCAGCGCCTCCTCGGGCTCCCTGGCGCAACTTCCGTGGTTCGGCATAGTGGATATGCGGGATTCCCTGCGGGTGTTCCTCCGCGGCGACATCGAGCTGACAGCGGACCTCGCCGCGGGACCGGTTGAGTTGAACGGCAGCGACGTCACCACCTGGACCGAGCGCAGGCTCAGCGAACCGGAACGGTACACAGTGACGGTTCCGGGCGATGCTGCCGGCGCTGCCGAACTCCCGCTGGGGGAGGGGGTTGTCCTGCTGCAGAGCCTCACGGTGGGCCGCGTTACGGGCGCACTGCCTCCGGCCTCGGGGTCGGCGGCGAATGCGGCTCCCGTGACCGAGGTGCCCCTGGCTCCGGAGGCCACTGCGCATGCCCCGGCCGAGCTCGCGGTGCACGAGCAGGTGCCAGTACCCGAACGGGTACCCGTGCACAACGAGGAGCCGGTGGCTGAGCCGGTCCACGAACCCGTCCCTGAGCCGGTCCACGACGTGCCTGCTGAACATGGTGCGTCGGCCGAGACGGTGATGGGTCTTCCCGACGACGAGCTCGAGTACACGGCCGCCGGCATGCCCGGCACGGAGGGTCCCGGCACGGAAGGTACGGAGGAGGAACACGGAAGCACGGAAGATGCCGGCACCGGCGCGCCCGGCGCCTCCCCGGGAGCGGGCGGACAGGAACCCGTTCCGGCGAACGAGCTGACCGGAAGCTACGACCACCTGTGGGAAAAGACCGTCATGCGCCGCATCGAGGACGCCGCCGTTCGGGACGAGCCTGAAGAAGAGCCTGCCGTGGAAACGGAAAACCCGGAAGGCGCCCCCGAGCGGGTAGGCGAACCCCAAGCAGCAGCCGCGCCCGCGCAGTTGCCTGCCGCGGAGCCGGCCGCGCCCGCGCAGCACGCACAGCCCCTCATCCCTGCCGGGCACGGCGGGCTGATCGACTCCGTCCCCTGGAACACCGGCGGCGGGCAGGCCGCCCGGCCGTCCGGGCCGCCGTCGTTCGCTCCCGTATCCGCTTCGCCCGCAGCCGGTGACATGCCGCACTGGGGCAGCCCGTCGGCAGTGCCCCCGGTGCCGGAAGGCGACCACGACGGCGAAACGATCATGAAAAGCGATCTCGCCGGACTCGGGACCACCCCGCAGCTGCAGGGCACGGCCGACGGCAGCGACCCGGCCACCGGCCCCATGGTCCTGGCCCGCGTCTGCCCGCAGGGCCACGCCAACCCGCCGACGCATTCGCAGTGCGCCGGCTGCGGAATGGCGCTGGCGTCCGACGCCGTGCAGGTCCGGCGGCCAAGGCTGGGGCGCGTCCGGGTGTCCACCGGCGAACTGATCGACCTGGACCAGTCACTCGTGATCGGCCGCCAGCCCTCCGTGTCCCGCGTCCAGGGCGGAGGCATGCCCCGGCTCGTCCAGGTGGCAAGCCCCAGCGGCGACATTTCCCGGTCGCATATTGAAGTCCGGCTGGAAGGCTGGCACGTGATGCTGTGCGACCTCAAAGCCACCAACGGAACAGTCCTGGTCCGCGAGGGTCAGCCGCCCAGGCGGCTTGCCCAGAACGAGATGGCCATTCTTCTTGACGGTGATATTGCAGAACTCGGCGATGATGTGTCGCTGCGGTTCGAGGAGATTCTATGAGTTCCAAGCGGCCCGTAGCCCCGCCGCCGCCGATTCCCGGCTTCACGTATGTCAGCCTGCTCGGTTCGGGCGGGTTCTCCGACGTCTACCTCTATGAGCAGGACAGGCCGCGGCGGAAGGTGGCCGTCAAGGTACTCCTCTCGGACCTGAAGACCGAAGGTGCCCGGCGCCGCTTCGAATCCGAAGCGAACCTCATGGCCCAACTGTCCTCGCACCCGTATATTGTGACCATTTTCGAAGCCGAGGTCACCGAGGACGGACACTCCTACCTGGCCATGGAGTACTGTTCCCGGCCCAGCCTTGACGTCCGCTACCGCCGGCAGCGGTTCAGCGTGGACGAAGTCCTGGCCGTCGGAATCCAGGTGGCATCCGCCGTCGAGACCGCCCACCGCGCCGGCATTGCCCACCGGGACATCAAGCCGGCCAACATCCTGGTGACCGATTACAACCGTCCGGCACTGACCGACTTCGGCATTTCCGGCACCCTCGGCAGCGACACCGACGAAGACGCCGGGATGTCGATTCCGTGGTCCCCGCCCGAGCAGTTCCGGGACGGCCCGGTAGACGGCGTGATGGTGGACGTCTGGGCCCTGGGTGCGACGCTGTACACCCTCCTGGCCGGGCGGTCGCCGTTCGTGCTGCCGGGGGCCGACAACTCCCAGCGCGAACTGATTTCCCGGATTACCAACTCGCCCGTACCGCGGCTGGGGCGGGCGGATGTTCCCGAATCGCTGGAGCTGGCGCTGTCCACGTCGATGGCCAAGTCGGCTGCCTCCAGATACTCCTCGGCCCACGCCTTCGCGTTGGCGTTGCAGCGGATCCAGGCGGAACTGAACCTGTCAGTCACCCCCTTCGAGGTCCTGGACGACGCCCACGCCGAGGAGAGCCACCCGGACGACGGCTTCGAAGAGACCCGGGTCCGGAGCATCGCCTCAGTCGATCCTGACCAGACAGGACACGCCCCGACCTTCCCGGCACGGGTGCGTCCCGTGGCTCCGTCCGCGTTTACGCCCGCGGCGCCGCCGGCACCGGCCGCCGGTCCCGCCCGTGGGCCGGTCCCCGGGCCGGTCCCCGGACCCGCCGCCCGTCCGGACCAGCATGATGACTGGTCGCAGGGCACCATGCTGCGGGGGAGCATCGCGGCAGAGCCGCGGACCGGCGGACCTGGTGACGCCGACATCGCCGCTACAGTCAACAGGCCGCAGGCCGTGCAGGAAGCGCCGGCCGAAGCTCCGGTTGACCATAACAAGCGGAACCTCTGGCTGGCGGTGGCCGGCGGTGCGGTACTCGTCGTCGCCGTGATCCTGGGGCTGGTGCTGGGCGCGTCGCGGCCGGAGCCGGTCGTTAAGCCCACCGAGAAGGTTTCCACGCCACCGCCGGATGCCCTGGGTGACGGATCGGTGCCTGACGTGACAAACCTCGTCGGCAAGTTCACGGACTCGGGGAAAGCCCGGTTCACGTGGACCAACCCGGATCCCAAGCCGGGGGATACCTATAAGTGGCAGCTGTCGACATCTGCCCCCGGCGAGGGCTTCCACGCCACCGAAACGACGGAGGCTGAAGTGACTCCGGGCCCGAACAAGTTCGCCTGCATCTGGGTGATGATCGTGCGCAGCGACGGTTCGGCATCTCCCATGGGTGGCGACTCATCCTACGAGTGCGCCCAGTGAATACAACAATTGCCCTTTGAGTAAGCATTGCCCTTTGAGGAGGCACGGAAAATGGGGGATCTAGCAGTAGATTTCTGTGGCGAATGGTATGAGCCGTCGGACGAGGACGTCTTCAGCATCGGACGCGAGGGCGACCTGGAAGTCGACGATAACCCGTACCTGCACCGGCGGTTCCTCCAGATCGCCCGCTACGACGGCATCTGGTGGCTCAGCAATGTGGGAAGCATGCTCTCGGCGACGGTGGCGGACGGCAGCGGCGGGATGCAGGCCTGGCTCTCACCCGGCGCCCGGATTCCGCTCGTCTTCAGCCACACCAACGTGATTTTCACCGCCGGTCCCACGACGTACGAGTTTGCCGTCCACCTCAAGACGCCCTCTTTCCGGCAGGAGGCCCCCGAAGACGAGAGCGGCGGGGATACGACCATCGGACCGGTCGTCTTCACCGATTCCCAAAGGGCGCTGATAGTTGCCCTGGCCGAGCCCATGCTGCGGCGGGACGGCACGGGGTTCAGTGCCATCCCGTCGTCGGCTGCCGCCGCCAAGACCCTGGGCTGGGCGCTGACCCGGTTCAACAGAAAGCTGGACAACGTGTGCGACAAACTGGACCGCGTCGGCGTGGCCGGTCTCCGCGGCGGCGGCGGCAAGCTGGCCACCAACCGGCGTGCGCGGCTGGTTGAACACGCCGTGACGTCGCACCTTGTGACCGCTGAAGACCTGTACCTGATCGAAAAAATGAGGGGGGTCGACGAAGCGTGAAGATCCGACTGACGCTGCGCCGGGACCCGGCCGATGCCAAAGACCTCGCCGTAACCGTGGACGGCCTGGCAACTGTGGCGGACATCGCCACCCAGCTGTGGGCCGCCGATCCCGAACGCCGGGGCACCCGGCCGCCGGAGAACCTGTCGCTCTGCATCGACGAGGCCTTCGTGGCCGGCGGGATGCGCGGCAACATACTCAACCGCGCAGACAACCTGCTGGAATCGGGGCTCCGGCCCGGGTCCATTGTTTCGCTGACCCAGGTCAGCGAGCAGTTTGCGGCGCCGGGCGGCAACCGCGGCCCCGCCGCGGCGACGCTCCGGGTGGTGTCCGGGCCCGACGTCGGGCAGGAATTTTCGCTGCCCACCGGCACCAGTTACATCGGCCGGGACCGGGACGTCGACATCCGGCTCTCGGACCCCATGACCTCCAAGCGGCATGCCCGCATCACGGTGGGGGAGACCGTGGAAATCGTGGACACGAATTCCGCCAACGGCCTGATCATGGACGGGCTGCCGGTCACCCGGGCCACGCTGAACTCCTCGGACACGGTGACCCTGGGCGACACGACCGTCTCCGTGGTGGGCCTCGGCCACCACGGTGGTGCGCCGACGTCGCCCTTGGTGGATTTCAACCGCTCGCCCCGGGTGGTGCCGCGCTTCGCCCCGCCCAAGCGGGTGCTGCCGGCCGGACCCAAGCGCCAGGAGCACCACCCGTTCCCGTACATCATGCTGATCGCCCCGCTCATGATGGGCGCCATCCTGTTCGCCGTCACGGGCAACATCTTGTCGGTGCTCTTCATGATGATGATGCCGTTGTTCATCATCGGCCACTACGTGGACCAAAAGATGCAAAGCAAGCGGGAACGCAAGGAGCAGCTCAAACAGTTCCGCGAAGCCATGGCGGCGTTCCGCAAGGACATCACCGAGCTGCAGCACATCGAACGGTCCGTGCGCCTCCAGGAAGCCCCCTCCGTCAGCGACACCGTGGATTCCATCTACAAGCTCGGACCACTGCTCTGGACGCACCGGCCCGAGCACAACGGGTTCCTCGGCCTGCGCTTCGGGCTGGGCACCGCGCCGTCGCGCATTTCATTCGATGAGCCCTCCAACAATGAGACCGAAGCCGAGTACATGCAGGAGATCCAGGCCTGCCTTAAACAGTTCCGGGACATTGAAGGCGTTCCCATCGTGTCCCAGCTCCGCTCCGCCGGCGCCTTCGGGCTCGCAGGTTCACGCGGCTTGGTGGACGACGTTGCCCGCGGCATGGTCCTGCAGACTGTGGGGCTGCATTCACCCGCCGAAGTGGTGGTCACGGCCATCACGTCGGCCAAATCGCGGGAACGCTGGAACTGGCTTCAGTGGCTGCCTCACGTAGGCTCCGGGCACAGCCCGCTCAGCGGTGACCACCTCGCGGCCGGCCCCGCCGGCGGCTCCTCGCTGCTGGCACGGCTCGAGGACCTCATCGAGCAACGCGAAGCAGGCGCCCAGTCGCCGCGTCCCGTGCCGCGGCCCGGCATCAACGGCGAGGACGGCGACATCCCCGGACCCGTGCTGCCCTCCGTGCTGGTCATCGTCGAAGACGACGCTCCCGTTGACCGCGGGCGGCTGACCCGGCTGGTGGAACGCGGACCGGATTCGGGCGTACACGTCATGTGGGTGGCCACCAGCGTCCAGTCCCTCCCGGCCGCGTGCCGCGACTTCATGGTGGTGGACGGCGACCATGGAACCACCACCGGCCAGGTCCGGCTTGGCCGGCACACCTACCCGGTGAGCTGCGAAAGCCTCGACGCCGAACTCGCCTCCCAGCTGGCCCGGATGCTGTCCCCGGTGATCGACGTGGGCAAACCCGTGGACGACGACTCCGACCTTCCCCGCGCGGTGTCCTATGTGAGCCTGATCGGCAAGGACTTCATGGACAACCCCCAGGCGGTGGCGGACCGCTGGAAAGAGAACAACTCGGTCCACGCCACCGCCGTCGCAAACCGCAAGGACAACGGCACGCTCCGGGCCCTGGTGGGGTCCAAAGGTATTGAACCGCTGTACCTGGACCTGAAGAACGAGGGTCCGCACGCCCTGGTGGGCGGCACCACCGGCGCCGGCAAGTCCGAATTCCTGCAGTCCTGGGTGATGGGCATGGCCGCCGCCTACAGCCCGGACCGCGTCAGTTTCCTGTTCGTGGACTACAAGGGCGGTGCCGCCTTCGCCGACTGCCTGCATTTGCCCCACACCGTGGGCCTGGTGACGGACCTCTCGCAGCACCTGGTGCGCCGCGCACTGACGTCCCTGCGGGCGGAGCTCCACTACCGGGAGCACCTGCTCAACCGGAAGAAGGCCAAGGACCTGCTGGGCCTCCAGCGCGAGGCGGATCCCGAAGCCCCGCCCTACCTCATCATCATCGTGGACGAATTTGCGGCCCTGGCCACCGAAGTCCCGGAGTTCGTGGACGGCGTGGTGGATGTTGCCGCCCGCGGCCGGTCCCTTGGCCTGCACCTGATCCTTGCCACCCAGCGGCCCGCCGGCGTGATCAAGGAAAGCCTGCGCGCCAACACCAACCTGCGGGTTGCCCTGCGCATGGCCGACGAGGACGACGCCACGGACATCCTCGGGGTACCCACCGCGGCCTACTTCGACCCTTCCATCCCGGGCCGCGGCGCCGCCAAGACCGGTCCCGGCCGGATCCAGGGTTTCCAGACCGGCTACGCCGGCGGCTGGACCACGGAGAAACCGCAGACCCCGCAGATCGACATTGTGGAAATGGCTTTCGGTTCGGGACCCGCCTGGGCCGCGCCGGCGCCCGAGAAACCGGTGCGGGAGGAGCCTGCCGGGCCCAACGACATCGCCCGCATGACGGCAAACATCATCAAGGCAGCGGAGGTCCTGTCCATCGCGCCGCCACGGAAACCGTGGCTCAACGAGCTGGCCAAGACCTACGATTTCTCCAAGCTCCCCAACCCCAGGACGGACGAGCGCCTCCTGCTGGGCGTGGCTGACGACCCCGCCCACCAGGACCAGCCCACCGTGTTCTACGAGCCTGACAAAGACGGCAACATGGCCATCTACGGAACGGGCGGTTCGGGCAAGTCAGCAGCCCTGCGGGGCATCGCCATCGCCGCTGCGGTCACACCGCGCGGAGGCCCGGTCCACGTCTACGGCATCGACTGCGGTTCCTCGGGACTGAACATGCTCGACGGACTCCCGCATGTCGGCGAGATCATCAACGGAGACGACGTCGAACGCGTGGGCAGGCTGCTGCGATGGCTGCGCGACGTGGCCGATGACCGCGCCGCCCGCTACGCCGACGTCCGGGCTTCCACGATCGTGGAATACCGAAAACTGGCCAACGATCCGGACGAGAAACGGATCTTCATCCTGGTGGACGGCATGTCCAGCTTCCGCGAGGCCTACGAATACAGCCGCCTGTCCGCACTGTGGGACATTTTCCTGCAGCTGGCAACGGATGGCCGGCCGCTGGGCATCCACCTGGTTGTCACCGGTGACCGCCCCAACTCCGTCCCGGCATCGTTGCTGGCTTCCATCCAGCGGCGCCTGGTCCTGCGGCTCTCCTCCGAAGACGACTACATTTCGCTGGACGTGCCCAGGGACGTCCTGAACCAGGCCTCGCCCCCGGGCCGCGGCCTGCTGGGAACGCACGAAGTCCAGCTTGCCGTGCTCGGCGGCGACTCCAACCTGGCGCTCCAGGCCCGCGAAGTCCACAAGCTCAGCGAAGCCATGCTGCGCCAGGGGGTGGCGAAGGCTCCCCAGATCGAACGCCTGCCCGAGCAGGTCGACCTGGACATTCTTCCCGCCGGAAGCCCGGACCTGCCGGTCATCGGCGTGGACGACGAGACCCTCCAGCCGGCCGAAATCATGGCGAAGGGACCACTGCTCGTGGCGGGTCCGCCAGGGGCCGGCCGCACGGTGGCACTGGTCACCATGGCCTATGCGCTGCGCCGGTCCAACCCCGGTACCGAGCTGATCTATATCGGCTCGCGCAGGTCTGCCGTCGCATCGCTGAAGGTCTGGAACCGGACGCTCGTGGGCGCCGACGACGTCGAAGAGGCAATTGACGCACTGGTGGACTACTCCTCGGAGAACCCTGGCCGGCTTGCCATCTTCATCGAGGGCCTGACCGAGTTCACGGACACGGGCGCCGAGTCCGGCATCGAGCAGCTGGTCACCACGTCCATCAAGGCCGACCAGTGGGTGGTGGGCGAGTCTGAGACCTCCACCTGGTCCTCGGCCTGGTCCCTGTCGCAGCCGTTCAAATCCGGCCGGCGCGGACTGCTGATCAACCCGGGCGACATCGAGGGCGACAGCCTGCTGAGCACATCGTTGGGCAAGATCAGTTCCGACTTCGTTCCGGGCCGCGGTTACATCGTGGGCCGCGGCAAAGTCCGCAAGCTGCAGATTGCCCTGCCGCCGGAAAACCGCAGCCAGGCCGATCCGGACCTCAGCCGGGCCGGAGCACTGAGGTGAGAGGCGTGGGGCAGTACGGCACGGGCAGTGCTGTATGGGCAGGGCTGCATGGGGAGCGGTGCCCATCGACGGAGTGTCGGGCCGCGGGATAGTTTCTAGGTAATGGATCTTCCGGATGAGCCGGGGGCCGCTGGGGATGCCGATCGGATCGGGTCCGTTGACTGAAGGAGAAAACTAATGGCTATTTGGGGTGCAGACATTGTTCAGCTCAAGGCGCTCGGAACCAAGCTTCAGGCTGGTTCGTCCGAGATCGAGAAGACCAAGTCGCAGCTGACGAAGGCTCTTAACGGCACGGACTGGAAGGGTCCGGATGCGGAGAAGTTCCGCAGCGAATGGTCCGGTTCGCACGTGACGGCCCTGGCCAAGGTGGCCCAGGCGCTGGAGGAAGCCGGCAAGCAGGCAACCAAGAACGCCGCCCAGCAGGAAGAGGCTTCCCGCTAGGAACGCCCTGCCCTTGTAACGCTGGAAGACAGGCCCCGGACGCAACAATGCGTCCGGGGCCTGTGCGCGCCGGGAGCCAGACAATGTCAGAGATCTAAGGCAGGATAGGTCTGTGAGCACAGGGAACACGGCAGCAGACACGGAAACGCAGGACACTACCGGGGCAGGTACGGGCCAGGAAAAGGTGCCTTCCGGCGCAGTGCGCGAGGAATACGAAAACCTGGTCGAAGAGGTCCGCAAGCACCGCTTCGCGTACTACCAGGAGGACGCGCCCATCATTTCGGACGCTGACTTCGACGAACTCTTCCGGCGCCTCGAAACGCTGGAAGCCATGCACCCGGAGCTGGTGGCCAACGATTCGCCCACCCAGGAAGTGGGCGGCGAAGTATCTGCCGCCTTTACCGCCGTCGAACACCTGCAGCGGATGTACAGCCTGGAGGACGTCTTTTCCCTCGAGGAGCTCGAAGCGTGGATTGCCAAGGCGGAAGCATCCGTGGCCAAACTCGGAAACGGCACGGCCGGACCTGCGTGGCTCACCGAACTCAAGATCGACGGCCTGGCGGTGAACCTGCTCTACCGCGACGGCAAGCTGGTCCGCGCAGCCACGCGGGGGGACGGCTACACCGGCGAGGACATCACGCACAATGTGCTGACCATCAAGGAGATCCCGCAGCAGCTGACCGGCGGGAACTACCCGGCCGAGATGGAGGTTCGTGGCGAGGTGTTCATTCCCTCCAAAGCCTTTGCCGAATTCAACGAGGCCCTGATCGAGGCGGGCAAGGCGCCGCTGGCCAACCCGCGCAACGCCGCCGCCGGCTCGCTCCGGCAAAAGGACCCTGCAGAAACCGCCAAGCGCCCGCTGCGCATGTATGTCCACGGCATCGGCGCCCGCGAGGGGCTGGACACCGTCAGCCAGTCGGACACTTACCGCCAGCTCGCCGAGTGGGGCCTCCCCACCAGCCCGTACTTCGAGGTTCTCGGCAGCCTCAAGGAAGTGCTCGCCTTCATCAAACGCTACGGCGACAAGCGGCACAGCCTCACCCATGAGATCGACGGCATTGTGGTCAAGGTGGACGACTTCGCCACGCAGCGCGCCCTCGGGTACACCTCGAGGGTGCCGCGCTGGGCCGTCGCCTACAAATACCCGCCGGAGGAAGTGCACACCAAGCTCCTGGACATCGCTGTCAACGTGGGCCGCACCGGGCGGGTGACCCCCTTCGGCATCATGGAACCGGTCAAGGTGGCCGGGTCCACCGTGGGAATGGCCACCCTGCACAACCAGGACGTCGTCAAGGCCAAGGGCGTGAAAATCGGCGACATTGTGGTGCTCCGGAAGGCCGGGGACGTCATCCCGGAGATCGTGGGACCGGTGCTTGCGCTCCGGGACCAGCAGGACCCGCCGGTGCGGGATTTTGTCATGCCGACCGAGTGCCCGTCCTGCGGGACACCGCTGGCCCCCGGGAAAGAGGGGGACGTGGACATCCGCTGCCCCAACTCGCGGTCCTGCCCGGCCCAGCTGCGCGAACGCGTCTTCCACGTTGCCAGCCGCGGCGCGTTCGACATCGAGGCGCTGGGCTGGGAAGCCGCGATTGCCCTCACCCAGCCGGCCGAGCCCGAAACGCCGCCGCTGACCAGCGAAGCCAACCTCTTCCGGCTCACGCGCGAAGACCTGGCCGATGTTCGGATCCGCCGCGAGAAGCGGTCCAAGGGCGTGGCCACCGGGGAATTCGAACTCGTCCCGTACTTCTACAGCAAGGGCACGGCTAAGTCGCCGTCCAAGCCCACGGCCACCACGGAAAAACTCTTCAGCGAACTGGAGAAGGCCAAGACCCAGCCGCTGTGGCGCGTCCTCGTGGCGCTGTCCATCCGGCACGTCGGGCCCCGGGCTTCACGGGCGCTTGCCACGGCCTTCGGCTCAATGGATGCCATCCGGCAGGCCTCGGAGGAGGAACTCGCCCACGTCGACGGTGTGGGCCCGGTGATCGCCGCTGCGCTCAAGGAATGGTTCGCCGAGGACTGGCACCGTGAAATTGTGGACAGCTGGGCCGAAGACGGCGTGCGGATGGCGGATGAGCAGGACGAATCCACCCCGCGTACCCTCGAAGGACTTACCATCGTGGTCACCGGAAGCCTTGAAGGCTTCAGCCGGGACGAGGCCAAGGAAGCCATCCTCATCCGGGGCGGCAAGGCCGCTGGATCCGTCTCCAAGAACACCAGCTACGTCGTGGCGGGCGAGAACGCCGGCACAAAACTGGACAAGGCCGAGCAGCTCGGCGTGCCGGTGCTGGATGAGGACGGCTTCCGCGCGCTCCTGGCCAACGGCCCCGCGGACTCGGCGGACGCTGCTGACTCTGCAGGGTCAGCGGAAGCCGCCGGCAACGGTGACGAGCTCGAAGACCATCAGGAGGCGCTGACAGAATGAGTGTCACGCCCGCCGAACTGCTAGAGGTGGCCAAGGCGGCTGCCGCAGCCGGGGCCGCCGTGCTCGCCACCCGTAACGCCGAAGCACTGGACGTCAGCAACAAGGGAGCCTCCGGGGACTGGGTCACGGCCTTCGACGTCGCCGCCGAGAACGCCGTGCGCCAGGTGATCAACGGCGTCCGGCCGCAGGACACAGTCACCGGCGAGGAACACGGCACCCTCAGCCGGCCCGACCCCAGCGGATACCGCTGGTCAATCGACCCGCTGGACGGCACAACCAACTTCATCCGAAACATCGTTTACTACGGCACCTCAGTGGCGGTGGCGGATCCCGACGGCACCTGGCTGGCCGGCGTCGTCAATGCCCCGGCACTGGGCCGCGTCTACTACGCCTCGCGCGGCGGAGGCGCGTGGTTGGAGGAGCAGGGGCAGCGGACCCAGCTCACCGGTCCCGTTCCGGGCCGCGCCGGCCAAATCCTGGCGACCGGATTCAGCTACGATCCTGGCATCCGTGCCGAACAGGCCGAAGCTCTCGGCGGGTTCATGGACGGTTTCGCCGACATGCGCCGGCTGGGCTCGGCTGCCCTGGACCTGTGCCTGGTGGCCGACGGAACCCACGACGCCTTCGGCGAACGCGGGCTCAACGAGCACGACTTTTCAGCCGGTGCGCTCATCGCCGAGGAAGCCGGATGCTGGGTCCGCCGGCCGCGTCTTACGAGTCCCCTCGACGGCGGACCGTCGGACGATGAACGCCTGGCGGCGTGGACGTGTGCCGGGACGCTCGAGCTGTCGGGCAAGTTCCCTCTCTAGGCTGAGGCCTAGGCGTGCACGGCCGCCAGCCCGGCGGCACCGGAGTAACGGTTGAGCGGCCGCTCCAGCCCGTAGTGCCCGCGCAGCGTGTCCGCCGTGTACTCGGTGCGGAACAGGCCGCGCTGCCGCAGGATCGGAACCACGTGGTCCACAAAGGCCTCCAGCCCTGAGGGGAGCACGGCGGGCATGATGTTGAAGCCGTCGGCTGCGCCGTTTTCAAACCAGAGCTGGATGGCATCGGCCACCTGCTCGGGTGTTCCCGAGAACGTACGGTGCCCGCGGCCGCCGCCGAGGCGTCCGATCAGCTGGCGCACCGTGAGCTGTTCGCGGCGGGCAAGCTCCACGATCAGCGTGTAGCGGCTTTTCGCTCCCTGGATGGAATCCTCATCGGGGAGGTCCGCCGGCAGCTGCCGGTCCAGCGACAGGTCCTCCGGGCTGACACCCAGGGTCTTCGCCAGTTCGATCCGTGCATATTCCGGACGGATCAGCTCGTCGAGTTCGCGTTCCAGCTTTTTGGCCTCGGCTTCCGTGCCGGCCAGCACAGGCACGATTCCGGGAAGGATCTTGATACCCTCGGGGTCGCGTCCGGCCGCTGCGGTGCGGGCCTTGAGATCGGCGTAGAAGTCCTGGGCGTCCTCGAGGGTCTGTTGGGCGGTGAACACGGCCTCAGCGTAGAGGGCAGCCAGGCCCTTGCCGTCTTCGGAAGAGCCCGCCTGGACGATCAGCGGGTATCCCTGCGGCGACCTCGGAACGTTGAGCGGCCCGCGCACGCTGAAATGCTTGCCCACGTGGTCGATCGCCCGGACCTTGTCCGGATCGGCCCACACTCCGGCCTCCTTGTCCGCCACAACGGCGTCGGCATCCCAGCTGTCCCACAGCTTGCCGGCGACGTCCAGGAACTCTGCTGCCCGCTCATAACGGGTGGCGTGCGCCGGCTGCTCGTCGACCCCGAAGTTCCGCGCGGCGTCGGGCCCTGCAGTGGTGACGACGTTCCAGCCGGCACGCCCGCCACTGACGAAGTCCACGGAGGCAAAGCGCCTGGCGAGGTTGAACGGATCGTTATAGGTGGTGGACGCCGTGGCAATGAGGCCGATCTTCTCGGTGGCCGCGGCGATGGCGGTCAGCAGCACCGTGGGTTCGAGCTTGCCGGCCGGCCGGCGGCCCACGTGGCCGAAGATCACGGGCGAGTCGGCGAAGAAGATGGAATCGAACGTGCCACGCTCGGCAATCCGGGCGAGGTTGCGGTAGTGGCTGATGTCAGTGCTGGCCCGGGGGTTGCTTTCGGGCAGCCGCCAGGAGGCTTCATGGTGGCCGGTGCTCATGAGGAATGCATTGAGGTGCAGAGTGCGCTGGGTGCGTGCCATGGGAGTGGTCCTGTCTGTCGGGGCGGTGTCGGTTGCCGGCGTCGGTGGTGCCAATCAACCACAGCCCCGCGGCGCCGGGCCAGTGCCGCCGACCACTGGGGCAACGCCCGGAAATACGGGGCAATGCCGGGCAACACTGGGCAATACCCGGACACAGAACGCAACCCCGGGAGGCGACTCGGCACGCCCGGAGCGGTTCAGCGCATAGTGATAGTTGAGTCACGGAAACGGCCTTTTCGGGCGCACGGAGTGGTGCCGGCGACTACCATGGATAAGTGCATTCGCAGATCCTCATTCGCCCCGCCATCCCGGCAGATTTCGACGCCGTGGCCCGCATTACGCGGGACGCCTACCTCGCCGCGGGCTACTTCGCGAGTGCCGACCACCCGTACATGCAGCAGATCCAGGATGTCGCCACACGGGCACGGCAGGCCACCATCTGGGTAGCCGAGCGGGCGGGGCACATCGTCGGTTCGGTGACCCTCGCCGTCGCCGGTGAACCGTTTGCGGACATCGCACTGCCCGACGAACTCGAATTCCGCATGCTGGTAGTGGATCCGTCGGTGCAGCGCAGCGGCGCCGGCAAGGCCATGGTCGAGGCGATCATTGCGCATGCGAAGTCGCTGGACGGAGTCAAGGCCGTGGCCCTGACCACCGGCCGGACCTGGGAAAGCGCCCACGGGCTGTACCGCAAGACAGGCTTCCAGCGCGTTCCCGAGCGCGACTGGTTCGTCTCGGACACCGACATAAAGCTGCTGGTTTACCGGCTCGACGTGTAGCCGCCCTAAAGTGGTGCCGAATCCAGGCACCATCGAAAGGCACACCCATGCGCAAGACATTCGGCTCCGGCTCCTCGTGGGAGCAGACCCTCGGCTATTCCCGGGCCGTGCAGGTGGACAACACCCTGTACATTTCCGCCACTGCGGCGAGCGGGGACAACGGAATCGTGGGCGAGGACTTCTACACCCAGACAAAGTTCATCCTCGAAAAGCTTGGTGCCGTCCTGGCAGAAGCCGGGTTCGCCTACGACGACGTCGTGCAGTCCAAGCTCTACCTGACGGACATCAGCAAGTGGGAAGACGCCGGCCGCGCGCACGGTGAAGTGTTCGGCGAGATCCGCCCGACGCTGTCCCTGGTCCACGTGCTGCCGTTCCTCGACCCCAAAATGCTCGTCGAGATCGAACTCGTGGCCCAGAAGAGCGCCAGCTAGCAGATTCCCAAAAGCGCGAACGGACACTTGAGGCCCGGGCCTCAAGTGTCCGTTCGCGCTGGCTGTGGGGACTATTTCGCCGGAAGGCCGTAGCGGTGTTCCGGGCGGCCGGTGGTTCCGTAGCGCAGCTGGATGTCGACGGCGCCGTCGTCCGCCAGTGAGGACAGGTACCGCTGGGCGGTGGCCCGGGATACCCCGACGCGTCCTGCCACTTCGGCTGCCGAGTACTGCTCCCCGGGTTCCAGCGATTCGAGCACTGCCGCCTCCGTGGCGGAGCGCGGCTTGGCGGACGGGGTGACGTCGCCCGGGATC
The DNA here is from genome assembly GCF_059423525.1 of Arthrobacter sp. GW460-12-1-14-TSB2. Lineage (NCBI taxonomy): Bacteria > Bacillati > Actinomycetota > Actinomycetes > Micrococcales > Micrococcaceae > Arthrobacter > Arthrobacter sp. GW460-12-1-14-TSB2. The sequence continues at coordinate 28,338 of NZ_JBWKYC010000035.1, forward strand.
AGCGAGCGTTTGGCGCGTTCCACCGTGTCCTGGTCCAGCGCACCCGGCTGGGACAGGATCCGCCGGTACCGGGCATAGGAGCGGAGCTGCTGCGACAGGGACTCGGCCGTGAACGGCTTCAGCAGGTAGCCCAGGGCGCCACGGCGGAAGGCCACCCGCAAAGACGCCGCGTCCGACGCCGCACTCAGGATCATTGTGTCCACGTCCAGCTGCCCGAGCAGGTCAAGGCCGGACGCATCCGGCAGGTACACATCCAGCAGCACCAGGTCGGGGCGCAGGCTGTGGATGGCCTGCAGCGCCAGCGACGCCGAACCCGCGGGCGGGAGTGCCATAAAACCCGCCACCGAATCCACATAAGCCGCGTGCAGCTTGGCGACGTGGAAATCGTCATCCACAATCAGCACCCTGAGGTCGTCAGGCATGGTTGTCCTCTCCAATTGTGTTTTCGGTCCCCGCACCGGATGAACCCGCCCGGGGCGAACCCGCCCCGGATGAACC
>NZ_JBWKYC010000036.1:0-21844 GCF_059423525.1 Arthrobacter sp. GW460-12-1-14-TSB2
AGCGAGGACTAACGACTCGTGAAGCTGACCGGTACTAATAGGCCGATAACTTACACCACACACCATTGGTGAACCCGTTTCAAAAGGGGTTCACACCAAACAATGGTACGAAGATAACAAGACTGCTTGCGTCCACTATGTGGTTCCCAACCAACAAACCCGTTGCGTTCAGGAATCAACAATAAAATAACAACACCACAACTGCCCTAACCGGCAGAAAACATGTTGTAACCACAGTTTTCCCGCCCCGGACCACACGTCCAGGGCGCGGAGCAAGGGTTACGGCGGTCATAGCGTGGGGGAAACGCCCGGTCCCATTCCGAACCCGGAAGCTAAGACCCACAGCGCCGATGGTACTGCACCCGGGAGGGTGTGGGAGAGTAGGTCACCGCCGGAACACCATTCAGGTCGAGAGCCCCAACCACACGGTTGGGGCTCTCCCGCATTTAAACCACCAATACCAAAACCAACAGTTCCAACTCAGCTGGCCGGGTCGTACTGGAACTGCCTGACCTCTTGCGGGCAGCGGCAGGCGACGGCGATCTTCGCGGCCCACTCAAGTGCCGCCTCCCGCGACGGCAGCTCCAGCACGGTGTAGCCGCCGTTGGGCACCTTGTGGCCCGGGTACGTGCCCTCGGTGACGGTGCCGTCACCGGCGACGAGTACAGGGTCTACGTCCTCATCGATCCCGCCGGCGAAGACGTACACGCCCGCCGCCTTGGCCTCCTCGATGACGGCATGCGACGCTTCGACCACCGACTCGAATTCCTCCTCGGGGACTACCATGGCCTCACCGGGGAACGAGATCAGGTACTTCGTCATTCGAGGACTCCTTTGCTCCGGCGGCGCCAACCGCTGGCTAGTCTATGGGGCACCGCAATTGTGCCCAGACCGATTATGGCCCCGGCGCCCGACATGTGGTCAAGAGAGAGCGTCGGGGAAAAGCCCGCAGGAAGTGAGAGAGCGTCGGGGAAAAGCGCGCAGGAAGTGAGAGAGCGTCTGACGGGGTCGGAACCCCTGGTGCGCCGCCGTCGTTGTACTGACTGGGCTTCGGGACGCCGGCTATCGGCACGTTCCATCAATGATTGGGAGACACTTCATGACGGCACGAACCATCGTTATCACCGGAGCGAGCGACGGCATCGGCGCGTCGGCCGCGCGGACGCTGGCCAAGGCAGGGGAGCGGGTGGTCGTCGTCGGGCGTTCCGCGGAAAAGACCGAGGCGGTGGCACGCGAGATCGGCGCTGACTACTTTGTCAGCGACTTCGCTGACCTATCCCAGGTGCGCACGCTGGCGAGGCAGCTGAAAGAGAAGTACCCGCGGATCGACGTGCTTGCGAACAACGCCGGCGGGATCATGGGCAAGCGAGAGCTGACCGTGGACGGCCACGAGAAGACCTTCCAAGTGAACCACCTGGCGCCGTTCCTGCTGACGAACGAGCTCATGGAAGTGCTGACGGCAAGCAACGCGACGGTCATCAACACGTCGAGCGCTGCGAACGCGTTCGGACACGTGGACATTGATGACCTTGACGCGGCCGGCAAATACTCCACCAACAAGGCCTACGGCACTGCCAAGCTCGAAAATATCCTCTTCACCACCGAGCTGCACCACCGGTACAACGCTGCCGGCATCGCCACGGCCGCCTTCCACCCGGGCGGCGTCGCCACCAACTTCGCGGCGGAATCGACCAGCTGGTTCCGTTTCGCCTACAAGACATTCATCAAGCGGTTCATGCTCACCCCCGATCAGGGCGCAGACACCCTCGTGTGGCTTGCGACCACTCAGCCGGGGCAGGACTGGGTCTCCGGCGCGTACTATGCCAAGCGGGCGCTGGCCAAAGCCAACAAGCAGGCCTACGAGGCCGGGCTGGCCCGGAAACTGTGGGACCGCAGCGAGGCGCTGGTCAGCACCGACAAGATCGACCAGCTGAGCTGACCCTGCGCCGGCGGCGCAGGGTCCATTGAGGCACGTTGGCGGGAACCCGTCTCCGCCTCAGGCCTCGAGGTGAACGCCCTGCAGCTCGTCAATGGCGTCCGCCGAGCGGAGCAGCGCAAGCTCCAACCCTGATTCCGGTTCCGGATGGGAAAACAGATACCCCTGCAAGGAGTCGCAGTTCAGATTGGTCAGGTAACCGGCCTGGGCCCCGGTCTCGATTCCTTCCGCTGTCACCGTCAGGCCCAGGCTGTGGGCCATGTTGATCATTGAGCTCAGGATGGGCAGTTTCTCCGCGCCGGTTCGGACCATGGAAACGAAGGAACGGTCTATCTTCACCGCATCCACGGGAAGTTCCTGCAAACGCCCCAGCGAGGAGTAGCCGGTGCCGAAGTCGTCCAGCGCCACCCGCACGCCCGCGTCGCGGAGCGCGTTGAGTTGCCGGATCACGTGTGCGTCCGGATCAAAGAAGACGCTCTCCGTCACTTCCAGCACCAGCTGCCGCGGATCCGTGGCGCATGAGGCCGCCAGGCGCAGGACGCCCTCGGCGAACTGGCAGTCCTTGAGCTGCACTCCCGAAATGTTGACCGCAACGGAGCGTCCGGGATCCTCGGCCAGCCAGGGTTGCAGCTCAACGAAACTATGCCGCATGACCTGCATGCCGATCGCCGAGATCAGGCCGCTGCGTTCTGCCGTCGGAATGAACTGTGCGGGCGGAATCATCTCACCGTTGCGTTTCCACCGGGCCAATGCTTCGAACTGCACCACCTCGCCGAGTTTCGGTGAAATCACCGGCTGGTAGTGGACCATGATCTGCCCCGCGTCGACCGCTAGCCGGAGACCGGCCTCCATGTCCGTCCGCTGGACCAGCGCCGTCATCATGTCCGGCTCGAACCTCATGTACCGGTTCTTTCCCGCCGCCTTCGCCGCATACATGGCGACATCAGCCTGGCGGAGCAGTTCGGAGGCCGCCACCGCGTCCTGGCCCGCCGAGGCCAGGCCCAGGCTGAGGCTGGGGCGAAGCATGGTTCCGTCGATCCACATGGGGACGTTCAGAGAGGCCACGATGGATTCCGCCACCGCATCCGGTTCAGGGGAGCCGGTCAGCAGGACAACGAACTCGTCTCCGCCGAGACGGGCCACCGTGTCGTCGGGACGGACGCAGGACCTCAGCCTGCGTGCCACTTCCGTCAGCATCTCGTCACCGGCATGGTGGCCCAGGATGTCGTTGACTTCCTTGAAATCGTCCAGATCCAGTAGCAGGACGTCCACGGTCCCGGCCGGGCCGTCCCGGAGCGATTCAGCCAACTGGTCATGGAATAGCTTGCGGTTGGCCAGCCCGGTCAGGGGGTCCTGGAACGCCAAGGCCTTGAGCTGGGCTGCCTGCTCGGCCAGATCGGCCATGGCCCGCTTCGCCTGGTCCTGGGCAGCCAGCCTGGGGGTCACATCGCGGAAGCTCCACACGCGTCCCACCACTTTGTCCGCCACCTTCTGCGGACGGGAGTACCGTTCGAAGGTCCGGCCATCGAGGAACTCCAGAACGTCGTTGCTCTCAGCAAGCGGGTGGGCATAGAGATCGTGCACTTTGTCCAGGAACCCTTGAGGATTCTTCAGGAGCCCGAGCACATAGCCGATCACCGCTTCATCATCGTGCGTCGTCAGCAGCCCGCGCGGAATGCCCCACATGGACACGAATTGCTCGTTGACACCGGCGATTTGGCCGTCCGTTCCGACAACGAGAATGCCATCGGCCGTCGACTCAAGGGTGGCGCTCAGAAGGGATACGGCCTCGCGGAGTCCGTCGTCGGGTTCTTCACGATGGGTCATGTCCCGCACCGATACGGACATGCAAAGGCCGGCGGCTGTTTCCAAGACACCGCACGCTATCTCGCCCTTGAACTCCGTGCCGTCCTTCCTGAGCCCGTACGCCTCGAACGGCGAACCGAATCCGGACTCCGGACCACCGACACGAAGGGCCTTGAAGAGGCGCTGGAATCCCAGGCGGTAGCCCTCGGCAAGAATGATTCGGTGATTATGGCCGACCAGTTCCTGCCGTGAGTAGCCGAACACCCGCTCGGCGGCCGGGTTCATAAGCACCACGGTGCCGTCCTGGGCCAGCACCAACAGGGCGTCGGGCAGCGAATCAACGATGGCCTGATAGTCCTGGCCTGAACCTGCCCCCGGTTCCGGGCTTCCCTGCGGCGCCATCACAGCACCGTAAAGACAAAATGAGACCGCAAATTCTTCATGGCATGTCCTCCCCTCCGCACATCATAGAGGGCGCCGGGAAGAACCGCTTGTCACATGGGAAGTGGCGTCAGTGCAGATGGAGAGGGCCGGCTCCGTGGCTTCGGCGCGGTCTATCCCCGCGGGCCTTGATCGCCCGCGCCAGCGCGTGGAACAGCCTGGCCGTGAACCGGTCCAAGCCCAGGGCCAGTGCCCCTACCCCCATCAGCAGGAGTTGCACCGACCCGGCCACCAGCAGGAGCAGAAGGGCGGGAATCAGCACGGGCAGCAGTATCAGGAAGGCCAGGATTAAAGCCGCAACGTAGCCGGCGGCGTAACTGAGGATCGTCGCCTGGTCCACGTGTACTTCGCCCCCAAACCTGCTCGGCATGCCTTATTACTATAATAAGTAGACTTATGAGTCTGGGCCAGAGGTAGCGCAGAGACACTTCCAAGCGGCGGGATCAACCGGGCAGCGAGGCTTCAGACCCTGACCGCCCGTGTCCGGCAACCTCAGCGGCACCCGTAGTGAGCCCGGTCCCCAAACCACGAACCGTCCAGCCTTCCGCCTGCCATGCCGCAGCGTCCAGCACATTGCGCGCGTCCAGCACCGTCCGCCGTCGCACCAGCGTCCCTGCATCCTCGGGAGACAACGAACGGTATTCGTCCCATTCCGTCAGCAGCAGCACCAGCTCGGCGCCCTCAAGAGCCCGGTTGGTGCAGACCTCGAAGCGCAGCTGCGGGTACCGCATCCACGCATTGTTGATGGCTTTCGGATCCGTCACGGTCACGTTTGCGCCGGCCTCGGCCAGCTGCAGGGCGACATCAAGGGCAGGGGAGTCGCGGATGTCGTCCGTGTCCGGCTTGAACGCCGCACCCAGCACGGTTACCGTCCGCCCGGCCAGGCTGCCGGCACAGAGCTCGCGGGCGATGTCCGCGGTCCTCGACCGCTGGCCCAGGTTGATGGCATCCACCGTTCCCATCCAGTCGTCCACCGACCCCACACCCAGCGCCGCGGCCTGGGTCCGGAAGCTGCGGATGTCCTTGGGCAGGCAGCCGCTGCCGAAGCCCAGCCCGGCATGCAGGTACCGGCTGCCGATCCGCGGATCAAGCCCCATCGCCTCACCCAGTTCGGTGACGTCCGCGCCGGAGGCATCGCACAGCTCGGCCATCGCATTGATGAAGCTGACCTTCGTGGCCAGGTAAGCGTTCGACGCCGATTTGATCAGTTCCGCCGTGGCAAAGTTGCATACCAGCCGCGGAATCCCGGTGCGCAGCAGCGGCTCGTACACGGCATCCAGGGCTGCCGTCACACCGCGGCCGGCACCGTTTGTCCGGTCGAACGCCGCAGCCTTGCCGCCCGGCACGCCGTAGACCAGGCGGTCCGGCACCAGGGAATCCTTCACTGCGGTGCCCTGCCGCAGGAACTCCGGGTTCCAGCCGAGCAGCACATCCGGTCGCCCGGAAAGGATGCCGGCCAGCACATCGACAGTCCCCACCGGGACCGTGGATTTACCCACGACGGCGGAATGCGGGCAAAGGTGCGGAAGGATACTTTCGGTGGCGGCGAGCAGGTAGCTGAGGTCGGCGCCGTCGGACGTCTTGGACTGCGGCGTACCCACACAGAGGAAGTGCACCTCTGCGCCGGCCGCATCCGCGAAATCCGTGGAGAACGTGAGCCGGCCGGTGGTCCGGCCGTCCTGCAGCAGCTCGTCCAGGCCGGGCTCGAAAAACGGAGCGAAACCGCGCGCCAGCTGCTCCACCTTGCCAGCGTCGACGTCGATGCCCACCACGGTGTGGCCCATCGACGCCAGCGTTGCCGCGTGCACGGCGCCAAGGTAGCCGCACCCGATGACGGAAATTTTCACAGTATTGCTCCTCGTTGGGTTTCGACAGGCTCAACCACCGGGAATCGTGTGGTTCCGACGAGCTCAACCACCGGCTCACCGGCGATCACCGCCCGGTAATGGCGGACCAGCTCCGCGCTCAGCGCCGGCCACGTCCGCCCCTGGACCGATGCGTGGGCTGCCGCGGCGAACGCGCGGCGCTTGGCGTCGTCGCCCATCAGGTCCATGACATGGGCACGCAGCCCGGCAAGGTCGCCCGGTTTGTAGAGCCAGCCCGTGCGGGAATTCTCCACCAGGTCCAGCGGACCGCCGCGGCCCGTGGCCACCACCGGAACGCCCGATGCCATGGCCTCCTGGATGGTCTGGCAGAAGGTCTCGAACTCGCCCGGATGCACGAACAGGTCGAAGGACGCCACCGCCCTGGCCAGCTGCTCGCCGCCCAGGAACCCCGCAAACACGGCGTTCGGCAGGGCCTCCTGCAGCGCCTCGCGCTGCGGACCGTCACCGACGATCACCAGCCGGGTCCCCGGCACATCGGCCAGCACGGCCAGATCCTCCACCTGCTTTTCAACGGCCAGCCGGCCCACGTAGCCGATGATCCGCTCGCCGTCCGGGGCAACGGATGCCCGCCACCCGTCGTCGCGCTTTCCCGGCGCAAACCGCGCGGTATCCACACCGCGCCGCCACATGTCCACCCGCAATACCCCGCGGCCGCGCAGTTGGTTCAGCGCGAAAGTGGACGGCACCAGAGTCCGGGAAGCCAGCAGGTGGATGTTTTCCACCCGGTTCCAGGCCCAGTTCTCCATGAACGGCACACCGTAGCGCGCCGCGTAGCTGGGGACCTCGGTCTGGTAGATCGCCACTGTGGGAATGCCCAGTTGGTGGGCCGCCTGCACTGCCCGCCAGCCAAGTACGAACGGGGATGCGAGGTGGACAACGTCAGGCGCGTAATCGGCAAGGATTCTCTTGACCCGGTTCACACCGCCCAACGCCACCCGCACGTTCGTGTACCCGGCCAGCGGCACGGACGGGAGCCGGTGCACGAACGCGCCGTGCACCACATCCAGGACCTCTGTGTCCTGTGTCGACGGGGCGATCACCATCACGTCATCGCCCCTCTCCTGCAGATGCTCAAGCACCCGAAGGATGGAGTGTGTCACCCCGTTCATCAGTGGCAGGAATGATTCAGCAACAATTGCGATCCTCACAACTCCACGGTGCGGGCGGTGCGTTGCGCCGAGGGGGAGCGGGCATGACGGGCAAGGGAAGGTTGGGTTAACAGCGGGGCTGCCTTGAGGCGCGACGGCAGCGGCGCACGACGGCGGCGGCGCACGACGGCGGCGGCGCTCGCCGCCGGGGGCTCCCAGTGGTAGCCGTCCTGGTGGGCCTCCGATTACATGACCCGGTAAATTACAGGGCCCGGATGCTGCCCCTTGACACCCCCAGGCAGACAAGGGACAGCATCCGGACCGGCCTGATGATCAGCGGCCTGCCGCCGAACCCGCCCGGCCCATGGGGTCGGGCCAGTTGCCGATGCGGGACTGCATGGGGTCGGGCCAGTTGCCGATGCGGGACTGGGCGGGTGCGGAGCGGACAATCACGGTGGCGCTGGAAAGCTGGGTGTGGACGGACATGACTTTTCTCCTGACTGAGTTTTCTATTCCGTACGCCGATGGCGTCGGTGGTGGCCATGTTCTGCCTGAAAAAGCGCAGAGGTGACCTGCTCAGTCGGGGGAAGACCCCGGATCAAATGACGGGCTCGCGGCCAGGATGAGGGCGGCGTCCGGCACGAGGCAGCGGCCGGCATCGTGCAGCAAGTCCCAGAACCCGTCGACGTCGCCCGACGCCTCGGCGCCGGCGCTGCCCGTGCCTGACGACGCCGAGCCGGACTGGTTCTGGACGCCCGCGAATCGGAACCCCCCTTCGGGGGCAGGTTCGTCAGCCGGCGTGGGCCCGGCGGAAACCACATAGCCGATGGTTGCTGCCAGCGCTCGCACAGCGTGCGTATTCGCCAGGAACTGCAGCGAAGAAAGCGCGCTCCTGACCAGCTGCGGCGCACCTCCTGCGGGCTGGACTCGGGCAACGCTGGAGGCTGCCTCAACGCCGCTGGTGGCTGCGGCACGTTGTGAGGGAAACTCCGACGGCGGGACTCGGGTTCCGCCTAAGAGACGGGGCGCGGCCTTGTCCGGATTCTGCCCTGGAACCTGGGGCGGGATCTTTGGCCGTGGAAGTGTGGACACGGGCTCCGTCGGAAGGGGCGCCGTCGGCACATGGAGGTCCGGCAGGGTGGAAGCGAGGGAATCCACCACCGACCCGAGCTCGTCCACTGTGCCGGTCACCGAATCTGTGACCGTATCAACGAGCGGCGCGGCCGGAAGGAGCGGAGCGGCGGTGTCCATGACGTCGCTGACGACTTGAGTTGTTCCGCTGAGCACAGGATCCACAACGTCCACGACGATCGCAGCAGTGCGGACGGCCGGAGTTGGGACGTCCTGGACAGCCTGAACGGGAGGTTCGTCGGGTTCCTGAACCGCCCGCGGCACGGCCTCGGGGATGATGTCCTGGACGAGCGACGCGGCCGCCTGCCCAATCCCGCCCAGCGGGTTCGGAGCATCAGAGGCGGCATTCGCCGGGCCGGCGGCCAACGCCAGCCAGGAACCTGTCAGAACGGCGGCGAGCAGGAGCGGGCGCAGGGAAGATCGGCAACGATCACGGAAAGTACGCACCATCCAGATCACCCCCCAGAGGCAATGGAAAATCAGGATACGCCCGGAGCTGTCTCACCGTCCAGACCTCCACGCTTGCGGACCGGAAGACGGCGGACCGGGAGCGTGCCACCGACCGGGGAGCGGGGTTCTCTGCAGCCGGATCGGGACGCCGTAAAATTGGTAGCAGAGGTGTTCCAGAGATGTCCGGGCCAATCGTCGTCGTCCTGACTTTCCTTGCCGTCGTTGCCCTGCTGGGGGTGATCGGAACGGTGGTGGTGGTCCTGCGCGACGGCCGGGGGATCCTGCCGCGGGAGGAGTCCGAACGGCCCTGGATGGCGGGCAACCTGCCCAGCGTTCCGTACTCCCTCTGGAAGTTCTGATCCCGTCCGCGGATGCCGGCAGCCACGGTTGTCGGTCGCTCACGTCTGCCGGCCGCCGGCGCCGAGCGGCGCCTGACGCGCGACTCAGCGGCCGCCGTCGTGCCTCAACACCTCCGGCAGTTCATCCACATAGACCGTCTGCGGCGGATCAAAATAGATCACCAGTACTTCATCACCCACCGCATACACGCTGGTCTTATCGAACGGGTGTGCATGGAAAGCCATGATGCCGCCGAGGTAGGGCAGCATGACTTCGCCGATGGTGCCCGGGCCGATGCGCCCGGTCACCCGCCCGATCTTGCCGGTGAGGCTGCGGTCGACGTCCTTACGCATCAGGGGCTTTCGCCGGACGTTTGCCTTCCCTGCTGTTCCTCAGCGCCGAGGAGAGGGCCGGGAGGTAGTCGCCCACCTGGGCGAGGATGCCGCCGAGCATCTTGTTGACGCCTTCCCCGCCGTTGAGCACCGTCATCTGTCCCACGTGCGAGAACGGCTCCGCCGCAGCTGCGATGATGGCCGGCATGTTCTCGGCGAGCTGCTGCGAAATTACTGCGTCCTGGTTGGTCCCGAGGGCCTCGGCGCGTGCTTTGATGCCCTCCGCCTCCGCCAGCGCCTTCGCCTTGATGGCAGAGGCGGCCGCATCACCGCGCGCCCGGGTGGCTGCAGCTTCCGCCTCGCCGGTGACCTTGGTGGCCCCTGCCGCGGCCGCGGCAGCGGTGGCATTTGCCTGGGCCTGGAGTTCCGTCCGGCGGGCGTTCACCTGGGCTTCGAGTTCGGTGCGGCGGGCAAGCGCCTCGGCGGCACTGATGTCGGCCGCCTTCTGGCCCTCGGCGTCCGTGCGCTTGGCGTAGGCCTTGGCGTCGGCGGGCTTGCGGATGGTGGTTTGGAGCTTCTGCTCTTCGCGGTCAGCCTCAAGCTTGGCCACCTCGGTTTCCTGGACCACCACCTGCTGCCGTGCGGTTGCATCCGCCAGCGGACCGGCCTGGGCGGCGTTGGCCTTGGCCCGTTCGGCGTTGGCCTGCGCCACGGACTGCCGGATGGCCGAGACACTCTGCGCATCGGCAATGAGTGCGGCGGCCTCCGCTTCCTTCTCCGCCGCCTCGCGGTTCCTGGTGGCCTCGGCAATCCGGGCTTCCATCTTCACTTGGGCGATGTGCGGCTTGGCGATGTTCTGGATATAGCCAGTGGGGTCCTGCAGGTCCTTGATCTGGAGCGAATCCACCACCAGGCCCAGCTTCTCCATTTCCACGCCGCTGGCGCTGCGGACCTGCGAACCGAGCTTGTCACGCTCGCGGATGATTTCCTCCATGGTCATGCTGCCAATGATCGACCTCAGGTGTCCCTCAAAGACGTTATATACCTGGCTTTCCATTTTGGGCTGCTGGCCCAGAAAGCGCCTGGCCGCATTTGCAATGAAGGGCGGGGCGTCGCCGATTTTGTAAATAACAACACCCTCCACAATTACCTGTATGCCCTGCGAGGTAACACACGAAACTTTGAGCTCAGTTTCATTCAGCGTCAGGGACAGGGTCCGCACTGTCTGAAGTCCGGGAAATACCAGCGCACCCTTGCCCGTGACAATCTTGAAGTCCATTCCTGCCCGTGTTTCAAGGGTGCCGCGGGTCAGGCCGGAGATGATCAGGGCCTCGTTGGGTTCAGCCACCTTCCACATCAGTTTTATTGCCACCCAGATAAAGCCAATGACAACAATGGCCCCGATGAGGGCGGCAATTAGCGGGAAGAATGCTGACAAGTCCGGCATGGCCCAGGTCCTTTCACGGTTATGGAACAGGCATCGCGGTAAAGCCCCAATATTCCAGCTGTTCGTTCCTGGAAGGCCGGAATGCGGGTAATTCCGGACGGCCGGGCCAGCTGTTGTAGACAGTCTGATCGGCGCCCGCTGCGAAGTCCAGCAATTGGGCGGGACAGGGGGAGGAAGGCCCCTGTTATGGTGCCTGCAGACGTGCGATGGTGGGACATGGGTCCGAGGACTGATCCGGAGAGGACACTTGCCGTGCGTGGACTTTCCGGATGGACGCTCCGGGTCGCGTGGGACACCTGGCGTGCTGAGCGCGGGGGCCCGGAGGCCATCAAACGCCTGCAGCGGGCCCGGCTTGCGGAACTCGTGGAGTTCGCCCGGTCCGCGTCGCCGTACTATCGCCGCCTTTACCGGGACCTCCCGGACACGGTCACCGGGCCGAACCAGCTTCCGCCGGTGGGCAAACGGGAGCTGATGGCGAACTTCGACGACTGGGTGACGGATCCGCACATCTCGTTGGCGAAGCTGAAGTCGGAACTGCTCTCCGACCTGTCACAGCTGGGCAGCCTCTACCGCGGGCAGTACCTGGTGGTGACCACGTCCGGCACGTCAGGTGAGCCGGCCGTCTTAATCCATGACCGGTTCTCTTGGCTGATGGTGAACGTGGTGGTCCGGATCCGGGAACGCGGGACCCTGGTGCGGGCCTCGGAAGTGCGGCACTTCCTGCTCCGAGGGCTGCGGGCAGCGGCCCTCGTGGCGTCTGGCGGCCACTTCGCCGGCGTCGTGTTGACCGAAAACGCCCGACGGCGGGCCCCCGCCATTGCCCGGCGCCTCCGGCTCTTCTCGGTGCTGAGGCCGCTGCCCGAGCTGGTGGAGGAACTCAACACCTTTAGGCCGACCCTGCTCTTCGGCTATCCGAGCGCGCTGATCCAGCTGGCCGCGGAGCAGAAGGCCGGGCGCCTCAGGATCCGGCCTGTCCTGGCCATTTGTTCCGGCGAGAACTTGTCCGCCACCGCACAGGCATCCATCGAAGCCGCGTTCGGCTGCCGTGTCACCCAACGCTATCTTTCCTCGGAGGTCCCGGCGCTGACCAGCCAGTGCCGGCACGGCGCTTTCCACATCAACACGGACTGGTACATCCTCGAACCCGTGGACGCGAACTACGTGCCGGTCCCGGCAGGCACCACCTCCCACACGGTGCTCGTCACCAACCTGGCCAACCGGGTGCAGCCGCTGATCCGCTACGACCTCGGTGACCGCGTAACGCTCGCCACTGAACCGTGCCCGTGCGGCAGCCCGTTTCCATCCGTGAGTATCGACGGCCGGACGGGCGACCTCGTCTCCTTTGCGGCACCGGACGGGACCGCCGTGACAGTCCTTCCGCTGGCACTCGGCACGGTGATCGAGGAGACGCCAGGAGTGCGCAGGTTCCAGGCCATCCGCACGGGACCGGGGAACCTGACAGTGCGGCTCGAGGCGGAGCCGGGTGCCGCGTTGGCCGTGCTGCGCACGGCGGTGACGGCGCGGTTGGACGAGTACTTCGCTGCCGTTGGCGCCGGACCGGTCGCGCTGATTTAGTGGGTGGGTTCTGCCACCGGCTCGGCCGCCACCACCGGGTGGTCGCGGCCGAGGTTCCCGAGGGCGGAGGCACCCTGCGGCGACCCCAGCTCCTCGAAGAACTCCACGTTGGCACGGATGTAGTCGGCCCACTCATCGGGAACGTCGTCCGAGTAGTAGATCGCCTCCACCGGACACACCGGATCGCACGCACCGCAGTCCACGCATTCGGACGGGTGGATGTACAGCGAGCGTTCACCCTCGTAGATGCAGTCCACGGGGCACTCCTCGATGCAGGCCTTGTCCTTCACATCCACGCACGGCTGCGCGATCACGTAGGTCATGGTGCGCTACACACCGGTGTATACGGTTTTGCCCCAAGTGAAGAAGTCCAGCGCGGACTTCCCCTGCTCGCGGAACGTGTTGGTGGAGGAGTCCTTCACGCCGCCGAACGGCACGTTCAGGTCCAGTCCCGCCGTCGGCCGGTTGACCTTGACCACGCCGGCCTGGGCCCGGGCGGCGAAGTCCGTGGCTAGCTTCAGAGAATCAGTGCAGATCCCGGCGGTGAGGCCGTAGCGGGAGTCGTTGATGGCGGCCAGCCCGGCCTCGTAATCGGCCACTTCCAGGACCGCGACGACGGGGCCGAAGATCTCCTCGGTGACGGCGGCGTCGTCGAACGGCAGGTCCGTGAGCACGGCGGCGGGGAAGTGCAGCGGACGGTCCGCGTCGCCCTCGTGCGTTTCGTCCAGGATCCCGGAGCCGGTCAGCAGCGTGGCTCCGCGTTCGACGGCGGAACGCACCGCCGCGGTGTTCTGTGCGAACTGCTGGCCGCTCACCACAGCCCCCATCGGGGCGTCCATGCCGTCGCCGGCGGTGTACTGCGCGGCTTCCTCGGTCAGCGCGTCAAGGAACGCGGCGCGGATGCCCGGCGTGACGTAGACCCGGGACGTGGCAGTGCAGGCCTGGCCGGTGAGCCCGAACGCGCCGGCGGCAACCACCTTGGCGGCCTTGCGGGCGTCGGCGTCGTCGAGGACCAGGACGCCGTTCTTGCCGCCCATTTCCAGCTGCACGCGGGCGCGGCGGGCGTTCAGGATTTCCTGCAGTCCCAGCCCCACGTTGGTGGAGCCGGTGAAGGAGAGCCCGGCGATGCGCGGGTCGCGGGCCAGGGCGTCGCCCACCACGCGGCCCTTGCCGTGCACCACGTTGAACACGCCGGCGGGCAGCCCGGCATCCTGCAGGGCGCGGGCGAGGTGCGTGGCGGAGAGCGGGGTGAGTTCGGCGGGCTTGATGACGACGGCGTTGCCGCTGATCAGCGCCGGTGCGGACTTCCAGGCCGGGATGGCGATGGGGAAGTTCCACGGCGTGATCAGCCCGACGACGCCGAGCGGCTCGCGACGGGTGGTGATGGTGGTGTCCGGCAGGCCGCTGGGCAGCACTTCGCCGGTGGCGGCCCAGCCGAGCGAGCCGAAGAAGCGCAGCACGTCCGAGGCACGCTTGACTTCGCCCTTTGCCTCGGCGAGGGTCTTGCCTTCCTCGCGGACCAGATCCTCGGCGATGGCGGTCTGGCGTTCGATCAGCAGGTTTCCGGCTGTGATGAGGATGGCGCCCCGGGACGGTGCGGGCAGCGCCGCCCATCCCGGCTGCGCTGCCGCGGCGGCCGTGATGGCGGCGTCCACGTCCGCGGCGGTGCCGCTGGGGGAGAGGGCTGCGAGTTCGCCCGGGCGGGCCGGGTTCATCCGCTCTGTGTCGGCCTCGCCGAGCCATTCGCCGTTGATGAGGTGCCGGGCGGTGATGAGTTCGCGGTCGGTGGAGGTGGTCACGTCGGTGGCTGTGGAAGTCATGGGGTTCCTTTGGGAATCGTGGGGAGGTCTGCGGAGCTACAGGCTGCGGATCAGGCCGCCGTCGCAGCGGAGTGCGACGCCGGTGATGTACGACGCCGGGGCGCTGCAGAGGAACGCGGCAGCGGCGCCGAACTCCTCCGGCTCCCCGTAGCGGCGGGCGGGGATGGTCTTGCGGGATTCGAGCTGGATCTCCTCCACGGTGGTGCCTCGGCGCTTGGCGGCGGCCTGGTCCAGCTCAGCCACCCGGTCCGTGGCGATGCGGCCGGGAAGGAGCATATTGACTGTGACCGAGTCCAGGGCCACCTCGGCGGCGAGGGTCTTGAGGTAGCCGGCCAGTGCGGCCCGGCCGGTGTTGGACACGGCCAGGTTGGGCAGCGGGGCCACCACTCCGCTGGACCCGACGGCCAGGATGCGGCCCCAGCGCCGTTCCCGCATGCCGGGAAGCACCTGCGAGATCAGGGCGTGGTGCGGCTTGACCAGAAGCTCGAACGCGGCGGCGATGTCCTCGGAGCTGAGCGTCGCCGCGGCGCCGGGCTTGGGGCCAGGACCGTTGAGCACCAGGATGTCGATGGGGCCGAGGTCCGCCACTGTCTGGTCGACGGCGGACTCGATCCCTTCCGGCGTGGTGAGGTCCGCCTCGATGGCGATGGCTCCTGTGCCGTACGCCGTGTGGAGGTCAGCGGCGATCTCCTTGGCGCGATCGCGGCGGCGGCCAATGACCGCCACGCGGACGCCCTCGGCGGACAATGCGCGGGCCACGGCGAGGCCCAGGCCGCCGGTGGAGGCGGCCACCAGGGCGGTTTTTCCGGCGATTCCGAGGTCCATCAGTAACTCCCTACAGTGGTGTGGCGGTTGGCTGCAGCTGACTCAAGCGCGGCGGCGGCTTCCCGCAGGTGCGTGAGCATGCTGTAGCGCAGCCTCTCGGGGAACTCCGCGGCCGGAGCCCGGACGCCCGAATCCTTGATGAGTCCGCGCTTCCGCAGGCACTCCTTCCGGACGGCCAGGGCGATTTTGGCCTGCTGCTCGAAGTTGACCAGAGGCAGGTACGGCAGCAGCTGGTCGCGGGCGGCCTCGTACCCGTCGCGCTGCCAGGCGCGGACACAGGCAATCAATGCTTCGGGATAGGAGAACCCGGTCATGGCGCCCGCTGCGCCGGCCATCAGCTCGTCCAGCATGCCCTGCCCGCCCAGCCCGCCGAAAACGGAAACCTCGACGACGGCCGTCAGCTCCGCGATGGCCACGCTGGTGGGCGGCGCTTCGGCCTTCACCGCCACAACGAAACTGCACCACTTCACCACGGAAACGAGCGCCTTGGTGCTGATACTGACTCCGCTGGCCAGCGGATAGTCCTGCAGGACCACCTTCGCGCCGGTGGCCCGGTGGATGGCGTCCAGGTGTGCGATCACCACTTCGGGCCGGGCGGAGTTGGCCTGCACCATGACGGCCGCCAGGCGCTCGCCGGCCACGGCCTGGGCTGCCTTGATTTCGTCGATGGCGGGCCGGGTGGCCAGCGCGGTGATGCCCACCACCAGCGGCAGGTCCGTGCATTCGACGGCGATGTCGAGCACCTGGCGGCGTTCCTCCGGGGTGAGGGCCGCCGCCTCGCCGAACACGCCCAGAACGGTCAGCCCCGTGGCGCCGATGGCTTCGTAGTGCTCCACGAGCTCGGACAGGCTGTCCAGGTCCACGTCCAGGGTGCTGCCCTGGAACGGCGTTGCCACCACGCCCCAGACGCCGGGAGCCAGGGACTCGCGTGCCTGCGGTTCGCGGGGATCGTTCCCGGCTGCATCATTCTGTGGTTCGTTCATGGAATCCTCCTCGAAAATTGTTGGGGGTCAGCGGCCGGGCCAGACCGGCGGCCGCTTTTCCTGGAAGGCGCGGACGCCTTCGGCCGAGTCCTCGCTGTCGAGCGCCGCCATCAGGGCCGGCAGGCGGAGCCCGCGTGCCTCCTTGGCAGTGAGGTGCTGCGTCTGCGTGACCATCTGCTTCACGGCCCGGACGGAGGTGGGGGCGCAGGCAAGGACCTGGTCCACCCAGCGCTGCACCGCGGCGTCGAGCTCTTCTGCCGGGACCACCTCGTTGACCAGTCCCATGGACTGCATTTCCGCGGCGTCTGCTTTCCGGCCGGTCAGCAGCATGCCCATCGCCTGGGTGTAGGGGATGCGACGCACCAGCTGGTGGATGCCGCCGTCGAGCGCCAAACGCCCCACCCGGGGTTCCGTCAGCCCGAACCTGGCGTTCTCTGCCGCCACCACGATGTCCGCGCCGAGCACGATCTCCATGCCGCCGCCCAGTGCGTAGCCGTTCACCCGGGCGATCACGGGCACATCCAGCGATGTTCGAAGGCTAAGCCCGCCAAAACCGTTCGGGTCCAGGCCGGCCCAGTACTCCAAGCCGGTCTTGTCCACGGCCGAGGCGGACATGTCCGCCCCTACGCAGAAGGCACGCGTGCCCGCACCGGTGATGACCACGGCGCGGACGTCGGGGTCCTGCTCCAGCTGCGCCCAGATCTCGTTGAGCCGGGCCTGCGCAGTGCCGTCGACGGCGTTGAGCACGTGCTGCCGGTCGATCACCACCGTGGCCACATGGTTCTCGATGGTCAGGGTGACCTGGTCCACTGGTGAGGGGGCAGCGGAAGCGGCGCCCGCCGTCGTCGTGCTTTCCACAGAAGTTGCCGTCACCGGAGCACCCCGAGTTCCTGCAGGCGCTCGATGGTGGCCTCGTCGAAGCCGTTCTCCAGCAGGACCTCCACGTTGTGCTCGCCCAGCCGCGGCGCCACGCGGCGGACGGTGGGAGGGGTGGCGGAGAGCCGGATGGGCGCGTTGAGCATGCGAACCGTTCCAACTCCGGGGTGTTCGGCCTCGACGATCATGCCGTTGGCTTCGGTCTGCGCATCGGCGAGGGCCTGTTCCAGGGTGTGGACGGGGGCGTTGAGCAGCCCCTGGTCCTCCAGCTTGCCGGTCCAGTACTCGGTGGTGTTCGTGGCGATGCGCTCGCGGAAGATGGCCTGCAGCGCCGGCTTGTGCGCGAACTGCTGCTCCAGGTTTGCGAACTCGGGCCGCTGCGTCAGGTCCTCGTCCAGCCCGAGGGCTTCGGAGATGCGGGCCAGCGGGTCCGGGGTGAAACCGCCCACCATGCACACGGCACCGTCGGTGGTTTCGAACACGCCGCTCAGGGGCATGGCGCCCCAGTTGACCTCGTAGCCGCGGTTGAGCTGCATACACGCCTCCTGCATCTGCAAGTGCAGCATGGAGTCGTACATGGTCACCTCCACTTTCTGGCCGACGCCGGAGGTTTCACGGGTGCGCAGCGCCAGCAGGATGCCCTGCATGAGGTGCATGCCGGTGATGTAGTCGCACAGCGTGGTCGGGTAGATGGACGGCTTCTGGTCGTCCGATTCCCGGCGCCACATCACACCGGAGTAGGCCTGCGCGATCGCGTCCTGGCCGCCCTTGTGCGAGTACGGTCCCACGGGGCCGAAGCCCGTGCCGGAGGCCCAGATAATGCCCAGATTCTCGGCCTTGAGTTCCTCGTAGCCGAAGCCCATCCGTTCCATGACACCGGAGCGGAAGTTGCTGACCACCACGTCCGCGTCCGCCATGATGGCGTGCAGTACGTTCCGGCCTTCCTCGGTGCGCGTGTCGATCGAGACGCTGCGCTTATTCCGGTTGATGGACAGGAAAATCGGGTTGTCCTGGCCGTCCTTGTCCGGGAACGAGTTGCGCGAGATGTCCCCGGCGCCGGGGCGTTCCACCTTGATGATGTCCGCGCCGTAGTCGCCCAGCATCTGGGTACAGGACGGGCCCATGAACACCTGGGTGAAGTCCACGATCTTGATGCCGTCCAGCGGCAGCGGGGTAGTGGTGGGTTCAGCAGCGGCGGCGGGTGCCGCCGTCGTGCGTTCCAGCTCTGTCGTTTCCAACGTCACCGTGCTCATGCCGGAACCGCCGCTTCGGCGTCAACGGTGGCGTTCGACGACGGGACGTCGCCCGGGTCGGCGCCGTGCCGGCGCATGCCCTGCTGGATGTCCAGCGCGGACACGTCGCGGACCAGGAGGCCGTTTTCGACGGCGAGTGCGGCGGCGACGCCGACGGCCTGGCCCATGGCCATGCAGGGCGGGATTTCTCGGGACATCTTCTGCGCCTCGGGGGTGGCGGAGTAGTGCCGGCCGGCGACGAGGAGCTGATCCACTTCCTTGGGCAGCAGCGAGCGGTAAGGGTAGTAGTAGTCGCGGCCGCGGGCCACGGTGTCGGCGAAGTGGCGGCGCTGCGTGACGTCGTCCTTGGTCATGACGTACTCGCCCTGCAGCAGCCGGGTCTGACGGACGCCCATCTGCGAGGCGACGTCCAGCATGTAGCAGTTTTCGAAGCCGGGCAGGTTGGCGCGGACGTAGTCCACGGCCTCGGAGATCCGATCGCGGGCGGCGAACTCTGCGGCGGTCATGTCCGCAGGGTCCGTGCCGTCGAAGCCGGTCATGTGCGGGGCGTTGCACCAGACCACGCCGTCGATGGGGGTCTTGAGCCACCACAGTTCCCAGGCGCCGCCGAGGAGGCGCTTGATCTTGCGGTTGATGGCGCGGGCTTCCTTCGGGTTGGCCTGCTCGAAGGCTTCGGCGGCGTGCGTGTTCACGTTGCCCAGGCGGAAGACGAGCGTGGTGAGGTAGTTGTCCTTGGCGTAGCTGGCGCCGGCCCGGGAGGCGACGTCGATGTCGCCGGTGGTGTCGATGACGACGTCGGCCATGAAGGCCTGCGGGCCCAGTTTTGTTTCGCAGATGACGCCCTTGATCACGCCGTTGTCCACGATGGGGCGGGAGAACCAGGAGTGCAGGCGGAGGTCCACGCCGGCCTCGCGGACCAGGTCGTTGGAGACGCGCTTCCAGCCGTCCGGGTCGAATGCCGCGGCGTAGCAGATGGGCTTGGGGTTGGTGTGGGAGTGGAAATCGAAGGTGCCGTAGCGGCCCCACTTGTTCCAGAGTTCCTCGGAGGTCTTGCGGTCATCGGCCGGCGGGACGACGGCTAGGCCCAGCTTCTGCAGCCGTTCCACGTATTCGGAGACGATGCCCGTGACCGTGATTTCCTGGCCGTTGATCATGTCGTCCAGTACCAGCACCATTCCGCCGGAAGCGAGGCCACCGAGGGATGAGTAGCGTTCCAGCAGGGTGACCTTGGCGCCGGAGCGGGCTGCGGTGACGGCGGCGGCCACGCCTGCGGGGCCCCCCCCGACCACGAGGACGTTGGAACGGGAGATGACCGGGGCGGCGAGGTCCGCCGTCGTGGTGCTGAGTTCCAGGGAGTTGAACGTTGCGGGGGAGGTCATGGGGAGTCCTTACTTTCCGACGAAGATGCCGTTGGAGCGGCGGGCGGCGAGGTAGAAAACGATGCTGAGGATGGAGAGGACGGCCACGTAGACCGGGAAGATCCAGCTGAGGTTCAGGGATTGGAACCAGACCAGCAGGTAGGAGGCGGTGCCGCCGAAGAGTGCGACGCCGATTCCATAGCCCAGGGCTACGCCCGTGCCGCGGATGTTTTTGGGCATCAGGGAGGAGCTGACCACGTTGTAGAGGGTCATGTTCAGCACCAGGACGATGGAGCCGCCCAACAGGACTGCCGCGAAGCCGCCGATCCCCGGCTGGACGTAGAAGAGCATGAGGAACACCGACGGGATCGCCAGGATGCGGGTGATCAGGAACCAGCGGGACATCGACTTGCCGTCGGTCAGCTTGCCGATGATCCAGCTGCCAGCCACCAGGATGACGCCCAGGACCGTGGTGAGGGCGAAGACGGCGGTGGGGTCTTCCTTGAACCCGCTGCGGGCGGCGCTGGGAAGGCCAACGTTCCAGGCGTAGTTGTAGGCCTGTGCCGCGCCGACGACAAAGATGATGGCCAGCACGGAGAGCCAGTGCTTGCGGACTCCGGACCAGACGGCGCGGGGAGTGTTGCTGGCCATTTCCTCGGCCTTGAGGGTTTCCGGGAGCGAACGGCGGAGGTAGAGGACCACAAAACCGAAGAGGGCGCCGACGATGAACGGCACGCGCCAGCCCCACTCGGCCATGACGGCACCGCCCAGGACCAGGCTGCACAGGAAGCTGATCAGCGAGGCCAGCAGTATGCCGATGTTCACGTAGAAGCTCATCAGGCCGGCGACGTAACCTTCGCGGCCGTCGGGCGCAAGCTCCAGGGCATGGGACGTTGAAAGCGGGGCTTCGATTCCTGTGGAAATGCCCTGCAGCACACGGCAGACCAGCAGGATGATGCCGGCCCACGCGCCGATCTGCTGGTAGCTCGGGGTGACGGCGATGATCAGTGTGGTGCCTGCCATGAGCATGATGGACAGCAGCATGACCCGGCGGCGGCCCACGCGGTCGGCCAGGGTGCCGAGCAGGATGCCGCCCAGCGGACGGAAGGCGAACCCGACGGCGAACACGGCCAGCGCGTTCAAGGTGGCGGAGAGCGGATCGGTATTGGGGAAGAAATTGGGCCCGATGAAGGCAGAGAGGAGGCCGAAGACCATCCAGTCGTACCACTCGAGGGCGTTGCCGAGGCCGAGGCCCAGCAGGCCCTTGCGGACCTCGGGGGTGAATTTTTCGTGTTTGGTGCGGGATGAGGGGGAGGGGGACGTGACGGCGTTGTCCGTCCCTTGGGGGTCTGCCGTTTGTGTTTCGAGCATGGAAGTGTCCTTACGCTTACGCCGCAATGGGCGTGGGAGGGTATGACGCAGGAACGCCTGTTGGAAAAGGCGCTTCATGCGAAGGATGCAAGGAGTGTCTGCGGCCACGGTTCGTGTCCGGACAGTTAGGGGATAACGCAGGTGCCGGTTGGGGACGGCAGTGCTACCACGCGTGTGGTGCGTTGACCCAGATGGCTACGCATACCTCTTCGTAGCTGTTCTTGTACCAGTGCGGGATCTCTGAGGAGTACGTGATGGAGTCGCCCTCCTCAAGGCTGTAGCAGACGCCGTCCAGGAAGACGTCCTTGCGGCCCGAGATGATGTAGCAGAACTCTTCACCGCTGTGGGTGAAGGGTGTGCCGCTGGTGTCATGCCCCGGGGGCGTACTGATCCACTGCGCTTCGATGTTTCCGTCGCGGTTGGGGGTCAGCAGTTCGTGAATTGCTTCGCCCACCGACTCGCGGGTCACGTTTTTCAGGTTGCGTCGGTCCGATTTTCGAACGACGGGGGACTTGGATTCATTTTGGCCAATGAAGAACCTCCCTACGGGGACGTCCAATCCGTGGGCCAGCTGTGCCAGCGTGGTGAAGGAAGGGTTGGCCAAGCCGCGTTCGATCTGGCTGACGATTGCCTGGCTGAGGCCGGTGATGTCCGAGAGCTGGGCCAGGGTCATGCCCTTGGCCTTCCGCATGGAGCGCACCTTGTTTCCGACGGTCGCCAGAAGTTCGCTGGTGGCCGGTGGGGCGGGTGTCTCGGTGGTCATCGCACTTCCTTCGTTGGTGAGCTAACTCACACAACTATAGTGAAGATTTTTAGCGAGTCAATGATTTCTTCTTGATTAAAGTGAAAATCTTTACAGGAGTGCAGGTTCCGGGCCTCTGCTGCCCATGATCCCGCGCCGGCCGCCGTGCCCCCACTGCCCACGAT
>NZ_JBWKYC010000037.1:0-20675 GCF_059423525.1 Arthrobacter sp. GW460-12-1-14-TSB2
TAGAAGACAAACCCTTCACCGGGCGTCAGTCAGAGCCGGAGTCACACCGCAACACAGCCAATTCCATCATTACTGTCAGGACCCTTTGGTAGCTTGGCAATAAGACATCAGCGGCAACTCACAACAACCGGCACCGCAACATCTACAGCAACGAGGCGCAGTGTTTCTTCTTGAACCGGAAGTACCGGATCTGGCACAGGACCTGGTCTTCTCCGCGAGCGATCTGGTGATCGCGGCCACGTGCGAGTACCAGCTGCTCCGCAAACTCGATGAAAAACTGGGCAGGTCCGCCAGGGCCGAATTCGAGCCCGACGAGATGCTGGCCCGCACGGCGAAGCTTGGTGACGTCCACGAGCACAAGGTCCTGGACAAGTTCCTGGCTGAGTTCGGCCCGTGGGATCCCGCCACCGGCCGAGGCGTGTACGACGTCGCCGCCGCCACAGCAATGGACCGCGCCACCCTGCAGGCCAAACATGCCGAATCGATCGATGCGCTGCGGGCCGGGGCGGACGTCGTGTTCCAGGCGGCCTTCTTCGACGGCCGGTTCCACGGCCGCTCCGACTTTCTGGTCAAACAGGACGACGGCAGCTACGCCGTGTACGACACCAAACTGGCCCGCCATGCCAAAGTGACGGCGTTGCTCCAGCTGGCCGCGTACGGCGACCAGCTGCTGCATGCCGGAATCGCACCGGACCCGGCGGTGACCCTCATCCTTGGTGCCACCATTGAAACTGTGGGAGGCGGCTTCGACTATGTCCGGAGCAGCCACAAGCTCGCTGACATCCTCCCGGTGTTCCGCGAGCGGCGGGACAGGTTCCTTGCGCTGACCACCGGCCACCGTAACCAGCCCGACGCCGTCAGCTGGGGAGCGTCCGGCGTCGTCGCCTGCGGCCGCTGCGACTACTGCCAGGAACAGGTCAAAGCTACGGACGACCTCCTCCTGGTCGCGCGGATGAACTCGGCGCAGCGGAAGAAACTCCACGCGCAAGGGATCTTCACGGTCAAGCAGCTGGCCGATGCCACGCTGCCCGGCGCCAGCCCCTCCCTGCTGCGGATGCAGGACCAGGCCAGGATGCAAAGCAACGCCGGCACGGCAGAAGGTTCCGTCAATTACATCAAGGACGGCGAACAGCACAGCATCAGCTACCGGGTGATCCCGGAGAACACGCTGGCGGAACTGCCGCCGCCGAGCCCCGGCGACATCTTTTTCGACTTCGAAGGGGATCCGCTGTGGCAGGACAGCGCCACCGGCGTCTGGGGGCTCGAGTACCTCTTCGGAGTTATCGAAGCTCCGCCGGAACCGGATCGCCGGACTATGTTCAAGCCCTTCTGGGCCCACAACCGCGCCGCCGAGAAGCAGGCCTTCCTCGACTTCCTGGACTATGTGGAAAACAGGCGGCGCCACTACCCTGACATGCACGTCTACCACTACGCCGCCTACGAGAAGACCGCGCTCCGCAAACTGTCGGTGATGCACGTCGCCGGTGAGGACGTCGTGGACAACTGGCTGCGGGACGGACTCCTGGTGGACCTGTACCAGACGGTGCGGAACAGCATCCGTATCTCCGAGAACTCCTACAGCATCAAGAAACTGGAGCCGCTGTACATGGGCAGCAACCTCCGCTCCGGGGACGTGAAGGACGCCGGCGCCTCCGTGGTGGCCTACGCCGATTACTGCGAAGCGCGCGACGCCGGATTGTCCGAGGACGCCGCGGCCATCCTCGCCGGCATCTCCGACTACAACCAATACGATTGCCTCTCCACGCTGGAGCTTCGCGACTGGTTGCTGCGGCGCGCCGCCGAGCGAGGAATCCGGCCGGCATCCGGAAGTGCCGGTCCTGCCGGAAACGATGGGGCACCCGGAAGTGCCGGTCCTGCCGGAAATCTAGGGCGGGGGGCAGCTGAGTCCGACGACGATGCCGCGGTCCGGCGTTCTGAACTCGCCATTCGGGCGTTCCTGGCCCGGGCGGCAGAGTTCCGCGCCGCAGGCGGTGAGCTCGGCGGCCCCGATTCCGATATCCAGGCTGTCGCCATGGTGGATGCGGCCGTGAGCTACCACCGCCGCGAGCGCAAGGCGTTTTGGTGGGCACATTTTGACCGCTGCGAAAACGGCCCCGACACCCACCAACAGGACCGTAACGTCTTCCTCGTGGAAGAAGCCCGCATCCTCGATGACTGGCACAAGGTGGGCACCAGGCTCCCGGAACGCAGGGTGCAGCTGACCGGAACGGTGAGCGCCGGCTCGGATCTCCGCGAGGGCAGCAAGTGGTTCCGGATGTACGACCGTCCGTTGCCGGCCGGCCTTGAGGGCACGGGCAACGACGGGTCGGGGCGCAACGGGTGGTTCGGGACGGAAGTTCTTGAGCTCGGCCACGAAGACGGGCGGGACACAGTGGTGATCCGGGACAAGCTGCACCGGAAGATCGAACCGCACAACAACCTGCCCATCGCCCTGACCGAAGACCAGCCCATCGCCACCAAGAGCTTGGAGGAAGCGCTGGCCCTGCTGGCGGACCAGGTCGCTGCCGGCCTTCCGGACGGCTCGGCAGACGCCCCGGGAGCAGCCGTACCGGGAAAGGCCGGGGCGCCGGGCAGGCCTGTTTTCCGGAAACACCCGGCGTTGGACCTGGTGCGCCGGATTCCGCCGCGGCTGGTGACAGGCAGTCCGCTCCCCGCACCGGCCGGCGGGCCGGACCGATTCATTGACGCCATCACGGCTGCGGTGGAGGCGCTCGACCATTCGTACCTCGCGGTACAGGGGCCACCGGGCACCGGCAAGACGCACGTCGGCTCGCACGTCATCGCGCGGCTTGTGGCCCGAGGCTGGAAAGTGGGTGTGGTGGCCCAGTCGCACGCTGTGGTGGAGAACCTGCTCTGCACTGCCGTGGCAAAGGCCGGAGTGGACCCGCGCCGTGTAGCCAAGGACGTGAAACACGACGGTACTTTGCCGTGGCACCACCGGGACGCCGCGGACGTTGAACGGCTGCTCAGTTCCCCGGGCGGAGCGCTGGTGGGAGGCACTGCCTGGACCATGACCGGCTCCACGGTTCCCGCCGGGTCACTCGATCTGCTGGTGATCGATGAGGCCGGGCAGTTCTCCTTGGCGAACACCCTGGCTGTTGCCCAGGCGAGCCCTCGGCTGCTGCTGCTAGGAGATCCGCAGCAGCTCCCCCAGGTCAGCCAGGGCACCCACCCGGAGCCAGTCAACGAATCCGCGCTCGGCTGGATCTCCGCGGGTCGCGCCACGCTTCCGCCCGAGCTCGGGTACTTCCTCGCGGACTCTTGGAGGATGGCGTCACCCCTGTGCGAAGCCATTTCGGAGCTCGCCTACGAGGGCAGGCTGCGCTCAGCAAACGCGGCGGATCTGCGGATCCTGGCGGGCGTTCCTGCCGGAATCGAAACCGTGTTGGTCCCACACAGCGGCAACATCACGTCCTCCCCGGAGGAAGCCGCTGAAGTGGTGCGCCAGGTCGGGAGGCACCTGGGTCTGATGTGGCACGATGAAGCCGGCGGCCGTCCGCTGGGGCCGGAAAACATCCTGGTGGTGGCGGCTTACAACGCCCAGGTGAACCTGATCAGGGACGCCCTCGACTCGGCCGGCCACGCGGCGGTCCGCGTGGGCACCGTGGATAAATTCCAGGGCCAGGAGGCCGCCGTGGTGATCGTGTCCATGGCCTGCTCTGCGGTGGCGGAGGCTCCGCGCGGCATGGAATTCCTGCTCTCCCGGAACCGGATCAACGTGGCGGTTTCCCGCGGCAAATGGCGTGCCGTGGTGGTGCGGGCACCGGAACTGACCAACTACCTGCCCACCCATCCGGAAGGGCTCGAACAGCTGGGCGGTTTTATTGGACTGTGCCAGCGGTCGGCCCCCAGCTAGGGCCGGCGGTCCGCCACAAACCAGGGGGCAAGCAGTAGCGCCTCATCCAGCACCCTGCCGAAGTTCGCGGCGTCGTGTGCGAAGCGGCCCAGGAAAAGTCCGGAAACGCCGCCGAGCCGCGGAAGCAGGCCGGGTTTCGCTGAACCGCCGTAAATGACCGGAACTCCCTGGAGCCCGTGCCGGGCGAGCAGGCCGCGGAGGTGATTCACGACGTCGGACACGTAGCCGGCGTCCGCAGGCTCGGCGGCGCCGATGGCCCAGACCGGCTCGTAGGCAATAACGAGGCGCGTGGCCAGCGCCCAGTCGCCCCCGACGGCAGCGTCGATCTGACGGAACACAAAATCTGCTGCATCCCGGGCGGCGGCGGAGTCTTCGCCAACGCACAGCAGCGGCGTCAGCCCGGCGTCGTCCGCTGCCCGGACCTTGAGCGCCACCACGGCGTCGGTTTCGCCGAAGTGGGCGCGGCGCTCGGCGTGGCCGATCTCCACCAGTTGGACGCCCAACTCGGCGAGCATGGACGGCGCCACTTCACCGGTCCACGGGCCGTCCGCCCAGCCGCAGTTCTGCGCACCGAGGAGCAGCGCCGAACCCTCCACCAGAGCGGCGGCCGCGGGGAGCACCGGGAAGGACGGGATCACAAACGGGACAACCCGCCCGGCCGCGAGGGCCGGACGGGAGTCCACTTCGTGCCGCAGGCGCTCCAGCCAGCCCAGGCTGTCCCGGTAACCCAGGTACATCTTGGTGCTGACCCCGACATACGTCACGGCACTGTTATTACTGTTCAAGCTGTTGCTACTTCTCAAGCAGTTCGTCTGCCTTGTTCTGGAACCTCTTGGTCGCGAACATCATCGCGGCCGCCAGGAACGGCAGTACACCCAGGGCGTAAACACCCATCGTTCCGGTGTCGGACGCCGTGACCTGGTTGACCGTGGTCCGCAGGATCGGGGCCACGAAACCGCCCAGGTTGCCCAGCGAGTTGATCAGGCCGATGCCCGCGGCCGCGGCCGTGCCGGTGAGGAACGCCGTCGGGTAGGACCAGGCGATGGGTCCGATCGACAGGAAGCTGCACACCGCCAGGGTGATGAAGATGATGCCCAGTGCCGGGATGTGGTTGGCGCCGGCCCACGCCGAGCCGAAGATGCAGAGCCCGGTGGAGATGAACAGCCCGGTGCCCCATACCCGGCGGCGGACGATGGTGTTGGCCGCCTTGCCGATGAAGTAGCAGGCGAAGATGCCGAAGAACCACGGGATGGCCGCCATCAGGCCGACGGCGAAGCCCACCTTCTGGCCCGTGAGCTGTGCCACCTGCTGCGGCAGGTAGAACGTCACGCCGTAGACCGCCACCTGGAGGCAGAAGTAGATGACGGTGAAGTACCAGACCTTGCGGTTCTTCATGGCCGCGAGTACGCCGCGGGGACCGGTTTCTTCCTTGACGGTGTCCTCCAGTGCCATGACATCCAGCAGCGCCTTCTTTTCGCCGGGGTTCAGGAACTTTGCGTCCTGCGGGCTGTTGATCAGGAAGAAGTACGCGGCGATGCCGGCCAGGACTGCGAGCATGCCTTCGACGAAGAACATGACCTGCCAGCCCGCCACGCCGGGAACCTGGTCGCCGATGTTGATCAGCCAGCCGGACAGCGGGGCGCCCATCATCTGGGAGAACGGCTGGGCGAGGTAGAAGATGGCGAACATCTTCACGCGCACCTTGTTCGGGAACCAGGCCGCCAGGAACATGATGACGCCCGGGAACAGGCCGGCCTCAGTCACGCCGAGCAGGAAGCGCAGGATGATGAAGGACGTCTCGCCCTGAACGAAGGCGAAGCACGCGGACACGATGCCCCAGGTGATGGCGATGCGGGCCAGCCACACTTTGGCGCCGAACTTGGTCAGGAGCAGGTTGCTGGGGATTTCGAACAGGGCGTAGCCGATGAAGAAAATGCCGGCGCCAAGGGCGTAGGCCCCGGCGGTGACTCCGCGGTCCACGCCGAGCGCCGCTTCGGCGAAGCCCACGTTGGTGCGGTCCAGGAAGGCCACGACGTACAGGATGACGAGCATGGGCATGAGCCGGAACGAAGCTTTGGAAATCGCCGATTTGAGGATCGGCGAATCCAGGAGCTCCTTCGTGGACGTTGCTGTTAGGGACATCAAAACTCCTCTTTGAGTAAATCAGTTGCGAACGAAGGGGGTACTTCGGGTCCTAGCGGGAGAACGCGATGATCATGATCCCGGCGAGGCAGGCAAGGATGCCCACGGCGAGGTAAATCTGGCGACCGCGGCTCCAGGACCTGAGCCCTGTCGCCGGCCGTGATGCTGCCGGCCGTGCTTTTGCGGACAGTCTTGCGGGGGTGCTGTGCTGTGCCATGGCTGGCCTTCCCTAGTGCATGTAGAGTCCGCCATCCACATTCAGCGTCTGGCCGGAGATGTAGCCGGCGTCCTCGCTGATGAGGAAGGCGATGGCTGCTGCGATGTCGCGGGTGGACCCGACCCGGTTGACTACGAGGTCCTTGGTGAGTTCGTCCTTGCGTTCCTGGCTCAGCGTGCCGCCCATGATGTCGGTGTCGATCGGGCCCGGGGAGATGGCGTTGACGGTGATGTCGTACTCCCCCAGTTCCCGGGCAGTGGAGCGGGTCAGCCCGATCACGCCGGCCTTCGCCACCGAGTAGGGCGTCTTGGAGAACGTGCCGCCGCCGCGCTGGGCCGACACGGAGGAGATGTTTACGATGCGCCCGATCCGGTTCTTCACCATGGATTCGGCCACGCGGCGGGTGGCGTAGTGGACGCCGTTGAGGTTGATGTTCAGGACACGGTCCCATTCGGCCGCGTCAAGCTCCAGGTACGGAACGGGTGAACTGACGCCGGCCACGTTGGCGAGGGCCACGACCTGCGGCAGCTCCGCTTCGATCTCGTCGATGGCCTGGCGGACGGACGCTTCATCGCCGACGTTGGCGCCGACGCCGTGGGCCTGCACGCCGTACTGGGCGGCGAGTTCCTTGGCGGTGGCCTTGCAGAGTGCGTCGTCGAGGTCGATGATGCCGATGTTCCAGCCTTGCGCGGCCAGGTAGTTGACGGTCGCCCGGCCGATGCCGCGTTCGGAGACGGCTCCAGTTACGATTGCCGTGCGTGCTGCGGGGAAGATGGTCATTTGGGGTGCTCCTGAGTTAGTTGATGGGCGCGGGGCCGAGGTCTTCGATCAGCTGCTGCATGGCCACGTAGGCCTTGTTGCGGTAGGCGATCAGCTCGGGGGTCCGCTCGGCCGGTACGTTGAGGAAGCCCGCACCGGTCTTGGTGCCCAGCTTTCCCGCTTCCACCAGGTCCGTGAGGATCTTCGGGGTGGCGAACCGCTCCGGGAAGTCGGTTTGGAGGGACTTGTAGCAGAAGTTGTAGACGTCCAGCCCGGCCATGTCCGCAATCGCGAAGGGACCGAAGAACGGGAGCCGGAAGCCGAAGGTGGTGCGGACCAGGGTGTCCACGTCGTCCGCCGTCGCGATGCCCTGCTCCACCAGCTGTGCAGCTTCGTGGAAGAGCGCGTACTGCAGGCGGTTGAGAACGAAGCCGGTGACGTCCTTGACGACGGCGGTCTGCTTGCCGGCAGCGTGCACCAGGTCGCGGACTGCGCCGACCGTGGTTGCCGACGTACCGGCGTGAGGAATGATCTCCACGCCGGGGATGAACGGTGACGGGTTGGAGAAGTGCACGCCGAGGAACCGTTCCGGGTTGGTGACCGGCTCGGACAATTCGGCAATGGAGATGGTGGAGGCGTTGGAGCCGATGATGGCGTCCGGCTTCGCGGCGAGGCTGATGCGGGCAAGCGTCTGGTGCTTGATGGCGATGACTTCGGGGACGGCTTCCTCGATGAAGTCCGCGTCGGCCACGGCTTCCTCGATGTCCTTGGCAGCCCAGAGGTTCTGCTTCAGGATTTCGGTGGAACCGGCGGGGAACAAGCCGTCAGCCACGAACTGGTCCGATTCGGCGAGGAGACGGTCGTAGTTGCTCTGCGCCACTTCGGCGGACACATCGGCGAGAGCCACGCGGGCTCCGCCAAGCGCCAGGACCTGGGCGATCCCGCCGCCCATGTAGCCGGAGCCGACGACGGCGATCCTGCGGGCGCTGTTGAGTGCTGCCGCGTTGGGGGTGCTGACTGTTTCGGTCATGATCAGACTGCCTTCGTGTAGTCGGGCTCGTAGGAGCAGATAGCGTCCACCTTGGCGGCGGAGGATGAAGTCTCGTCGAAACGGTAGTCGAGCCATTCGCCCACCAGCTTCTTGGCCAGTTCCAGGCCGATCACCCGCTGGCCCATGGTGAGGACCTGGGCGTTGTTGCTCAGCACGGAGCGCTCCACGGAATAGCCGTCGTGGGCCGTGACCGCGCGGATCCCGGGAACCTTGTTGGCAGCGATGGCCACTCCCAGCCCGGTGCCGCAGATCAGCAGCGCACGGTCCGCTTCGCCGTCGGCCACTTTGCGGGCGGCGTCGACGGCGACATGCGGGTACGCGGTGGAGTCGTTCGCGCCCACGCCGATGTCCAGCACGGACGCGACGCGGCTGTCCGCTTCGAGCAGCGCCTTCAGCGCTTCCTTGTATTCGACGCCGGCTTCATCGTTGCCGACGACGATCCGCCAGCCTGGGGAAGTACTGGTGCTCATGCTTTTGCTCCATTTCCGGCCGCGGAGGCCGCCAGTTGGGAATCCATTAGTGGGGAATTCGTGAGTTCAGATTCGACGTAGCGGGAGATCCGGGCCGCAATCAGCCCGAACGAAACTGCGCCGGGATCGGAATGCCCCACGCTCTTTTCGGCGAGGGGCCGTGCGCGGCCCTTGAGCGGCCGGAGCGAAGCGGTGGCGTCAGCGGCCTGCTGGGCAGCAGCCGCTGCGGCGGCGAGTGCCCCGCGTACCGGAGTTCCGCTGTCGAACGCGTTCAGGAAGGTGTCTTTGAAGGGAAGCAGCGCATCCACCATGGTTTTGTCCCCCGGCTCGGCCTTGCCGAGGGCGGTGATTGCGTCCACGAAGGCGGTGACGGCGGCCGCCGCGTCCTCGCCGCGGTAAGCGTCCCTGTTACCGAGGGCGATCCCGGCGGCGATCACGGCGGATCCCCACAACGCACCGGAGGTTCCGCCGGCGCGTTCGCTCCAGGCTTCCCCTGCCGCTGTGAGAACGCGTTCCACTGATGCCCCGGCCGCCGAAATTTCCCGGGCAGCGGCGGTTGCGGCGTCCACGCCGCGGCGCATGCCGATGCCGTGATCACCATCTCCGGCGATGGCGTCCAGGTCTCCCAGTTCCTCTTCATGCTCGACGACGACGCCCTGCACCTGGGCGAGCACGGCGGCTGCCCGCCGGCCCAGGTCAGCTGCTGCCGGCGTCGTGTTTTCCACTTCGCCAGCTACGGCGTCTTCCGGTCCGGCCAGTTCGCGGCGGGCCCGCGGGGCGATGCTGCCCTTGCGGAAGGCCGGGGTGTCGGCCGGGGCTGCCCAGAACTGCTCCAATTCGTCGTCCAGCCAAAGCAATGTCAGGGACAGCCCGGACATGTCCAGGCTGGTGACCAGCTCGCCGCATTCCGGTTCCACCACGGTCAGGCCCGCGGCGGTGAGGAGCTTTTCGATCTTGCCGAAGAGCAGGAACAGTTCGTCGTATTTGACCGTGCCCAGGCCGTTGACGATGGCCACCACGCGGTTCCCGGCGTCGTCGGGCTTGTCCGCCAGGAGCCTGGAGACGAGCAGTTCGGCGAGTTCGGAGGCGGTGGGCATCGGGTGTTCCGAGATGCCCGGTTCGCCGTGGATGCCCAGGCCGAGCGACATTTGGCCGGCCGGGACGTGGAACAGCGGTGCGTCCGCTCCCGGGAGCGTACAGCCGTCAAACGCCACGCCCAGGGAACGGGTGCGGTAGTTGGTGCGGATGGCCAGACGTTCGACGGCGTCGAGGTCCAGTCCCGCTTCGGCCGCGGCGCCGGCGATCTTGAAGACCGTGAGGTCTCCGGCGATGCCGCGGCGCTTCTCGATCTGGTCCAGCGGGGCGCTGGCGATGTCGTCCGTGACGAGGACGGTCCGGGTTTCGATGCCTTCGGCGTTGAGGCGCAGCTGGGCTTGCCCGAAGTGGAGCACGTCGCCGGCGTAGTTGCCGTAGCTCAGAAGGACGCCGCCGCCGGCGTTGGATGCCTTGGCCACCCGGTAGACCTGGCCAGCCGCCGGGGACGCGAACATATTGCCGCAGGCGGAGCCGGTGGCGAGGCCCGGCCCCACCAGGCCGGCAAAGGCCGGGTAGTGGCCGGAGCCGCCGCCCACCACCAGGGCCACCTGGCCGACAGGCACCTCGGTGGAGCGGACCACGCCGCCGTCAACGCGGGCAACATAGCCGCGGTTGGCTGCCACAAAGCCGTCCAGTGCCTCATCCGCGAAATCAGCGGGGTTGTCGAAGATCTGGGTCATGGTTTCCTCATCGAATCCGTGTTGGGAAATGCAGTGTCGGGCTGACGCCCTGTTTAGACGGCGGCCAGTGCGGCGGCCGGCTGCTGCCGCCCCTGCGCCACCTGGCTCCGGCCCAGCGCGTAGCCGTCCGTCTTGGGGAGGACGTGGCGGCGAAGGTAGTCCTGGTTGCTGGCCGTCACGCTGAGGCCGTCTCCGCCGTAGTGCTCGGTGCAGAGGATGCCCTGGAACCCGACGGACAGTGCGAGCTTGAAGGCTTCGCGGTAGTTGATGAGGCCGCTTTCCATAGGCGCCGGCATGGCGACGTACATGTCGCGGGCCGTGTCCTCGTCCCGGATGTAGTTCTTCATGTGCCAGTAGTTGGAGTACGGCAGGGTCTTGGCCACCATCTCGCGCCAGTCCTCGATGGGCCGGTGGAGCCGGATCAGGTTGCCGAGGTCCGGGTTGAGGCCGACGTTGGACAGGCCGATGTCCTGAACCAGCTGGACCGAGGAATCCGCGGTTCCCAGGTAGGTGTCCTCATACATTTCGAGCGAGAGCAGAACCCCGACTTCGGCTGCGTGCCGGCCAAGTTCGCGGAGACGAGTGACGGCGTTTCCCCAGGCTTCCTTGTTTCCGGCCGGGTCCTTGTAGCCTTCGACGGTCCAGAACCAGAGCTGTTTCTGCTGCTCGGCCGTGATGGCCTGGTGGAGCCCGAACGAGACAACTTCGCAGCCCAGCTCGGCGGCGGCGTCGATGGTGCGGTGGCTGTAGGCAAGGTTGGCTTCCCAGTTGCCTTCTTCGATGACGCTGCGCCGGATGGCGGAGATGACCGGCACGCCGATGCCCACGGCGTCTGCCGTCTGCTTGAACTCGGCCAGGCGTTCCTTGCTGAGATCGCCGGGGCGCACCCAGCTGTCCGTGAGGTCCGCGTGGGCGAAGCCGGCTTCCTTTACCTCGGTGAGGACCTCGGCCCAGGCCGATGCGTCGGCGTCGTTGATGTGGGTTCCCTGGGCATCGGTGCCCGGGAACTGAAGCAGGGCCGCAGTAATGGGCCAGTTCTCGGCTGTGTAGGCCATGGTGTTCACTCCTTTGTGCGAATCCTGTTTCCTATAGGATTTACTATCGACACAAAGTTGTCAAGGTCACACTTCAGGTGGTGTCAGCCCAACTAGCTAGCAGTAGACGTCGCGAAAAGGCCCGATAACGACGTTAACTGCCAGTCAGTTGGGAGCGAGAGCGCTAAGGGTGGGGCTCAGGCTTCAGGGGCGTCGGCGATGGCGCGGCCACGCACTTTGCTGACGTGATCGGCCATGGCGGCCGCGGCCCTCTCGGGGTCTCCCGTGGCCAGCGCATCAAGGACGGCCTGATGTTCGGCGATGGCGTTTTCCGCATCCGTGATGCCCACGCCCCCGAAGAGCCGGAACCGCTGCACCTGGCCACCCAGCGCGGCATAGGCAGCCACCATGAACTGGTTTCCGGTCTGTTCGGCGATGAGGCGGTGGAACCGCTCGTCAGCTTCGAGGTAGTCACGGAATTCAGCGAATGACGGCCCCCGCGGTGCGGTCTTCAGGTCAGTCACCGCTTGTTCCAGCTGGGCGAGCCGTTCCGCGGTCAGGCGTGCGCAGGCGAGGCGTGCATTCACCGGCTCGATGGCCAGCCGCGCTTCCATCAACTCGGCGAAGTCCTCGCGCGTGAAGACCGGGGCCACGCGGTAGCCCTTGAGCGCCACCCGGCGGACCATGCCGGTGTGTTCCAGCCGGGCCAGGGCTTCGCGGACCGGGGTGGGCGAAACGTCGAGGTCGCGCGCCGTGCCGTCAATGCTGACGGTGGCGCCCGGTTCCAGCCGGCCGTCCATCAGCGACTCCAGCAGTTCCTCGTACACGTGGTCCGCCAGCACCTGGCGGCTCACGGGCTTGCCTTTTCGACTGCCGGGACTGGTGCTTTGGGACGGACGCTGCATGTTCAGATCCTATAGGGCAGCCTCCGGCGCGGCCTGCATGGCCGGTCACAAAGCGACGGACAACACAACAGGCGGGCGCAATGGGGTTGCGCCCGCCTGTTGTACCAAGCTGTTGTACCAAGGCCCGAAGACCCGAAGAGGCTAGTTCTGCGACTCCTCGTAGAACGGGTAGTCCGTGTAGCCTTCAGCGCCGTCGGCATAGAACGTGGACTGGTCCGGTTCGTTGACCGGGAGGCCTTCACGCCAGCGGCGGACGAGGTCGGGGTTGGCGATGGCCGGGCGGCCAACCACCACAGCGTCTGCATGGCCGTCAGCCACGAGCGCGATGGCCTCTTCGCGGGTGGTGATGACGCCGAACCCGGTGTTGACCAGGAAGGGTCCGTTGAACCGGGAACGCAGGTACTGGACCAGGTCGCCGGCGGGCTCCTTGTGCAGGATGCTCAGGTAGGCCAGGTTCAGCGGCGAGATGGCGTCCACCAGCTGGGAGTACGTCGCGCGGGCGTCCGCGGCGTCCGTTTCGAGGGCGCCCTGCACGTTGTGTTCGGGC
Organism: Arthrobacter sp. GW460-12-1-14-TSB2; assembly: GCF_059423525.1. Classification (NCBI taxonomy): domain Bacteria; kingdom Bacillati; phylum Actinomycetota; class Actinomycetes; order Micrococcales; family Micrococcaceae; genus Arthrobacter; species Arthrobacter sp. GW460-12-1-14-TSB2. Next base: position 12,778 of record NZ_JBWKYC010000037.1, read on the forward strand.
GAGATCCGGATGCCGACGCGGTCGGCACCAATGGCCGCAACGACAGCCTGCACAACCTCGATGACGAAGCGCGCCCGGTTCTCGGGCGAGCCGCCATAGATGTCGTCGCGCTGGTTCGACGACGGGGCAAGGAATTCGTGCAGCAGGTAACCGTTGGCGGAGTGCAGCTCAACGCCGTCGAACCCTGCCTCGATCGCGTTCAGCGATCCCTGGACGATTTCCTGGAGGATGCCGGGCAGTTCGGCTGTGGTCAGGGCGTGCGGCACGGGGTGTGCCTGCTTGCCCTTGTACGTGCGGGTCTCCGCCTCGACGGCGATGGCGCTCGGCGCGACCACCTGGTGGCCGCCGTTGATGTCCTCGTGCGAAACGCGCCCGCCGTGCATGATCTGCGCGAAGATCCGGCCGCCTTCGGTATGAACAGCGTCCGTGACTTTCTTCCAGCCGGCAATCTGCTCCGGCGTGACAATGCCGGGCTGCCCCGGGTAGGAGCGTCCTGCGGGGCTGGGGTATGTGCCTTCGCTGACGATCAGGCCAAGCGAGGCGCGCTGGCGGTAGTGCTCGGCAACGACAGGGGCGGGTACCCCCGCTTCGCCGGAGCGGAGACGGGTCAGCGGGGCCATCACCAGGCGGTTGGGCAGTTCGAGCTCGCCGAGGGTCAACGGGGAAAACAGCATTCGCAGTTCCTTTCAAAGCGGATTGGGTCCACTGAGCCCAACTGCGAGGCGCCTGCAACTATTCCGGATGAGACTCGGATCACTACGGATGCACGATGATCTTCACCGCCGTGTCGTTGTGGTGGATCAAGGTATCGAAGCCCTTGTCCACGAGATCGTCCAAGGCAATGCGTCCCGTGATGAAGGGTTTGAGGTCGACTTTCCCTTCTTGGACGAGTTTGATGGCGGCCGCGTGATCGCCGCGGTAGGCAATCGTTCCGCGCAGGTCGATTTCCTTGAGTACGATCTTCTGCATGTCCACGGTGGCAGGGCGTCCCCAGATGGACACGTTGACCACCACTCCGGCGGGCTTGACGACGTCGAGCATGGTGTCCAGCACCGCGTTCACGCCGGCACATTCGAACGCTGCGTCCGCACCTGCTCCCCCGGTAAGTTCCAGCACCCGCGCCCTGACGTCGACTGCGCTGGGGTCGAGTACATGATCCGCGACGCCGGATGATGTGGCTTTCTCTTTGCGCGCGGCAGACAGTTCGGTCACTACGGTGGTGACGCCCAGCCCTTTCAGGACGGCGGCCGTGAGCAGGCCGATGGGACCCGCACCGCCGACGACGGCGACGTCCCCGGCTTTGACGTCGCTTCGGCCCACTGCGTGATAGGCAACGGCGAGGGGTTCGATGAGTGCGGCTTCGTCGAGCGGAATGTCGCCGACCGGGTGGACCCAGCGCGAATCAACCACGATCTTTTCGCTGAGTCCCCCGCCGCCGCCGGCAAGCCCGATGAAGCCCAGCTTGGTGCACAGGTTGTAGTTGCCTGCCCGGCACGGCCCGCACTCGTCACAGACGAAGTAGGGCTCCACCACCACGCTGTCGCCGACGGACAGCCCGGTAACGCCTTCGCCCAGTTCCTCGACAGTGCCGGAGAACTCGTGACCCAGGGTGACCGGGGCCTCCTCGTGTGAGAGCCCGTGCGGGTGTCCGGGCGGCGGGGTGAAGATGGGGCCTTCCAGGAATTCATGGAGGTCCGTGCCGCAGATCCCGCACCAGGCGACGGCGATCTTCACGGCGCCGGGCCGCAACTCCGGCTCCGGAACGTCTTCGATCCGGAGATCCTCGCGGGCGTGGAAACGTGCTGCTTTCATGGTGTTTTCCTTCGTTTACGTGGCCGTGGATGCAGCCGGTCAGGCGCATCCACGGCATGTCGTTGGAGTGTCACAGCAGGAGGCCGTCACCCCCAGTGTGGTCCCGAGGGAAGGCGGTTGTCACGGCCCCTTGGGTCAGTTTGGTCAGCGCGTGTGGTGGGTGGGCTGGAGCTCGTAGACGGGCGTGGGCAGTCCCTCCATCCGCGCCTTGAGCTGCAGGGCCAGGTAGTTGGAATAGTGGCGGCTCTGGTGCAGGTTGCCGCCGTGAATCCAGAGATTCTCAACGTTGGTGGGCTTCCACATGTTGCGCAGCTCCCCCTCCCACGGCCCCGGATCCTTGGGCGTGTCCGAGCCGAAGCCCCAGCACTTGCCGACGGCGTCCGCCACCTCGGGTGAGACCAAGTCGGCAAGCCAGCCGTTCATGGACCCGTAGCCGGTTGCATAGATGATGACGTCGGCTTCGAGCTCCGCTCCGCTGTCCATGACCACGGCGTTCCCGGTGATTTTGGTGACCTGTCCGTTGGCGAGCTTGACCCGGCCGTCAATGATCAGCTGGGAGGCGCCGACGTCGATGTAGTAGCCCGAGCCGCGCCTCAGGTACTTGAGGAACAGGCCCGAACCGTCCACCCCGAAGTCCAGGTCGAAGCCGGCGGCCTCAAGCTGCGAGTAGAACCCTGCGTCGCGTCTGGCCATTTCCTCGTAAACAGGGATTTGGGCTTCAGGCAGGATCCGGTAAGGCAAGGACGCGAACAGGAGATCGGCTTTCTCCGTGGTGACGCCGTTGGCGAGCGCCTTCTCCGAGTACAAGTCGCCAAGGGCCAGGTCCATGAGCGACTCGCTGCGGGCGATGTGGGTGGAAGACCGCTGGACCATGGTGACCTCCGCGCCGTGTTCCCACAGGTCGGCGCAGATGTCGTGCGCCGAGTTGTTGGACCCGATCACCACGGCCTTCTTGCCCGTCCAGTCCCCGCCGCCGGGGTGCTTGGACGAGTGGTACTGCTGCCCCAGGAAGGACTCGGCGCCGTCGAACGTTGGAACATTCGGATAGCCGGAGACGCCCAGGGCGAAGACGAGCTGCTTGGGCCTCAAGGTGACCGGTTCGCCGTCGCGCATTACCTGCACGATCCACTCCTGGGACGCTTCATCGAAGCGGGCGTTGGTGCATTCGGTCTTGGACCAGTAATTGAGCTCCATGATCCGGGTGTAGTGCTCGAGCCAGTCGCCGATTTTGTCCTTGGCCGCGAAAACGGGCCAGTCATCCGGGAACTTCATGTACGGCAGGTGGTCGTACCAGACGGGATCGTGCAGGTGGAGTGACTTGTAGCGGTTCCGCCAGGAGTCGCCGGGGTTCTCGTTTTTCTCGATGATGATCGTGGGCACACCCAGCCGGCGCAGCCGTGCACCGAGTCCGATGCCGCCCTGGCCGCCGCCAATGATCACGGTGTAAGGCTGGTCTTCGTATCCCAGGCGGGCTTCCTCCTCTTCCCTGAGTTCCAGCCACGATTTACGGCCCTTGCTGATCTGGTGCGCCACACCCTTCTCACGGTTGGGGCCCTTTTTCTCCTCAAATCCCTTCAGTTCTTTCATGGTGGTGAGCAGCGTCCAGCATTTGCCGTCGCGGAGCCGCAGGTGGGCGTGGCCCCACGCCTGGGCGGTTTCGAAATCCACCCAGGCCTCGGTGTTCGCCGCGTCCCCGGTGGCATCCTCGGCGAGCGCCCAGTTGCTTGGCTGCACGTCCTCAAGGGTGGCATCCAGCATGCGCTTGATCTCAGCCTTGCCCTCGAGCGTCTTGAGGTTCCAGGTGAAGGACACGAAGTCCCGCCAGTAGGATTCGTCTTCAAACAGCTGCAGTGCGGCATCGGTGTCCCTGCTGCGCAGCGCCTCATCGAACTGCGCCAGCCAGGCCTCCACGATGCCGTTTGGTGTCTCAGGCATGATTCCTCTTTTCGTTGCTTTCAGTGGGCCGCTCCCGGTCCGCCTTGCGATGACCGTCCCGTGACCCGCATCACAAGTAAAAGCCCCAGAGGGTTACAATCGAGTGACACGGCCCCCTCCCCGATTACATCGAGTGGTCCGAGCACGATTCGATGACGAGTTGGGAGATTGCGGATGCGGACGGGCACCGGCGCGATCACCCATCTTCGCGACCTGCGGTTTACCGCCCCGGCGGAGTACGCGCGTACGCTGCGGAAAGCCCACGAAGCTACCATTTCGGGCAACCCCGATCCTTCAATTTCGCCAGCCCTTATCAAGTCCTGGCAGCGTTCGCTGGCGCTTGGTATCGACCCCGATCAACACCGGCCGGTCCACCGGCATGATGTTTCCGAGGCACGCTCACTCAGTGCCGACCACCGCTTGGCCACCGTGATGCCGGCGTTGTCCCAGCTGCTGGCTGACGAGTCCTCGGCGGGCCGCCACCTGCTGATCGTCACGGACCAACAAGGTGAGGTGCTGTGGCGGGTGGGCAGCCGGCAGGCACTCAGGCTGGCTGACTCATTGGAGTTTGTGGAGGGCGCCGACTGGTCCGAATCCGGCGTCGGGACCAACGCCATCAGCGAGGCGCTCGTAACGGGTGCGCCGGCACAGCTGTTCTCTGCCGAACACCTGGTGCGCACGCATCACGACTGGGCATGCACCGCGGCGCCCATCCGCGATCCGTACACGGGTGAAGTGGCGGGAGTGCTTGATGTCTCCGGCCCCTTCGAATCGGTCACACCGGACAGCCTGCGCATGGTGCGCTGCGGGGTGCGGCTGGCGGAGGAGTTGCTGAGGTCTGCCGGCGCTCCGGCGGCCAGGCAGCAAACGGGTGGCGCGGTTCGGTCGGCGCTGACGCTGACGTTGTTGGGTGACAAGCCGAGTGCCGGGCTCGACGGCGGTGCCCGTCTTCCGCTGACGCTGCGCCGTGCGGAGATCCTGGCTTTGCTAGCCTCCCGGACTCAGGGGTGGAGTGCCGATGAGCTGGCGTATCGGCTGCATGGCGAGGACGGCGCGGCCACGGCCGTCAGGACCGAGATGCATCGGATCCGCGGCATCCTCGGCAACGTGGTGGAACCGAACCCGTACCGCTTCTCGTCGGCCGTCCGGGTGGTCACGGACGCATCTGTGGTCGCCGATCACTTGCGGGACGGTCGGGTGGCGCAGGCGCTGGCCGCTTACCCTGCGAAGCTGCTCAACCGTTCGGTGAACCTGTCGATTGAGTTGATGCGGGACGAGCTGAATGAAGCCGTGGGCGCGTCGGTCCGCGCCAGTGGCGACGCTCAACTCATCATGCAGTGGTGCGCCAGCGACATGGGTGCTTCAGATACCGAAGGCGCCGCAGCCATGGCCCGCCTGATCGGGCCGGGCGATCCGCGCTTTCAATTGGTCCGGGCGCGGATGGAGCGGGTGGACCGGGAACTGCAGTCCTAGCCGGGGTGGGGGCTGGCGTGGCTAGGGGGTTGGTCTGGCTAGGGTTGGCGGTGTAGCTCCCGGGCAGCCTTGGCCTTGCGGGTTCCTGATGCAGTCGTCGGCGTAGTTACGGGTGATGGAGCGCCACACACTGATGGTTTGCGGTGGCGAACTGAACTGGCCTTGACCAGGGATCGGCAGCGGCGGGCCGTTATTGACGGAGTACGTTCCTTGGAAGTGCGTCGTGAGCACCACCTGGAAGTCGCCGGTCTGCGTGTAGACGTGGCTGGTGCGGGTCTTTTCACCCCACCGGTCCTGCGGGAGTGGCCCGCCTGCCGACTGCTGGGGCCCAAATGTTGTCCCATCGCCGTAGTTCCAGGTGTATTGGACCGGGGTCGCCACGACATGCACTTTTTGGGCCAGGATGGTGATGTCGAACGTCTGCTCTGCCGAGTCCGTGAAGAAATTCGTCTCGGCTCCGCGAAGGGTGTGTGGGCTCGGCTGGGCCGTGACCGTTCCTGCGGCCACTGGCAGCTTCTGGAACTCGCTCTGAATCAGGGCCGCGATGCGGGGAAGCAGATCTTCGGGTCGCGGATCGAAAAGACAGGTGGGACCGGAATGGAAGGTCCAGACAGGGTTAGGAATTCCAATCGGCGCTTTCAACCACACGACCGGGATTCCGTCTTTACCGTCCGGGCCGTTCTTGCACTCCAGCTGTCGCGCCAAACAAGGTGTATCGAAATCTGCACCGCCTAAGTGGCATTGGAGTTCGTACTTGTACTGATTGGGGTCAGTACTGGGAGCGCCAGGCTCCCGGGCGACAACCTTGCCTGTTGACGGATCAACGGTCCAATCATCGGCACCAACAGCGATTGCAGTTTCTTCATAGCCAATATCAATTGGTGGGTCGTCTGCGCGCGATGGCGATGAAGTTACAGCGATGACGACCATGGAAAGCGCAACGGCAACCGACAGCTTGTTGGCCCAGCCCATGATTTACCGAATCAGCCCGAGGTCGCTGATGATCCACCCTTTTGCACCGTACGCCGCCGTCGCCTGGCTTGCGGTGTTCGTGGCCTTCGTAGGTTCCTGATAAAGACTGCCATCCGGCTTGCGAATACCAATTTGCTTCTGAAGCACCTGAATTGTTGCCTGGGATGCGGGACCTGGAGAGAACTGAACCGTTATCGACGGAGTTTCAATGGTTCCGCCTTCAACCCACCTACCATCTCGCCATGCGCTCTCAACTCCACCCGCAAGACCATTGCAGAAAACACATTCGGGCCCGCTGGCACTCTTCACAAGGGACGTGTCGCCGGTTTCGTAGGCGTAGCTAAGTGTTGAGTACCAATAGGCTGCAAATGCCTCCAGCCCCTCCTTCGTCTCCGCCTTCGCGGCCTCAGGCAGCACCGGAACGGGAACATTCTGGGCTTTTCCCTTGGCGTCGGCCGGTTTGTACGCGGCGGACGGTGTCGGCGTCGGGCTTGGCGTGGACGTGGCAGAAGAGGCAGAAGACGAGGCAGACGCAGACTCCGAAGGCCCGCCATTCCCTGGCGTATTGCCGCCGCCGTTGCACGCGGTAAGTACCAGGACAGAAGCGACGAAAACTGCAGCTGCGGAATAGCGCAACCGTGCGAAATGCAAAGTACGAGATGTCATGGGCAGCTATTCCCCCGATAGTTTCAAGACGTCCGAGCCGCCCGCAATAAATCCGGACGATGGTTAAAGGGTAACTGAGGTCACACTTTGATGCCCAAAGTTATCCACAGCCTCCGGTGTATCACGGACTCAGCTAGGAAGTCAGGTAGAAAGTCACACCGTTCGGTCAACGCCAAAAACCGCTGCCCAAGTTCAGCGCCTACTCTTTGTTGAATTCCCACAAAAAAGCCAACAAAAAGCCAAACTAGCGTCAGAGGCGACCAGCCGCCCAGCGAGAAGGACCCATCAATGACGATTCAGGCAGCCGTTCCTACCAGCGACGCAACAGGCGACACCATCCTGGAAACCGCCCGCCAGCAGGTCCTCGAGGACGGCATCGGCCTGACCCAGCCCCAGCTCGAGGAAGTCCTCCGCCTCCCGGACGCAGCCCTTCCCGCCGCCCTTCAACTGGCCCACGAGGTGCGCCTGAAGCACTGCGGCGAGGACGTCGAAGTCGAAGGCATCATCTCGATCAAGACCGGCGGCTGCCCCGAGGACTGCCACTTCTGCAGCCAGTCCGGCCTCTTTGACAGCCCGGTAAGAGGCGTCTGGCTCGACATCCCGGAACTGGTCAAAGCCGCCAAGGAAACCGCCGCCACCGGAGCCACCGAGTTCTGCATCGTCGCCGCCGTCCGCGGCCCCGACATCAAGCTCATGAACCAGATCAAGTTCGCGATCGACCGCATCAACGAAGCCGTGGACATCAACATCGCCTGTTCCCTGGGCATGCTCACCCAGCGCCAGGTGGACCAGCTCGCCGAGTGGGGCGTGCACCGCTACAACCACAACCTCGAAACAGCCCGCAGCTACTTCCCCGAAGTCGTCACCACCCACAGCTACGAAGAACGCCTGGAGACCTGCACCATGGTCAAGGCCGCCGGCATGGAACTGTGCTGCGGCGCCCTGATCGGCATGGGCGAAACCCTGGAACAGCGCGCCGAACTCGCCGCCCAGCTCGCCGCCCTCGAACCCCACGAAGTCCCCCTCAACTTCCTCAACCC
>NZ_JBWKYC010000038.1:0-19910 GCF_059423525.1 Arthrobacter sp. GW460-12-1-14-TSB2
TCCCCGGGCAAGGGGGACGCCCCCGGGCTTGTTACGGCTCAGGCTGTTACGGCTCGGAGTGGTGTCCGGCTCCTGCCGGGTCCAGTGCCTCGGCCGGGACGCCTTCGCTGACCTTGCCGGAGCGGCTCAGCACCACCATGAGGATGGAGGACAGGAGCATGAAGCCGCCGACGACGAACATCGGCACCGTGTACCCTCCGGTGAGGTCCTTGAGCCAGCCGGTGACGTACCCGGCGCTGAAGCCGGCCAGGTTGCCCACGGTGTTGATCAGGGCGATGCCTGCAGCTGCTGCTGCGCCGGTGAGGAACTGGGTGGGTACCGTCCAGAAGTTGGGCAGGGCGGCGAAGATGGACATGGCCGTGATGGTGATGACGGCGATAGTGGCCGCCGGCGAGCCGGCGAACAGTGCCAGCGGGATGCTCAGGCCGCCGATGAGGGCGGGGAGTGCGATGTGCCAGGTCTTGACGCCGCGCCTGCTGGCGTCCTTGGACCAGAAGTACAGTGCGAACGCCGCGGGCAGGTACGGGATTGCGGTGATCAGGCCCTTCTGGAAGACGTCGAACTTGGTGCCGTAGATGCCTTCGAAGCCCGCGATGATGGTGGGCAGGAAGAAGCCGAGGGCATACAGGCCGTAGATGAAGCCGAAGTAGATCGCGGAGAGCATCCAGACCCGGCCGTTGCCGAAGACAGTGCGGACGCTTACGTGCTTGTTGCTGGCAGCGGTTTCGTTCTTTTCCTTCTCCAGCGCGCCGGTTAGCCAGGTCTTTTCCTCCTGGGTCAGCCACTTGGCCTTGGCGGGGGAATCGGCCAGGTAGAACCACGCGATGACGCCGACGATGATGGCGGGGATGGCCACGCCGAAGAACATGACGCGCCAGCCGGCGAGTCCGAAGAGCCCGTGCTGCTGGATGAGGAGGCCGGCCAGCGGGGCACCGATCACGGTGGTGAGCGGCTGGGCCAAGTAGAACAGTGCCAGGATCTTGCTGCGGTGCCGGGAAGGAACCCACAGGCTCAGGAACAGGATGGCGCCGGGGAAGAAGCCAGCCTCGGCCACGCCCAGGATGAACCGGAGGACGTAGAGCTGTTCCACGTTGCCCACCCAGGTGAACAGCAGGGAGACGATGCCCCAGCTGACCATGATGCGGGCAAGCCAGCGGCGGGCGCCGAACTTGTGCAGTGCCAGGTTGCTGGGAACTTCCAGCAGGATGTAGCCGATGAAGAAGACGCCGGAGGCGAAACCGAACTGTGCCGCCGAGAGGGCCAGGTCGTTGTTCATGCCGTTGGGGCCGGCGAAGGAGATGGCCGTCCGGTCAAGGTAGTTGATGAAGAACATCAGGGCGACGAACGGCACCAGCCGGATCGCCACTTTCCTGATTGCAGATTTTTCGACCACCGATTGTGTGGTGTCCACGTTGACTCCTAGAGGTTGATGTCCCGGCCGCATCCTGCGCTGGAGGCGTGGGGCTGGTTTCGAGGCTTAGCGGCGGGGGCGTATCAAGTGGGGCTAGGCCTGTGACTTCCACCATAAGGCCGGAAAGCTGAATTGGTCAACCGGTTGACTGATTGGCTTTTTTCGTGACGTGCCGGACCATGCCTGCCCGCGTGTGGTTGCTACGCTGGGAGTGTGTCCGTAAACTCCGCCGCCTCGTCGGCCAAAATCAGTGCCGCGCTTGGTTCCATGGGGCAGGGTTCTGTCGTCTCCGAGGTCGCCGAGAGGCTGATGGCCTACTTCACCAGCGGCGACATCGCCGCCGGAACCCGCCTCCCCGCCGAGCGCCAGCTGGCCGCCTCGCTCGGAGTGGGGCGCTCGGCCGTGCGTGAAGCCCTGGCCGCACTGGAAATTTTGGGCATCGTCATTGTCCGTCCGGGCTCGGGAACGTACCTGCGCGACGGCGTTTCGGAGCTCCTGCCCCGGACCCTCAGCTGGGGGCTCATGCTGGGCGAGCCCAGGACCCGTGAGCTCATCGAACTACGCAGCGGCCTTGAGGTGCAGGCCGGCCAGCTCGCCGCGGCCAGGATTACCGACGAGTCCCTGGCGCGAATGCGAGCCAACCTCGACTCCATGGAGAAGAACCTGGGCAACCTGGCGGCATTCGTCGAAGCCGATGCCGCCTTCCATAAGGAAATTGCCACCAGCTCCGGAAACCAGGTGCTGCAGGAACTCCTCCAGAGCATCCGCTCGCTGCTGCGGATCTGGGTTGATCGCGCCCTCACGGACGAAGGGCATGCCGCCGCAGCGCTTGCGGAGCACCGTGCCATCTTTACGGCCCTCGAAAAGCGCGACGCCGCCGCGGTGACCGATGCCATGGCTTCCCACATGGGCACCGCGTCCCGCCGCCTGCTGGCAGGATATGACGCCGCGCAGTAGGCGCACACTAGCCGCACAGCAGGCGTTGACGGACGGCCATTGAGCCTCCGGGCCTCTTCCGATATGGTCAAATCCACAGGACCGGCCCGGGGTCAGCTGGGCGCAGTCACCAGCCACCAGAGAGCAGCTTCCCGTGTCTACCGAGCCCTCCGCAACCCTGCACCCCGCAACACTGTCCGCCGCAGTACCGTCCGCCGCAGCGGATTCCGATCCCCGCCCCGCACTCGAGCGTCGCCTCGATCCGCAGATCCGGAAGCTCGCTGTGGGCGTCTGGACGGCGGAGCTGGTCGGGGACGAACTGGCGAACATCAGCTACGGCGGCCGGCCGGTTCTCCGTGCCATCAAGGCGGTGGTGCGGGACCACGAGTGGCGCACCTTGGCGCCGTCGGTGCGGGACATTGAGGAACTGAAGGACGACGACGGCGTCAGCCTCCGCATCCACGTTGACTACGCGGCACCCGGCACTGGCACCCTGGCCTACGAGGGCATGCTGATGCTGCGGGTCACCCCGGCCATCGTTGAGGTGTCGTTCTCCGGCCGGGCGAAGGCGGCGTTCCGCCGCAACCGGATCGGTCTGGTGGTGCTCCATCCCACCAGCGAAGCCGGGCGGGACGTCAGCGTGGTGTCGCCGGACGGCAATGTCGCCAGCGGGGCCTTTCCCACGGACATCAGGCCCGACCTGGTGTTCACGGACATCTCCTCGCTCGAATGGGCCGACTCCGGAACCGCCTTCGACCTTGGCTTCTCCGGAGACATCTTCGAAACCGAGGACCAGCGGAACTGGAGCGACGGTTCCTTCAAGACCTACAGCACCCCCTCGGCGCTGCCCACTCCGGTGGACGTTGCCGTGGGGGACACCGTGAACCAGTCGGTCAGCATCGAAGCCCTGAGCATCGAGACGCCGGACAACCCCGTCCGCGAGAGCCACGAGCAGGCGGCTTTTGCGGTGGGCGGGCCGGTGGGAACGGTTCCGGCGCTGGCATTGTCCGTGGACTCAGCAGACGCCGGGAACACCGGGGACGCACACAACGGCCCGCAGCTGCCGGGCCTCGACGCCATCCTGGTGGAACTGTACGAACCCCGGGAAGCATGGCCTGCCAAGCTTGCCGCCGCAGCCCGGGAGGCGGACCGCCACGGAGCCGCCTTGGACGTGCGGGTCGTGGCGGACTCGGCCGACGGTGTGGCGGAAGCACTGAGCAGCGCCCTGGGCGGATCGCTGTCCCGAATCGTCCGGCTGGGACTCTTCCGCCCAGCGACGCAGTGCACCGATCCGGCAGCATTTGACGCACTGAAGGCTTCGCTCAACCAGGCTGGTTTCAGCGGCCAGTCGCTGGCAGGCACCCGCTCGCATTTCACTGAACTCAACCGGTGGATTGCCGGCAGCGGCGGCGGCAGCGGTGCCGGCAGCCCCGTTCCAAAAGACGCCGATGCCCTGACCTTCAGCCTCGCGCCGCAGGTGCACAGCACGGAAATTCCCCACATCGTGGAGACCGTCCCGGTCCAGCGACTTGCCGCCGCAAACGCACTGAAGCTTGGGGACGGGCGTCCTGTCCACATCGGACCCATCACGCTCAAGCCCCGACTTCACGCCCCGGACCAGCATGCGGAGGGCGATGAGCTCCAGGACCACAGCTTCACCGCGGCCTGGACCTTGGCCAGCCTCCACGCCCTGACAGTGGAAGGCGTGGCTTCCGTGACGTACTTCGAGGCAGGACCGCCCCGGGGTATCACGGCCGCGGGCGGGACCCTTAACCCCGCAGGGGAGCTGCTGCAGAAGCTCGCGGCGTGCAAGGGCGATCCGGTGCTCGCCGCTACACCCGTGCAGTCGCAACTGGCGGCAGGTAAGAGCCCCGTGACGGTCTACCCGGTCCAGTCGGACGCCGGCCTGCAGCTGTTCCTGGGCAACCTCAGCCCCCGCGAGTCCACGGCCCGGCTCACGCTTCCGCAGGGGACAGCTGCCGGCGCCGCTGCGGGGACGGCGGACGTGACGGTCATCGGTGCCGCTGCAGGCGCCCGGGCTGACGCCGCTCAAGCGGACGCATCATCAGCGGACGACGGCGCCCTGACGGTAACGCTGGGACCGTGGTCCACCGCCGTCGTCACCTTCCGTGCCTGACGACAGGCGAGGGGCCTAGCCCAGCAGGGTGTTGACCAGCCGCGCGGCCACCTTGGCCGTGCGCTGGTCGATGTCGAACTTCGGGTTCAGCTCGGCCACGTCCAGGTGGAGCAGTTTCCCGCTGGCAGCCACCTGGCGGCACACTGCGCTGATCACCGGCAACGGGACCCCGAAGGCGGCCGGCGCGCTGACCCCCGGGGCCACGGCGGCAGGCAGTACATCCAGGTCGATGGTCAGGTAGAGCACGTCCACGGTGTCCAGGAAGTCGGCCACGAACTGCCGGGTTGCTTCGGCCGAGCAGTCCTCGTCAAGAAGATACTTCACGCCCAGCCGTTCGGCGGTTTTGAAGAGCACCCGGGTGTTGTTGGGCTCTGAGATTCCGACGACGGCGTAGTTCAGTTTTCGTTCGGCGGCTTCCTCCGCCCTGGCCATCTGGAGGAAGGGTGTGCCGGAGGATGGCTCAGGAGCGTCGCGGAGGTCGAAGTGGGCGTCCAGGTTCAGCACGCCCAGGCGCCGCCCGCTGCGGACGGCGTCGGAACCGGCCACGCCAAGATAGCTGGCGAACGCGGTCTCGTGGCCGCCGCCGAGCAGCACGGTGAGGTTGCCGGCGTCGAGCATTTCCGTAACGGCCAGCCCGGCGCGGGCCTGCCCGGCCTCCAGCGCACCGTCCCTGACGGTCACATCACCTGCGTCGAACACCTCGCGGGGGAGGTGGAACGCGAGCGGCCCCAGGGCGGCCCGGATGGCGGCGGGGGCCGCGGCTGCGCCCACCCTGCCCTTGTTGCGCACCACTCCGGCGTCGCTGCTGAATCCTAGAATGACGGAAGGACGGTGGCCTGGCTCCGGCGTGCCGGTCGGCAGGTGCTCCGGCAGCGGAGCAACAGGACCGTGGCGGTACGGCTGGACGGCCTGCCACCAGCGGCGGTGCTCGGCGCCGTCGCCATCGAACCGGCCCCGCCAGGTGAGCGGCGGACTATCGACTGTGAGGGCTGTATGCGGCATACATCAAGCTCACCGCAGCGGAGCCCCGAAAACCAGCCCCGCCGCCGTCGGACTGTCCCAAATCCCGGACACCGCGCTTAAATGCCCCCCTCGGCGGGAGAAGACCGCACTACAGGACGCCCAGCGCCTGCTCGATAGGGCCGATGCCGAAGAACAGCAGGAACGCGGCGGCCACGGCCCACATCAGCGGGTGGACGTCGCGGGCGCGGCCCTGGAACGTGCGGATCAGTACGTAGGCGATGAAGCCGGCGCCCAGGCCGTTCGCGATCGAGTAGGTGAACGGCATCAGCGTGAAGGTGAGGAACGCGGGAATGGCGATGCCCCAGTCCTGCCAGTCGATCTTGCCCACCTGGGCCACCATCATGAAGCCCACCACCACGAGGGCGGGCGCCACGGCCTCGAACGGGACCAGGTTGATGAGCGGCGTGAAGAACATGGCCACCAGGAAGAGCAGGCCCGTAACGATCGAGGCCAGGCCGGTGCGTGCGCCCTCACCGATGCCGGCGCCGGATTCGACGTAGATCTGGTTGGAGGAGACGGACGCGCCGCCGCCAACGATCGCGCCGAGCGCGTCGACCTGCAGGACGCGGTCCACGTTGGGGATGTTGCCGTCCTTGTCCACGGTGCCGGCCTCGTTGGCCAGGCCCACCATGGTGCCCATGGCGTCGAAGAAGATGCTGAGCAGGATCACGAAGGCCAGCAGCGTTGCGGCCACGAAGCCGAGGTGTTCGAACGCGCCGATGGGGTTGGCCTTGCCGATCAGCGACAGGTCCGGTGCTGCCCACTCGGTGAACTTCGGTGCCACCAGCGACCAGCCCTGCGGGTTGACGTTCTTGCCGTCGAAGCTCGGGCCGATGTGCAGGGTGAATTCCAGGATGACGGCCAGGATGGTGGAGGCGATGATGCCGATAAGGATGGCGCCCTTGACCTTGCGGACCAGCAGGCCGATGGTCAGGATGAGCCCGAAGACGAACACCACGGTGGGCCAGCCCAGGAGCTTGCCGTCGAAGCCCAGCCCCACCGGGACGGTGGTGCCGGCTGCGTCCGGGATGCGGCGCACGAACCCGGCGTTGACCAGGCCGATCAGGGCAATGAACAGGCCGATGCCCACCACGATGGCCGTCTTGAGGCCGTCCGGGACAGCCTTGAACACCGCGGTCCGGAAACCGGTGAGGACCAGGATCAGCATGGTGACGCCGGAGAGGACCACCAGCCCCATCATGTCCGGCCAGGTCAGCCCCGGATTCGTTGCCACGGTGACCGCCACGAAGGCGTTGACGCCCAGTCCGGTGGCCATGGCAAACGGGTGCTTGGCCCAGGCCCCCATGAGGATGGTGAGGATGCCCGCGGCAAAGGCGGTGACCGCCGCAACGGCCGGGAAGCCCAGGACTGCGCCGCTGGAGTCGGGTCCGGAGAGGATCAGGGGGTTCAGCACCACGATGTAGCTCATGGCGAAGAAGGTGGCAAAGCCTCCGCGGATCTCGCGGGAGTAGTTCGACCCCCGCTCGGATATCTTGAAGTACCGGTCCAGTGCAGAGCCCTGCTTAAGCATTAGTCCTCCGGGGAGAGTATTGGGGATTACTTGAATCCTAGTAGGTTGGCGGGTTGCGACCCCGCGATTTCGCCTAGTCTGTAAGGAAGCCAACACACAGGAGTAGCCCCGCATGCGTTCCATCCGCCACCTGCTGAGCGCCCTTATCGGGGCACTGTTTTTCGCAGCCGCAGTGCTGTCCGCAGCGGCCCCCGCCTCAGCCCACGATGCCGCGGAGTCAAGCAGCCCGGCCCAGGGGTCCACGGTTGCCACTCCACCGGAGAAGGTTTCGGTGACCTTCAACAAGGACCCGCTGGCCCTCGGCTCGCAGATCCAGGTGAAGGATGCGGCAGGCGCGAACTGGGCGGACGGCCCGGTGGAGATCGTGGACAACGTGGCGTCGCAGAAGCTCCGCGCGGGCGCCCCGGCCGGGAAGTTCACCGTGGTGTGGCGCGTGGTCAGTTCCGATTCGCACCCTATTGAGGGCACATTCAGTTTCACGGCCACCGCCGCAGCGGCGGGTTCCGGCTCTGCCAGTCCGGTGCCGGGCAGCTCGACGCCGGCGGGACCGACGGCGGGCCAGGTCCCGTCGGCAGGCACCGCACAGCCCGGCACCACCCCCACGGTCCCTGAGCCCGCGCCGGACGCGTCGGAGCCGTTCCCCTGGAGCCTGGTGCTGTTCGCCGGAACCGCCCTGGGCATCCTTGTGGCGCTCGGCGTGCTGGCGAAGCGGAACCTCAAGAACAACGACAGCGACACCTCCGCGGACAGCGACCTCAGCTAAGCCGGTGACGGCAGCGCGGCGAAGCTTCCCGTGAGCACTGACGGGACACTGTCCGGGTAGACCTTCGCGGAAATCGCCTGCCCCACAACTTTGGCCTGGCGGAGTACTTCCTTGGGCGTGGGCGTGATGAGTTCACCGACGCCGACGAGGTAGATTCCGATGGCCCGCATGGCGGCGGCCAGGCTCTGCCCCAGGGCCAGCCCAAAGTCGGCGAGCATGCGGCGCAGCTGGCTGTGCGCACCGCGGGTCAGGACAATGTGGTGGGCCAGCAGGATGCCGTCGGGCGTGTGGACTGCCCACTGGTGCATGGGCGGCTGGGAGAGCCCGGTGCCCAGCAGGTTCAACTGGACGGCACGGGTGTTGTTGCGGATGTCCAGGTTGTGGCTGCTGGCGTAGTTCCTCAGGTGCCGGAGGATTTCGTTCCGTTCCTGCATGGTGGCTGAATTCGGCGCGTCACAGCGGGGCAGTGACACGGTATTGGCGGACTGGATTCCGCCCAGGGTTTCGAGCGCATCCACGGTGATAGAGTCCACGCCGCGCCGCCGGAGCTCGCTGGCAATTGCCAGGCCCGGAAGCCCTGAGCCGATGATCACCGTGGTGGTCTGCTCGGTTCCACCATAAATTGGCATGCTCGACACTGCTCGTTCCTCCTCGAATGGTTCGCTGTGCAGGTCTGGTTCCCCTGCACTTTCCGTAACCCCCAAAGTCCGGCCGCCGCGCATGAAGCTGGAAATGTGTTCTGAAACACGTATCTCAGATTCGCAACGCCTCGACATTACAGAACTTTTGGAGCTCTGGATAGCCCTTGCCGGACATTGGCTATCCCAACAATCTCACACTTGTAATTTCGTTCATGGGAGGTGGGATCTTTATGTTTCAGCGCTGTAAAAAGTGGTAGCTGGCTTGGGTGTCCACAGCCTCTCCGAAAGCCTTTGACGGCCCGGCTGAGGGCCGCTTGCTTAGCGTTCGCCAACCGAGAATAGTGGTCTAAAGGAGCGACTATTCGGCCAGAATCAGCCCCTGCCGCCCGGTTCACCCGGCGGGCGCCCACTTCTGGCAGAATAGCGGCAACATCAGGCAGTATCGCGAGGAGGCGGACCCCATGGGCCGAGATCAGGTGCACCCGTCAAGGGATGACGACGGCGGTTCTGCCGCCCCCGAGGGGATCGTCGTGGGTGTGGACGGCTCCGACCATAGCCAGTGCGCCCTCGTCTGGGCCGCACGTGAAGCTGAGCGCCGCCGCCGCCCCCTGCACATCGTGACCGCATACTCCGTGCCGATCTTCGCGGCGTCCGGCCTGGACGGCGGCTATGCCACTGTTGACGACTCGGTGATCCGCGAGGGTGCCGAGGCCATCCTGAAGCAGGCGCTGGATAAGGTGGCCCCGTACGACATCGACGTTGACGCGTCCGTGGAAAACGGCGACGCCTCCGGAGTGCTGCTGGAGATGTCCGAATCCGCCGAACTGCTGGTGTTCGGCACCCGCGGCCGGGGGGGCTTCGTAGGCAGGCTGCTCGGATCCGTCAGCAGCGCCCTGCCAGCACACGCCAAGTGCCCCACGGTCACCGTGCCGCTGATCTGCGCGGACCGCCTGGGCGAGACCACGGATGACAAACACGTCAAAGCCGAGCGGGCCAAGTCCGGCAACCAGCCGGTGGAACACGTTGTTGTGGTGGGCGTTGACGGCTCCGAACAGGCCCGCGTCGCCGTTCTGGAGGCTGCTGACCAGGCCGAACGACTCGGCGCCCCGCTCCGCGTTGTGTGCGCCGTGCCGCAGTACAGCGGTTCGCTGGCGTGGGTCCCCGCGCCGATGGACAGGGAAGCGTTGTTCGCGGACATCAGGGTGCAGCTCGAAGCCGGCGTGGCGTGGCTGAAGAGCCACTACCCCAAGCTGACCGTGGAGACCCAGCTCGTGGACGGTTCCCCCGTCGAGGTCCTGGTGGAAGCCAGCCGGCACGTGGAGCTGGTGGTAGTGGGAACCCGCGGCCGTGGCGGCTTCACGGGAATGCTCTTGGGGTCGACGTCGGACGGCATCCTTCACCATGCCAAGGGGCCGGTGCTGGTGGTTCCGGACCGGGACGACCCGCGGCTCGCCGACCGCGCCAGCTTCGGGCCCATGCTCGGCGCAGCGTAGCCGGCCCTTCCGACTCTCGAGACGGCCGGCCGGGCGCACCCACACCAGGCCGGGCGAACACACCAGGAGGCCAGCGGTGACCCAGGGCAGCACTCAGGACGTTTCCGCGGACGGCCTTGTGCTGGGGCTGGAGCTGATCAACGCCGGAATGCTGGCCCGGGTGGGCGGCAAGGCGGCCAACCTGGGCGAAACCATGGGGGCCGGACTCCCCGTGCCACCCGGCTTTTGCCTGACCACGGAGGCCTACCGGCGGGCGGTGGGCCCCGCGGGACTCGAAGACGTGCACGCCGCCCTCGCCGCCACCGGGACCAACGACCTCGCGGGCCTGGCCTCGCTGGCGGCCCGGGCGCGCGAGCTCATCCTCGGCGTGGATGTTCCGCCGGAGATTGCCGACGCCGTCAGGGAATCCTACGCCGCGCTGGGCACGGACGTTCCGGTGGCCGTGAGGTCGTCGGCGACGGCCGAGGACCTGCCACTCGCGAGCTTCGCGGGGCAGCAGGACACCTATTTGAATGTGGTGGGCGCTGACTCCGTTCTGGCCGCCGTCCGGAAGTGCTGGGCGTCGCTGTGGACGGACCGGGCAGTGACCTATCGGGCCACCCACGGGATCAGCCCGTCCACAGTGGCGTTGGCGGTGGTAGTCCAGACCATGGTCGATGCCGAGGTGGCAGGTGTCCTGTTCACGGCGAACCCGGTCACGGGACGGCGGCTTGAGGCCGTGATCGATGCCAGTCCCGGGTTGGGCGAGGCGGTGGTTTCGGGAGCCGTGAATCCGGACCACTTCGTGGTGGACACGGCCACCAAGGAGATCCTGGAACGGCGGGAGGGGGATAAGGGGCTAGCCATCAGGCCGCTCGCCGGAGGTGGTACCGAGCGGATCAACCTTGTCCCGGATTCTGTCCCTGCCCTCAGTGACGGCCAGATCCGGGACCTGGCCGCCCTGGGCAGCAGGGTGGAACGGCACTACGGGGCGCCGCAGGACATCGAATGGGCCATCGACGCCGCGGACAAGCTCTTCCTGGTGCAGTCCCGGCCCATCACCACGCTGTATCCCCTGCCGGATCCGCGCCCCGACCTGCAGGTGCCCGGGGGTGCGCGCGTCTTCCTGTGCTTCAGCCTTGCCCAGGGGCTGACCCGCCCCCTCACCCCGATGGGGATGGCCGCCTTCCGGCTGATCGCGTCCTCCGTGGCGCGTGCGGCCGGCTTCGACGTGCCCGAACCGCGCAACGGCCCGGCCCCGTTCCGGCAGGCAGGGCAGCGCCTCTTCGTCGACCTCACCCCGGTGGTCCGCAGCAGCGTGGGCCGCGCCATTGTGCCCCGTGTTTTCGACATTATGGAGGCCAGATCCGCCACGGTACTCCGACGGCTGTTCGCTGACCCGAGGTTCTCTGTCACGCTCAGGTCGCCGTGGCCGCTCCTCCGGCATGTTGTTCCGCTGGCGGCGAAGGCCGGGGTTCCGGAATCGTTCCTCCGGGCGCTGCTTCGACCGGAAGCGGCGCTTCAGCGTGTGGACAGATTCGGCGCGCGGTTCCGGGCTGCCCTCGTGGTCCCGGCCACGGCCACGCCGGCGGAACGGCTGGACCAGATCGAACGCATCCTCGGCGAGAGGCTCTTCCACATCGTTCCAGCGGTGATGCCGCTGCCCGCCCTGGGGTTCGGGCTGCTGGCAGTCGCCGGGAGGCTGGCCGGGCAGGGCGCCGAGTCCGGCGCGCTGCAGGGCGTGCTCCGGGGTCTCCCCAACAATGTGACCACGGAAATGGACCTTGCCCTCTGGCAGCTGGCCACGGACATCCGCTCCCACGCCGGCGCAGCCGCCGTTTTTGAGGGAGCCTCTCCGACTGAATTGGCGCGGCAGTACCGCTCCGGCGGGCTTCCCGGCGTCGTGCAGTCCGGACTGGCGGGCTTCCTGGCACGGTACGGCCACCGGGCCGTGGCGGAAATCGACCTCGGCATGCCCCGCTGGTCAGACGACCCCGCGCACATCCTGGGAGTCCTGGCGAACTACCTCAAACTCGACGATCCCGCGCTGGCGCCGGACCGGCAGTTCGCCAACGCCGCCCGCGAGGCGGAGGCCCAGATCGAGAGACTGACAGCCATCGCCGGGAGCAAGGGGGGCCCGGCCGGCAGGCTGCGGGCCCGCATGGTGCGGGGCGCGCTGCGGCGGACCCGGCTGTTCGCCGGACTGCGCGAACTGCCGAAATACCACATTGTCGAAGGCCTGGCTTCGGTGCGGAACCAGCTGACGGCGGTGGGGGCGGAGCTGGCCGCGGCAGGCCGGATCGCCGAGGCCGACGACATCTTTTTCCTCGACTTCGCCGAAGCGCACCGGGGCCTTGCGGGTGAATCGCTGCGGGGGATCGTGGCGGAGCGCCGGGAGGCCTACGACGCCGAAATGGGCCGCCGTCGCATTCCCCGGGTGCTGCTTTCGGACGGAACGGAACCCGAGGCGCTGCACGCTGCCGCCACCGGCACGGCAGCCGGAGTCCTGTCCGGTACGCCGGCATCGGCCGGAACCGTCACTGCCCGGGCGCGCGTCATCCTGGACCCGCAGGGCGCCGTATTGGAGCCCGGTGAAATTTTGGTGGCTCCGTCAACGGATCCGGGGTGGACGCCCTTGTTCCTCACCGCCGGCGGGCTTGTGATGGAAATGGGCGGCCCGAATTCCCACGGCGCGGTGGTGGCCCGTGAGTACGGAATTCCCGCCATAGTGGGCGTCCCGGACGCCACCTCGGCCATCAGCACCGGGCAGCTGATAACGCTCGACGGCGGGGCCGGCACCGTCGCGCCGGCGGCGGGCTGATCCGCCCCGGTAAACGCAGGACGGCGTCGCCCCAAGGGGTGTAGCGGGCGGGTCCGAAGCGTACTCTGGAATCAATAAGCTGCAATGTTGGAGCGGAGTTGTCATGACCAGAAAGTGGCTGCGGTGGATGCCCGCCGCCGCCGTGCCAGCCGTTATTGCCGCCGCTGCGCTGGCGGGGTCCTTGCCGGCAAGCGCCGGGGACCCGTTGCCCGCCAAAACGCCGCAAGAGGTCCTGGCGCTGATGGCGCAGCACGCTGCTCCGTCCCTCTCCGGGACGCTGGAGCAAACCTCCGAAATCGGCCTGCCCGAGATCCCCAAAGCCGGTCCCACGTCAAGCAGCGGCGCCGCCGCCGCGCTGGAGCTACTGAGCGGCCCGCACACGGCCCGTGTCTTCGTGGACGGAACCAGCAAGATGCGGGTCCAGGTCCTGGACCGCCTCGCTGAACGCAATGCAGTGCGCAGCGGGGACCAGGTGTGGCTGTACAGCTCCAAGGACAACACCGCCACTCACCTGACACTCCCCGCCGATGCAGGCCGTCATGAGGATGTCGGCCAGTACAAGCATCCCGGCGCGGGCATGGATGGCGTGATGCCGACGCCGGAGGACCTGGCCGGGCGGTTCCTTGCGGCCGCTGACCCGACGACTGAGATTTCAGTGCTTCCGGAGGTTAACGTTGCGGGCCGGGCCGCTTACAACCTGGTGGTCACGCCGCGGACGGAAGGCACCCTGATCGCTTCGGTGGCCATCGCAGTTGACGGCCAGAGCGGCCTGCCGCTGAGTGTCGAACTGAAGGCCCGGGGCCAGAGCGAACCGGCCTTCAAGCTGGCGTTCACCAGCCTGTCACTCGAGGCGCCGGACGCCTCCCTGTTCGCCTTTAGCCCGCCGCCGGGGGCTACCGTCAAGGAAGTCGAAGTGCCGGCCCACGGAACGGGAAGCCGGCACGGACACAGCACGGAAGGCGGCGTGGTTCCTGACCCTGCGGTTCCGGAGTCTGTGGTTCCGGAGTCTGTGGTTCCAGACGCCGTGGCCCCGGAGTCTGTTGCGCCGGATGCTGTCGCGCCGGATGCTGTCGAGGTGCGGCCCACGGTGACCGGTACCGGCTGGGAGAGCGTGGTCGAATTCCCCGCCAGCGCTGCATCTGCGGAGGCTGGTGCGATGATGTCCAGCGATCCGCTGCTTCAGCAGGCCGCTGTTGCGGTGCCGGGCGGACGGCTGTTCAGCACCGCCGTCGTAAATGTGCTGTTCACCGATGACGGGCGTGTTTTCGCCGGGTCTGTTCCCGCGGAGCGCCTGCTGACCGCTGCAGCCGCGAGGTGACCGCCGCGGGACGGAACGCAGAGCTGGCCATAGAGACGCGTGGCCTCAGCAAACGGTTCGGCCATCAGCTGGCCGTGGACGGCGTCAACCTGGCCGTCCCGAGGGGTTCGGTGTTCGGTTTCCTGGGCCCGAATGGCTCCGGCAAAACCACCACCATCCGCATGATGCTGGGCCTCGCCGGGGCCACGGACGGGTCGGTCAGCGTGCTGGGGCTGGAGATGCCGGAGCGCTTCCACGACGTCCTGCCGCGCGTGGGCGCCCTGGTGGAAGGTCCCGCGTTCTACCCGTTCCTGTCCGGGGCGGCCAATCTTCGGCGCCTCGATGCGGCGGACCCCTACGCGGTACAGTCCACACGGCGTTCCCGGGTGGAGGCCGCGCTGGAACGTGTGGGCCTGACGCACGCCGCCGGGAAGAAAGTCCGCGCGTATTCGCTCGGCATGAAGCAGCGCCTGGGCATCGCCAATTCGCTTCTCTCGCCCCGGGAACTGCTGGTGCTCGATGAGCCCACCAAC
The DNA here is from genome assembly GCF_059423525.1 of Arthrobacter sp. GW460-12-1-14-TSB2. Classification (NCBI taxonomy): domain Bacteria; kingdom Bacillati; phylum Actinomycetota; class Actinomycetes; order Micrococcales; family Micrococcaceae; genus Arthrobacter; species Arthrobacter sp. GW460-12-1-14-TSB2. Next base: position 14,566 of record NZ_JBWKYC010000038.1, read on the forward strand.
GGCCTGGATCCCCAGGGCACCCGCGAGGTGCGCTCCCTGGTCCGCTCCCTCGCGGCCGACGGCGCCACGGTTTTCGTCTCCAGCCACCTGCTGGCGGAAGTGGAGCAGATCTGCACCCACGCGGCGGTCATGAGCGCGGGCCGGCTGGTGGCGCAGGGAACGCTCGCTGAACTGCGGGACGAGGGCAAGGTCCGGATCCGCCTGGTAACACCCGACGCCGGCCTGGCCGAGGGCGTTTTCGCCAGGTTGGGAATGACGCCCATGGGCGGACGGAGCAACGGCGCGCTGGTTTACGGCGACAGCCGGCAGACCGGCGACGGCGGGCAGACCGGCGACGGCGGGCAGGCTGGGGACGCACGGCAGCCGGGGGATGCTGTGGAGCCGGAGGCCGTCGTTGCCGCCATGGTGGCGGCCGGTGTGCGGGTCCGCGGCTTCGCTGTGGAGCAGGGCAGCCTGGAGGACCGCTTTGTGGCGCTGACGGGGGAGGGGTTCGACATTGCCCAATAGGGATATTGCAACGCAGGAGCTACCTGCACGAGCATCCTCCGGCTGGCCTCTGCTGGCCTCCGAACTGAGCGTCCTGTTCCGCCGGCGCCGGACCTGGGCTATGCTGCTGGCGCTCGCGGCCGTGCCGGTCCTGATGGCCATCGCTGTCCGCGTGTCCTCGGCCGTTCCACCCGGCCGTGGACCTGCCTTCCTGGACAGGATCACCCAGAACGGGCTGTTTGTGGGGGTGACGGCGTTGCTGGTGTGCGTGCCGCTGTTCTTGCCGCTCACCGTGGGAGTGGTGGCCGGGGATACGATCGCTGGCGAAGCCGGACTAGGTACCTTGCGCTACCTCCTCGTGGCGCCAGCCGGCCGCGTGCGGCTGCTGCTGGTCAAATATGCAGGCGCCGCCGCGTTCTGCGTCGTCGCCCCGCTGGTGGTGGCGCTGGCGGGGGCAGGCATCGGTGCGGCGCTGTTTCCGGTGGGGCCTGTGACGCTGCTGTCCGGCGACGTGATCACCCCGGGGGAGGCAGTGGTTCGCCTCCTGCTCGTGGCGGCGTACCTGACCGTGTCGCTGCTGGGGCTGTCCGCCGTCGGGCTGTTCCTGTCCACGCTGACCGATGTGCCGGTGGGCGCCATGGCGGCCACGATCGTGGCGTCCGTGGTGTCACAGGTGATGGGCGAGCTGCCCCAGCTGGAATGGCTTCACCCCTGGCTGTTCAGCCACTACTGGTTCGGTTTTGCGGACCTGCTGCGCCAGCCGATTGCCTGGGATTCCTTTGGCAGCAATGCACTGCTGCAGGCCGGGTACATTGCGGTCTTCGGGGCGCTTGCCTACGGCCGGTTCGTCACGAAGGACGTTTTGTCCTAGTACCGGGCAACGGTCGGGTGGAGCTGCATTCCGGCCATCCAGGTCAGGTCCGTGACCGTGATGCCGTCGTCCGGGCTCAGGGCCTGGACCACGCGTCCGCCGCCAAGGTAGATGGCCACGTGGTAGAAATCGGGGGCCGACCCCCAGACCAGGAGGTCACCGGGCTGCGCCTGGGAAAGCGGCACATGCACCGGCGCCTGCGCGTACTGCTGGGCCGCCGTGCGCGGAAGGTACTTGCCGGCCGCAGCGAAGGCGTTCTGCACCAGCCCGGAACAGTCGAAGCCGAGCGGTCCGGAGCCGCCGTACTTGTAGAAGTAGGGAGAGCCCACCTTGCCCAGCGCCACCGAAATGGCCGTTTGGTTGGAGCCCCCCGGAGACGGCGCGGGAACAGGTGCGGGAACGGGTGCGGGGGCCGGAGCCGGGAGGGCCGGAGCCGGGACCACGGGCGCGGGTTCGGCCGGTGCGGGGACCGCGGGCGCGGGAGGAGCGGGTGCAGGCGGGGCCGGATTCGCGGGCGCGGGGTTGGCCGGCGTGGGTGCCGCGGGGGCATCCGGTGCGGGTGCGGGGGCACCCGGGGCCGGGCTGTTGGGCGCTGCTTCCGCCTGGGGCGCAGCCTGGGAAGCTGCCGCAGCGGTGACGGCAGCCAGCCGTTCCTGGGCACGCTGGCGGTCCAGGGCATCAACCCTGGCTGATTCGAGTGCCACCGTGGTGTTCTTGAGGCTTGCCAGTTGGTCCACGAGCACGGTGCGCTGTGCCTTCGCCTCGGAGACTGCCTTCGCCTGGGCCGCGTTAGCGCGTTCGGCTTCAACCTTGCGGTCTTCGGCGGACCTGGCGGCGTCGTCAGCGGCACGGTTGGCGTCCTCCGCCGCGGCAGTTAGTGACTGGGCGGCCGAGGCAGCGTTGTCGGCCGCCTCAAATGCCCGGCTCCGGCTCGCGGAAATGGCTTCGAGGGTGGCGGCGTGCTTCAGTACTTCGCCGTTTCCGCTGACAAAAGTGCTCAGTGCAGGATTGAGTCCGCCGTTGCGGTAGAGGTCCCCGGCCAGCTGTCCCACCTGCTTGCGGGTCTTTGCCTGTTCGGCCTGTGCGGATACGGCCTTCGCCGAGGCGAGTGCGGCGGCATCGCGGCGGATCCCGAGCGTGACCAGGGCATCACCGTAGGCATTGTTGGCCTGCATGGCCGCGGCGAAGCTGGCCTCTTGGGCTGCGGCGGCGTCGGCCAGGATCCGGTCGATTCTGGTGACCTGGTCCGCCGTCGCGCTTTCACTGGCTTTGGCGGCCGCGATCTCCTCTGGCGAGGGAATCTCCGGTGATGCCGGAACGCTCAGAGCGGGCACTGCGGCGCCCGTCAGCGGGGCCGCACCGGCGGGCAGGGCGAGGGATCCGAGGAGTACGACGGCGGTGCACAGCACAGCCGCTTTGCGGCCGGATCCGGTCAAACCCATCAAGTAACCTCGCAACAGTCAGGCTGGAGCGCGCGAGGAATTGAGTTTCACCCGTGATTTTCACAGGGAATGCCCCGCTGCGGAGAGTCAGCACTCCCGAGGCTACGTGGCCAGTTGCAACTTTGGCAACACTGGTCACATCAATAACATAAACAACAACAGTGTGATTCCGTCGCATTTCCGGCCGGCGTGTCGGGAAAGGATTTAACAAGTAGTCGCCACGACATGGCTGCGGTTCTGTACCGACTCCCGAAGGCTCAAACCCCTCAGGCGTGCTGGTGGGACTCGTGCTCGGAGTGGCTCTCGGGCTCCAGTTGGAACGTGCAGTGCTCGGTGTCGAAATGCGAGCCCAGGCAGGTGGCGAGCTTGTCCAGGACCTGGTCGGCGCCGCGGGCGCTCAGTACAGCATCCTCCACCACCACGTGGGCGGAGAAGACCGGGACGCCGGAGGTGATGGTCCAGATGTGGATATCGTGCACGGACACCACTCCGTGCACGGACAGGATGTGCTCACGGATCATCTGGACTTCAACGCCCTTCGGGGTGGCTTCCAGCAGCACGTCCACCACGTCGCGGAGCAGGTGCCACGCCCGGGGCAGGATCATCACGGCGATGACGATGGAGGCAATCGTGTCCGCCGTCTGGAAGCCGGTCACCATGATCACCACGGCAGCGGCAATGACGGCGAACGAACCCAGCAGGTCCCCGAGCACCTCGAGGTAGGCGCCGCGCACGTTCAGGCTTTCCTTCTGGGCGCCGCGAAGGATCAGCAGGGACACCAGGTTGGCCACGGCACCCAGGACAGCGGCCCAGAGCATAACGTCGGTCTGGACTTCGGGTGCCGAACCGATCCGGCGAATGGCTTCGGTGAAGATCACCACGGAGATCACAATCAGTACCAGCGCGTTGGCCAGGGCCGCGAGGACTTCGGCCCGCTGGTACCCATAGGTCCGCTGGTCGCTGGCGGGCCGGGTGGCGATCCACGCGGCCAGGAGGGCGATGAACACACCGGCGGCATCGGACAGCATGTGGCCGGCGTCCGCCAGCAGGGCCAGGGATCCGGAGATCACGGCTCCGACGACCTGGATCAGGACCACGGCCAGGGTGATGCTGAGGACGGCGATCAGGCGCTTGCGGTGCTTGCCGGTGCCAGTGGCTGAGAGGCCGTGCGAATGGCTGTGGTCGTGTCCCATGCCTACAAGGCTAGCTAGTCCCAGCCGAGTTCGTGCAGCCGTTCATCGCTGATGCCGAAGTGATGGGCAATCTCATGTGTCACGGTAATGGCCACCTCCTGGATCACCTCCTCCCGGGACGAACAGATTTCCAGGATGGGCTGGCGGTAGATGGTGATGCGGTCCGGCAGCGACCCCGCACCCCACCACGCATCACGCTCGGTCAGCGGCACGCCTTCGTAGAGGCCCAGCAGCACTGTGGCCGGGTCCTCGCCCGGCTGCGGGACGTAGTCGTCCTCGATGAAGACGGCAACGTTGTCCATGGCCTTGGCCACTTCCGGCGGAATCCGGTCCAAGGCGTCGCTGACGGCCGATTCGAAGTCCTCATCGGTCATGGGGAACGGTGCGTCGTTGTCCGCCCCGTCCGGGACGATCGGCAGGCCGGGCGGCAGGTTGGCGGGCATACCAAGACTCTAGCGGGATCTGCGCCGCGTCAGCCCCACTCCCACCAGGCAGATCACGCCGCCCACCAGGCCCCACACGGTGGGCACTTCGCCGAGCACCAGCCACGAGATGAGGATGGTGGTGCCGGGCACCAGATAGGTGGTGGCGGCCAGTTTTCCGGCATCGATGAGGGACAGCGCATACGCCCACGTGGTGAACGCAATCGCCGTCGGGAAGATCCCCAGATAGACCAGCCCGAGGGTGGCCGCCAGCGGGGCCTGCTGCAGTTCGGCCACCAGCTGGCCGCTGAAGGGAAGGCAGCAGACGGCACCCACCATGATGCCGAACCAGGTGGCCTGGGCCGCCGGGAACTTCCTCAACACCGGCTTCTGGACAATCACGCTGACGGCGGCGAGCACAGCGGCCAGGAGGCAGAGCAGCACACCGGCCACATCCGCCGTCGAACGCTGGCCCGAACTGAGCGCGATCACCGCGACGCCGGCGAACGCTATCAGGCTGCCGATGATCAGCCAGCGGGGAAAGCCCTCCTTGAGGAGAAGGCCGGCCATCACGGCCACCAGGATGGGGTTGACGTTGATCAGCAGGGCCGCGGTGCCGGCGTCCAGCAGGTGCTCGGCGGCGTTGAGGGCCACGTTGTAGCCGCCGAACCACATGACGCCGTACGCGAGGATGGGCCACCATTCCCGGCCCTTGGGCAGCATCCGGAGCTTCGGCAGCACTACCAGGCCGAGTACGACGGCGGCAATCGCCAGCCGTCCCAGGGTCAGGGAGCCGGGGGAGAAGCTTGGGCCCACGGCGCGGATGCCCACGAAGGCGGAGGCCCAGAGGACCACCGTGATAGCGACGGCGGCGACGCCCAGTTTGTTGACTGGCGTCCTCTCCGGGGCGGGTGCGGGGGCAGCGTTCGGG
>NZ_JBWKYC010000039.1:0-16298 GCF_059423525.1 Arthrobacter sp. GW460-12-1-14-TSB2
CTTACTCGCGACGACGTGTTCCACCAACGCTACGAAAGCTGGCTCAACGACCATTGACACCTATAGGAGCATCAATTTGGCTTGGGCACCCCCCGTTCGGCTCTGCCGCTGCCCGCCAGCCTCTGGCCCGGGCAGGCACGGTCGGCGTAAGGTCTGAGGAACATGACTGAACAGCAGCCTTTTGAAGTCGTCCAACGGTTTCCGGATTTTGAAGTGCGCCGTTACCCGGCGCACTCCGTCGCCGAAGTGAAGGTGAACGCGACCTTCGACAGTGCGGGCAACGCCGCTTTTCGGCTTCTTTTCGGCTACATCAGCGGTAACAACACCGCACGCAGGTCCGTGTCCATGACCGCCCCGGTCCTGCAAAGTCCCGCGCCATCCCGGAAACTGGCAATGACCGCGCCGGTGGTCCAGAGCGGTGCCCTCGGCGACAGCGAATTCGTTGTTGCGTTCGTTCTTCCCGCCAGCATCACGGCGGCAACAGCTCCCGTTCCGAATAATCCGCAAGTGGAAATCCGGGCCGTGCGCGGTTCGATGGCCGCCGTCCTGGGATTCTCCGGCAGGGGGACCGAAGCGGCGTTCGAGAAGCGGAACAGAGTCCTGCAGGAAGCCCTGGCTCAAGCCGGCCTCAGGCCAGTCGGAGCGCCCCGGTTCGCACGCTTTGACCCGCCTTTCAAACCCTGGTTCCTCAGGAAGAATGAAGTGGTCCAGGATATCGAGGAGTCGGCGGGACTTGCCGGCCACAAGGGAGGGCCGCATGAGCAATAAACCGGGTGACCACACCGCCACCGAGGCAGCCGCCTCAGCCCCCGCCACCTACGATGAGGCAGCCTTCCAAGCAGCTGTCCGGGCCGCCGAGCAGAGTCTCAGTGAAGGTGGCATCCCCATCGGTGCCGCGCTGGCGAGGGGCAATGAAGTGATCGCCAGCGGCCACAACGAGCGCGTACAGCACGGCGATCCCATCGCCCACGGCGAGATGGCTGCGCTCCGTGCTGCCGGGCGCCAGAAGAGTTACCGCGACACCACGCTCTACACCACCCTGGCTCCATGCGCGATGTGCACCGGGACGATCATCCAGTTCAAGATTCCGCGGGTGGTGGTGGGGGAGGCCAGGACATTTCCTGGCGAATTCGAGCTCCTGCGCTCGCGGGGTGTTGAAGTGCTGGTGCTGGACGACCAGCGCTGCGTGGACATGATGCTCGCTTTCCAGCGCGACTACCCGGAACTGTGGGCCGAGGACATCGCCGAGGACGCGCCCGCGGACTCTGCCCGCGTTCCAGGGAAATAGGGCGAGACGGAATACCGGCACGAGGCGGAGGCATGGACCGAAACCGCATGGCCTTGACGGCAGTGAAGTCATTCCACACGCTGGCCTGGTTCCTGATCGAAGCCTGCATGGTCTACCTCTTGTACGCGGGAATCCGCGGTCGCACGGACAGGCGTGCCGGGGTGGCCGCGTGCGTCGTTGCCGGTGAAACGCTCGTTTTTGCCGCCAACGGCTTCCACTGCCCGCTGACCGCTGTGGCCAAAAACCTTGGAGACGAGACGGGGTCGGTGACTGACATTTACCTGCCCAAGTGGTTCGCGAGGAACCTCCCGGCGATCCATGTTCCGCTGATCCTGCTGGCGGTGGCGCTGCATCGCCGGAACATCATCGCTGCGGGCGCGCAGACCGGCAGAGCTCCTGACCGTCCGTCCCGACCGGTAACCAAGCCCGCCCGGTAACCAAGCCCGCCCGGTAACCAAGCCCGCCCGCTAGAGGAACGCTTCGCGGCCGGTCCCTTCCCGCAGCAGGAGTTTGCCGTTTTCGATGGACACGAGGAGGCTCTTGGGCCTGCCGCTGAGCTTGACGCCCCCGGACAAGCCCCGGCTGGTGACATCGACGCCGATAGTTGCCCCGCGCGCCGGAACCTCGATCGCGACTTCTTCGGCGATTCCAAGCAACGGATTCGTAGAAAGTTCGGTGTCGCGCCTGGCCTGCTTGCCGTTGACGAAAACCGTGACGTTGTCCTCCTCAAAGCCGCCCTGAAGGATGATGAGCAACTCCTGCATCGTGGACCGCCTCCGTAGATCGTCGGGCTCCCCCCAACTGCCACTACATCACTTCTTTTCCCTTGTGGATAGCCCCAGTTTTGGCTGCCGCGGGGAGGTGCAGAGATGGCACAGCGTCACAGTGTCGGTCCGGTAAGGCAAAATGATCTGGGTGAACCACATCCCGCAGCGCCCCTCCGCTTTCCCTGCCGGTACACCGGCCACAACACCGGCCAGCCCGGTCACCACCATGTCTGCCGGCTCAACTGCCGAGCACATCGCGGCCCAGATCGCCGGCGAGCTGGGGGTCAAGGCGTGGCAGGTGAAGGCCGCGGTGGAACTGCTCAACGGCGGCTCGACCGTTCCCTTCATCGCCCGGTACCGCAAGGAAGCCACCGGGACGCTGGACGACACCCAGCTCCGCGACCTCGAGGAGCGGCTCCGGTACCTCCGCGAACTGGAGGACCGCCGTCGGACCGTCCTGGAGGCGATCGCCGCGCAAGGCAAGCTGACGCCGGAACTGCAGGCCGCCGTCGTCGGCGCCGATACCAAATCCCGGTTGGAAGACATCTACCTTCCCTTCAAAACCAAGCGGCGGACCAAGGCCCAGATCGCCCGTGAGGCGGGTCTCGAGCCGCTCGCGGATGCCCTTCTCAAGCGCCCGGAACTGGACCCGGAGCGCGAGGCCGCCAAGTACTTGAACGCTGAACATTCCATCGAGGACGCCGCGGCAGCGCTGGCGGGTGCCCGGTCCATCCTCGTCGAGCGGGTGGCCCAGGACCCCGATCTCGCCGCGACCCTCCGCGAACGACTCTGGACCCAGGGCCGGATGGTGTCGCGGGTGAAGAAGGGCCAGGAGGCCGAGGGACAGAAGTTCAAGGACTACTTCGAGTTTTCGCAGGCGCCGTCCGGGATGCCGTCGCACCGTGTCCTGGCGCTGCTCCGCGGGGAAAAGGACGGGGTGCTGGAGCTGGATCTTGCCGAGGCGGAACCGTCCGACGACGCCGCCCTGGCCGCCGCCCGCGGCCGCTACGAGTCCGCCGTGGCCAGGTTCCTCGGGGTCGCGGACCGCGGCCGGCCAGCCGATGAATGGCTGCTGCAGACCGCGCAGGTGGCGTGGCGCTCGCGGGTGCTGGCCCGGCTCACGGCCGACCTGAGGGGGAGGATGTTCGCCGCAGCCGAGGACGAAGCCGTGCGGGTTTTCGCCGCAAACCTCCGCGACGTGCTGCTGGCGGCCCCGGCAGGCAACCGGGCAACCCTGGGACTGGACCCGGGACTGCGCACCGGCGTGAAGGTGGCCGTGGTGGACGGGACCGGCAAGGTGGTGGCCACCGACACGGTCTACCCGCACGCCCCGGCGCGCAAGTGGGACGAAGCCCTGGCCACGCTGGTCCGGCTGGCGCGCCAGCACGCGGTCGAACTGGTGGCGATCGGCAACGGGACGGCGTCCCGCGAGACCGACAAGCTCGCCCTCGAACTGATCAAGAAGCTGTCCGCGTCGGGAGCAGCGGCACCGGAAAAGCTGGTGGTGTCCGAAGCCGGGGCCTCGGTGTATTCGGCGTCGGCCCTTGCTGCGGCCGAGCTGCCCGGCATGGATGTCTCCCTGCGCGGGGCGGTCTCCATCGCCCGGCGCCTGCAGGATCCGCTGGCCGAGCTGGTGAAAATCGAGCCGAAGTCGATCGGTGTCGGGCAGTACCAGCACGACGTCACGGCGGCGAAGCTGGACCGCAGCCTGGATGCCGTGGTGGAGGACTGCGTCAACGCGGTGGGAGTGGACGTCAACACGGCGTCGCCTGCGCTGCTGAGCCGCGTGGCCGGCGTCGGGCCGCTGCTGAGCGAGAACATCGTGGCGTACCGGAACGAGCACGGACCGTTCGCCAAGCGCAGTGATCTGAAGAAGGTGCCGCGGCTGGGGGCCAAGGCGTTCGAGCAGTGCGCCGGGTTCCTCCGGATCACCGGGGGAGCGGAGCCGCTGGACGCTTCGAGCGTGCACCCGGAAGCCTACCCCGTGGCGCGGAAGATCCTGGCGGCCGCAGGCGGCGGAAAGTCAGCTGCCGGGAAGGCAGCTCTTAGCGGGTCCGGGGCCGGCAGCCTGGCTTCGCTCAACGCGCAGGATTTCGTGGAGGGCGCCTTCGGACTGCCCACGGTCCAGGACATCTTTTCCGAACTGGAGAAGCCCGGACGGGACCCGCGGCCGGCCTTTGCAGCCGCGAAGTTCTCGGAAGGGATCGAGAAGATCTCCGACCTCCGTCCCGGGATGATCCTGGAGGGAACCGTCACCAACGTGGCCGCGTTCGGGGCGTTCGTGGATGTCGGAGTGCACCAGGACGGACTGGTGCATGTGTCCGCGCTGGCCAACCGCTTCGTGTCTGATCCACGCGAAGTGGTGAAGTCCGGCCAGGTGGTGCGGGTGAAAGTTCTTGAGGCAGACCCGGAACGGAAGCGCATCTCGCTCACGTTGAGGCTCGACGACGAACCGGCACCTGCCGGTGGCCGGCCGACTGCCGCGGCGGGCAGGCCGGCTGCTTCCGGTCGGCAGGCCAGCAGTGCACCACGGCAGGGGAGCGGGTCACCACGGCAGGGGAGCGACGCCAAACCGCCACGGAGTAGCGACCGCCAGCCGCGGAGAGACAGCGCCGACGCCAAACGGACGCCGCCGCCCAAGCCCGCTCCGGTCAACACGGCCATGGCCGAGGCGCTGCGGAAGGCCGGCTTGGGCAAGTAGCCGCCATCGACCGTCGCGGTTAGTCCCTCCTGCGGCTGGCGGCCGTGGCTACAGTGGTCCCCATGACCTTTACCCGGCCTGAGCCTTTCACCACGCGCCCCACCCTGCGGGGAACCTTCGGGATGTCCGCCTCGACGCATTGGCTTGCGACGGCGGCTGCCCAGTCGGTGCTGGAACGGGGCGGGAACGCGTTCGACGCCGCCACCGCAGGGGCGTTTGTGCTCCACGTCGTTGAGCCGCACCTGAACGGTCCGGGCGGGGACATGACCGCGGTGTTTGTCACGGCTGCGGAACCGGGCAAGCCGGTGGTCCTGATGGGGCAGGGGCCGGCTCCCGCGGGAGCAACGGCGGAGCACTATCGTTCGGAGGGCTTGGAACTGATGCCCGGTTCGGGCGCCTTGGCCGCAGCGGTACCTGCCGCCGTCGACGCATGGCTCCTTTTGCTGCGCGACCACGGAACGTGGCAACTGCCGGCGGTGCTGGAGTTCGCGATCGGGTACGCCCGCGACGGCCATCCGGTGCTGGGACGGGTGGGTGCGACAATCGCCGCCGTTTCCGAACTGTTCCGGGAGCACTGGCCCACGTCGGCCGAACTGTGGATGCCGGATGGCCGCATCCCTGCGGAGGGGGAGCTGATCCGGAATCCGGCCCACGCGCGGACCCTTGTGCGTCTGGCAGAGTCAGGGGTCTCAGAGTCCACTCGGGAAGCGCGCATCGACGCCGCCCGCCGCGAATGGCGCGAGGGTTTTGTCGCAGCGGCGATGGTGCAGTCCGTGCAGACGCCGCACCGGCATTCATCCGGCACCGACCATCGGGGCGTGCTGTCACTGAATGACCTGGCAGCCTTCGAGGCAGGCTACGAGCCCGCTGCGACTCTTCAGTTCCGGGGGCACACGGTCGCCAAAACAGGCCCGTGGGGCCAGGGTCCGGCGCTGCTGCAAACCCTTGCGATCCTGGATGGATTCGCCGACGAGTACCTCGACCCGTCCACCGAACTCGGCGCGCACACGATCCTCGAGGCCCAGAAGCTGGCGCTCGCCGACCGGGAGGCCTACTACGGCGACACTGACGTTCCGCTCGACCATCTGCTGTCCCCCGGGTACGCCGCGGAGCGCCGTGCGTTGATCACGGAGCAGGCGTCGCATGAGTTCCGGCCCGGCCGGGTTCCCGGGCGAGAACCGTTTACCCCGCCGCTCCGGAGGGAGTACGTGCCGCCAGCGCTTGTGAACGACGACGACGGGCCGGGCTTACGCGGGAACGGCGCCGGAGTGGGGGAGCCGACCGTGCTGGCAACCGGCGAGACGCGCGGCGACACCTGCCATCTCGACGTGGTGGACCGCTGGGGAAACATTATTTCGGCGACTCCGTCGGGCGGCTGGCTGCAGTCCTCCCCGGCGATTCCCGAGCTGGGCTTCTGCCTGGGAACGCGGCTGCAGATGACCTGGCTCGAACCCGGAACGCCGTCAACGCTCACGCCGGGGAAGCGCCCCCGCACCACCCTGACGCCGACCCTCGTGCTTCGGAACGGCACGGCTGTCACCGCACTGGGCTCTCCGGGCGGCGACCAGCAGGACCAGTGGCAGCTGCCGTACCTGCTGCGGACCATCGTGGGCGGCTACTCCCCGCAACAGGCCATCGATGCGCCGACGTTCCATACGACTTCGATGCCGGGGTCGTTCTGGCCCCGCACCTGGGAGCCGGGCGGCGCAGTCGTGGAGGACCGGCTGGGTGAGGACGTCATTGCGGGCCTGGAACGTCGCGGTCACCGGATCACGCGGGCAGGCGGCTGGACGCTGGGAAGGCTGTCCGCCGTTGTGCGCGATCCACTGACGGGAGTCCTGCAGGCCGCAGCGAACCCCCGCGGCGCGCAAGGCTACGCGGCGGGGCGGTAGCCGTTCCGCACGGGGTGTCTCCGCCCTTTGATTCTTGAAGGGCAACCACGTCACTTCACCAAGCGCGAACGGTCACTTGCCGCCCGGCCCGCCCCCCGGAACGGCTCCGGGGGCGCGCTTTGATCTGCCACCGCCGAGATATGCGCCCGTGCGTGATTGGTCCCGGTCGCTCAGCGTCAGGCTGAAAGCAAGGTTGTGAAGTAGGTGTTTCTTCGCGGGACCTGGCGTGGGTCGATGTGGGGTGGCGGGATGAACCAGGGGATCCCGGTTTTGACGTGGATCTGCCACTGTTCCTTGTGGATCAGGTGGTGGTGATGGCTGCAGAGCAGTGCGCCGTTGTCTGTGCTGGTGGTTCCGCCGTGTGACCAGTAGGTGATGTGGTGGGCCTCGCACCAGGGTGCGGGGATGGTGCAGCCCGGGAACGCGCAGCCCTGGTCGCGGGCGGTGAGGGCTTTGCGGATGTGGGGCGGGAACACCCGGGTGGTCCGGCCGATGTCCAGGATCCGCCCCTGGCTGCCGAGCAGGACGGGGATGATGTCCGCGTCGCAGGCTATTTTGCGGGCGGTGGCGGTGGCGGTGGCGGCGGTGACGGGGCCGGTGAACGTGAACGAGCCTGTGCCCGTGCCCGGGATGCCGTTAGCTGCGCCCGCGCTCGTCCCGGTGTCGACGCCTGACCGGTAGCGGGGTCCTTGGGCGGTGGCGTGCTTGGGGTTCTCCAGCTGGTCGAGGAGGTCGCGGTAGTCGATGGTGACCATAACCTGCGGGCGGAGCCCGCCCGCGGCAGGGAGCGCACCGGTGGTCAGGGCTGCTTTGCAGGCGCCGACAAGGCCGTCCAGGAGCTGCTGGGGACGGGTGCGCTGGTCCAGGTCCGGCTCGCCTGGTTGGGTGCGGGGGTTGGTTGCCGTGTTCATCACGGTCAGGAGGGGTTCGTACTGGTCCGCAGTGGCGAAGAATTCCACGTGGTGCAGTCCCCGCCGGGGCTTCCGGATAAACGCTCCCTGGCGGTGCCGGAGCTCCTTCTCGGTGGGTTCGGTGCCGTCCTGGTCGATCGCGTCAACCAACTGCCGGGCGACGCGGGCGACGAAGTCGGTGTCCTGTTCCGTCGCGGTGTGGGTCAGGGCGTGTTCCATCCTGGCGGTGGTGTCTTCGGCGGCGTGGTGGCGGACGCGGTCTAACGCCAGGGTGATGATGGTCGCGGACCGGGAGCCCACGGTCCCGGATGCCACGGCGGCCGCGAGTTCGGGCCGTTCCGCCGGTTGGGGGTGCCCGGTTATCCCGGTCCTGGGCAGGACCGCCTCCGCCAGTGCCAGCCGGCGGCGGGCTTCGCCGGCACCGATCCGCAACCGGGCCCGGAGGAATTCGGTAGTGTTCCGGCACCCGTCATCGGCCGGGTCTGGGGCCCGGGTTTCTTCAGTTGCAATTCCCGCGGGCGCCTCTGTAGCCGGGTCGCTTGCAGCCGGGTCACTCCCTGCGCCGGCAGCCGGGCTGGTGGCCCAGCCGATGGGTCCGTGCACGGCAGTCTCGTTACCCCATCCGGTGGTCCAGGCAACCGCGGCACCCGAGCCGGCCCGCGCAGCAGCCGAGGCCTGGCGCCGGGTTCGCTCCACAGCCCCGGCCGCGACCACCTGCAGAAATTCCAGGGTCCGGGCGATGTCCTCAACGTTCGCCGCGAAGTCGGCAGCCTCCCGGAAGCCCATCACCCCGGCGTCCTCGACCGCTGTCGAACTCAAAGCCCCGAGCAGCTCAAGGATCCGGGCGAGATCATCGGATCCGCCGCCGTCGGACGCCAACGCCTGAGAAGTCTGCAGACCGGCGGGGACACTGCGCAGGCCCGGACCGGAGGTAACCCGAACAGCAGAAGCGGCGGCGGGCAATGCCGCCCACCGCAACGCCCCTCCTGCTGCTGCGAGTTCCCCCAAGACCTCCATGGGACAACTCTCCCAGCGACCTACGACAAAATAGCGACTCCAAGTGGGCCGAAGCCGCTACCGCCTTGAAAGAGCCTTCGTCTCAGAACCCGGCCTCGCGCACCGCAGCGATGGATCCCGAAACGACGGCAATGCGCTGTTCCACGTTCGCGTTGCGGGGTGCCGAAACCTTCAGGCCGCGGTACGGACGGCTGGGGCCCAGACCGTTGCTCATCCCGGCACCGGCGGTAACCGCAAACTCCCGGATCCGGTCCGCAGTCAACAGGGAACGGGGCTCCAGCGGGGCGGGCGGGAGGTGCGTGTCGTCCCAGGCGCGGCCGAACGCCGTATCAACCGGCGAGCATCCGGAAAGCACGACGCCGGCCAATACCCCAGCGTCGGTGGCCAGTTTCAGGTGCCGGCTGGGCGCGCTGACATCCTGCTGTTCAATCACGGAGCGCGCCCAGTTCACCGCAAGGCCGACGCCGGCATCGGCTGCCGTGATCGCCTCGATTTCCGCTTCCAAAGGCAGGAATCCCTTGATCCACGGTTTGTTGCCGAGCGCGGAGTCGCAGTGTTCCAGCACGGGCCGGGCGCCGTCCCAGGCGTAGCCGGCCAGCTCAGCCAACGACGCTCTTAGCGCGCCGGCTGACGCGCTGGCAGCGGACACACCAGCGGAAGGCCGGGGTGCACTGAACAGGTGAACCGCGCGCACGGCCTGCCGTCCAACGGCATCATTGAGGCTGCGAACAGCCTCAGCCGTCCGAAACACCGCAGCTAACGCCGCCTGCCGTCCACCGGTGTCCGTGGAGGCGAGCCCAAAAGCCGGCTCCCGACCCAATCGGTCCATGGTGTCCGGGATGGTGGTGACAGTAAAAGCCAGGTGTTGCGGCAGGTGCCGTACAGCGCGAAGTAACCAGCCGCCGTCGTACTTATGCAATGCGCCACCAGGCAGCCCTCCGCTACCGGAGGCACTGCCTCCAACGGATCCATGGAACGGAATCTCCAGCCCGGCCACGTAGGGGAGTGCACCGACCGCGGACAGGTAGGCCGCCTCGTCCGACGGGTGCCACGAATCGATGGCGGGCGCGGCCGCGTAGGCGCTCAGGATCAGCCCCGGCGAAGAAGTCACACCCGCGCCATCCGGTCCGAAGGCACCCTTGCGGCCACGGGATTGGTCAGGAGACCGACGCCACCGACCTCGACCGAAACCGTGTCGCCCGGCTGGAGCTCCAGGACGGATTCGTCAGGTGCGAAGGGTGTTCCCGTGAGGATCACGTCGCCCGGATACAGGGTCATGAACCGGGAACAGAACATCATTAGTTCAGCCACCGAAAACACCATGCTGGCCGTGGTCGAGTCCTGAACGACAGCGCCGTTGATCCGCGTGACGATGCTCAGCGACTGCAGCTCCGGCAGTTCATCGAGGGTCACGAGCTCAGGTCCCAGCGGACAAAACGTGTCCAGGCTCTTGCCCCGGGTGGACTGGATGTCGGCCGCCTGAAGGTCCCGCGCCGAAACGTCGTTTGCCACCGTCACACCGGCGATTGCCTTGAGCGCCTCTTCCGGGCTGCGGGCGTCCTTTAGCAGGCGGCCGACGACGACGGCGAGCTCACCTTCGCAGACCACCGTTCCGGCAATCACGGGGTCCAGGACGATCGGCTGGCCGTCCCCGGCCAGGCTGCCGGGAAACTTGCCAAACACCAGGGGAATGCGACCCGCGGCCGGCCGGGGCCCATCAGGCCAGTAGTTCTCGCCGATGCCTATGAGCTGGCCTGGAATGCGGACTCCCGGCAGCGCCTCGGACTCCAGAAACGGACGCGCGCCGAGGGAAGCCGCAACCAGAGTGAGCGGATGGCGTGCCATCAGTGGCTTAGGTGGGATGCGTAGACGCGGAGCCGCGGGTGCTGGAACACCTCGTCCGGCGGCCCTTCCGCCACGATGCCGCCATGTTCCATGAAGATCACCCGGTCCGCCACCTCGCGGGCGAACTTCATCTCGTGGGTCACGATCACCATGGTCATGCCGGTTTTCGCCAGCTTGGCCATGATGTCCAGGACCTCGTTGACCAGCTCAGGGTCCAAAGCGGACGTGGGCTCGTCAAACAGGATTGCTTTGGGCTCCATCATCAGCGCCCGGCAGATGGCCACACGCTGCTGCTGCCCGCCGGAAAGGTCTGCCGGGTAGGCGTCCGCCTTTTCCTCGAGGCCCACCGAGCGCAGTTTCTCCAGTGCACGGGGTTCGGCGACGGCGCGCTTCTCGCGTTTGGAGATGACGGGACCCTCAAGGAGGTTGTCCAGGACGGTCCGGTGCGGCCACAGGTTGAACTGCTGGAACACCATGGAGATTTCCCGCCGCAGCCAGGTCAGCCGGAACTGGTCCAGCACACCCAGCTTTCCGCGCGAATTCGGCGTGTAGAACACCTGCCGGCCGTCCACGTGGATGCGCCCGGAATCAGGGACTTCCAGCATGTTGATGCAGCGCAGGAGCGTGCTCTTGCCGGCGCCGCTGGGGCCGATGATGGCCACCACCTCGCCCGGCAGGATGCGCAGGTCCACGTCTTTGAGTACTTCGCGGGAACCGTAGCTCTTGGTCAATCCGGTGATGCTGATCATGCCATGCTCCCTACGGTCTCGCGGAGTGATTTCGTGGTGCCCATTTTTCGGCCGGTCTTCTTTTCGATGATGATCTGGAGGGCCATCAGGAGGCTGGTCATGGCCAGGTACATCGCAGCCACGACGCCCAGCGTCTCCATGACGTTGTACGTGGAGTTATAGGCCTTCTGCCCCTGAAGCATCAGGTCGGGGACCGTGATCACCGAAATCTGGGCCGACTCCTTGAGCATGATGATGCAGTTGTTGATGTACGGCGGGGTCATCAGGCGGATGCCCTCGGGGCCGGTGACGCGGAGGAACTTCTGCAGCGGGTTCATGCCGACGGAGTCGGCCGCTTCCAGGTGTCCGGTGTTGACGGACTTGAGCCCGGCCCTGATGATTTCCGAGAAGAACGACGCCGAGTTCAGGCTCATGGCGATCAGGCCCGCCGAGAACGCGTCCAGGGTCAGCCCGAACGGCTTCGTGTAGTAGAAAAAGAACAGCGAAAGCATCAGCGGAAGGCCCCGGAAGAACCAGACGTACGCCGCTGCGAAGATGCGCAGGGCGCGGATCCGCGAGAGCCGCAGCGTGGCGATCACGTATCCCAACACGGTGGCGCAGACGATGGCCGCGGCCACGATCCCCAGTGTTGTCAGGGCGCCGTTCAGGAAGATGGGGAAATATTCGGCTGCTACAGAGCCGGGCTCAGGGATATTCATGGCGGCAGTTACTCCGGGATTGCCACGGTGAAGCCGAACCACTTCTGGTTCAGTTTCTCCAGGGTGCCGTCCGCCTTCAGTTCGGCGATGATCTTGTCCACCTTGGGCTTCATCTCGGTGTCGCTCTTGGGAAGTCCGACGCCGGCGGGCTTGGTTCCGTACACCTCGCCCACGATCTTCAGGTCTGCTGCGAGCGGGGAGTTCTTCATGAAGTTCTCAGCGGCGATCCGGCCGGTGGCAAAGACGTCGATGCGTCCGGCGGCGACGTCGGCGAAGCCTTCAGGGGCGCCGGGGTAGGCCTTGAGCTCGGTGAACCCGCCGATGCCCTTGACGTCTGATTCAGTGCCGGAGCCGCCGATTGCGCCCACTTTGAAGCCGTCGAGTTTGCTGACGTCCTGGACTGAGCTGTTGTTCTTGGACACCACTGCCACCGCGCCGTCGGCGAGGTAGGGAGCGGAGAAGGTGATGGACTGCTTGCGCGGTTCAGTCATGGTGAGGCCTGACATCACGGCGTCGAACTTCCCGCTGTTCAGCCCCGGGAGAAGTCCGGACAGCTGACCCTCAACGAATTCTGCTTCCATGCCGAGTTTGTCCGCGATCATGGTGCCCACTTCAATGTCGAAGCCGGTGAGCTTGCCGCCCTCGGAGAAAGTAATGGGGCGGAACGTGCCGCTCGTGGCGATGGTGAACTTTTCCTTCGCGGCCGTGCCTGCGGAGGCGGTGCTACTGGCTGAGCAGCCGCTCGTAGCGAGGGCCAGAGCAGCCAGAGTGGCGACGACGGCGGCTTTGCTAGTGCGTGAAAACATGCGTTGCTTCCCACTTTCAGTGATCCAGGTGCCAGTGATGATTGCCTGACAGCTAAGACGCTATGGGTTACGTGTGTCCGGGAATCGCCTGCTTCGTTTCCGAAATGTTAATTATGAATTCTGTAGACAATTTTACAATTTGGGGAACCTGCAGCCCGCTGCGGCAGCCCCGTTGGCAGCCTTGTCGGCAACGCAGGCGTGGCCCGAAGGCGTGCCCCGATCAGGGTGGGAACCTCAGATATCCAGGCTCTCCAGCACGAGGGCGAAGTCCAACGCAGTCAGTTCGCCGCCCGGCCCTGCCACAATTTGCACGGACAGCGGCAGGCCCTCGTTGGACAACCCGACCGGCAAGGACACCGCAGGGCATCCGGTCAGCGTGACGGCCCGGCAATGCCCCATGATTTCCCAGCCCTCGGCTGTCTGGCCGTCGATGTCCAGGCGGCCGTCGGGGTCGCCCGCGGGGCCTCCCGCCACCGGGAGCAGGGCAATGTCCACCGCCGCAAGCTGGGTCAAGGCGGCGGAGCGCGCGGAATTGGCAGCCTGCCAGGCAATCTCCACGTCGGCGGCAGTGGCAGCGAACGACGCCTGGATGGTCTGGAGATTGGCGGCTGTTACGCCGTCTTCGCGTCCCTTGACGGCCGCGGCATGGTCCACCATGGGATCCACGGCCCGAAGCCGGTTGTAGGGTGGCAGGCAGTCCGCGAACAGGTCCGGCTGGTGCCGGACCGTGTGGCCGTCCCCCGCCAACACAGCGGCCAGCCGCTCCATCAGTGCCGTGACCTCCGCGCGGACGGGGCCGAGCGCGGCGCCGTCGCTCCAGGTGATCCGGAACGGGCGCCGGGAGCCCGCGGATGGCATGAGGCCTCCGGACGATTCCTGCCGGTCGGCCACGCCACGGGCCTCGGCCCCGGACATGATGAGATATGCCGACCGCAGGTCGCGCACGGACCTGGCCATGGGGCCGATGGTCTGGAACGTACCCTGCATCCCCGGGCTCGCGGCCGGCACGGTTCCGTTCGCTCCGAAACTGCCGCCAACGCCCGGAACCTGGCCGTCCCCGGGAACAGAACCAATGCCCGGACGAAGCGCGGCGACCCCCACGCACTGGGCGGGCCAGCGGACGGAGCCGCCGAAATCGGTGCCGACTCCCAGCGCCGAGATACCTGCGGCCAGCGACGCGGCCTCGCCTCCGCTGGAGCCGCCTGGCGTGTTCGCCGGAAACCGGGGGTTGCCGGTCCTGCCCAGGAGGGGGCTGTCGCACGTAACGCCGAAGGCGAACTCGGGGCAGTTGGTCTTGCCGATCAGGATCGCGTCCGCGTCCAGCAGGCGCTGGACTGCCGGTGCCGTCGTCGTCGCCACTGTGTCCGCAAACGCCTTACTGGCGCCCGTTATGGGAAGGCCGGCGACGGCGATCACGTCCTTGACGCTGAACGGCACGCCGGCCAGCGGTCCCAGTGCCTCACCGGCGGCGCGGCGGCGGTCGACGGCGGCAGCAGCGCGGGCGGCCCGGTCCCAGTCTTCGGTGATGAAAGCGTTCATCGCCCGGCCGGCCGGGGACTGGGCGCGGGTTCGGGCCGCGGCCATGACGTCGAAAGCGGTCAGTGATCCGTTCTTGACGGCTTCGGCAATGTCGGTTGCGTCCAGCATGCCCGTGTTGAGTTGTTGCAGCACTGACGCCGTCATCCCGCTATGCCTGCAGGGTGTGCCCCGGCTTCCTGGCCTGCGGCCGATTCAGCGGAGCTTCCCCCGCGCTCGAGGTAGTCGCGTTCGCCGTGCTCTTCGAACTCGCGGCGAATACGCTCAGCATCTCCGGACCGCAGGCATGCGAGCAAAGCCGCATGCCGGTCGCAGCCCTTGCTGAGGTCGCCCTTGGTGCGGGCCTCGCTGATCACGTTGGCTGCCATGCACAGCTGCATCTGGAGCATGAGGGAACGGTAGGCATCTGTCAGCCGGCGGTGGCCGGCAGCTTCCACGAGTGCCGTGTGGAAGTCAACGTTGGCCTGCACCACGGTGGTTTGGTCGCCGCGCTTGGCGGCGGCCCTCATGGTGGTCATGATCGGATCCAAAGCCGGGTAGGCGGACGGGTCTTTCCTGGCGAGCAGGAGGTCCAGGGCAAACATTTCCAGTGCCCGCCGGAGTGAGTAGATCTCGTTGATGTCCGACTCCGTCATTTCCACCACGCGATAGCCCCGGCGCGGTGTCTGTTCGAGCAGGCCTTCACTTTCCAGCATGCGCAGTGCTTCGCGCAGGGGAGGGCGTGAGATGCCCAGCCGTTCGGCGAGCGGGGGTTCATTGAGTTTGTCGCCCGGCGCCAGCTCACCGCTGACAATCAGCTTGCGAATCTCCTGTGCTGCGAGTGAAACAAGGCTTTCCTGGACGATCATGCCTCCAGACTACTGTCTACAGATTGTCAATCGACTCGCTTCGGCAGGAGTTTACACATCGTTAACACCGGCGGACGTTTTGTAAAAATGTCTACAGTATTCTTAAGCGCATCGGCGATGCGGAGGGTGCTCATTCATGGGAATTTTGGGAATTGGAGCGGCCTCGGTCAGCAGGCGCTTCGGCTGGCTGGATCCGTTTGTGGTGCTTCTGCTGTTGACGCTGGTGGCTGCGGCGGTATTCCCGCCGCAGGGGGAGCTGGGGTCTGTGCTGGCCGCAGCCGGCGGCATAGCGGTGGCGGTGCAGTTCTTCATCAGCGGGCTGCGCCTGTCCACCTCGGCAGCAGTACAGGGGTTCAAGGCATGGCGGCTCCATCTGGTCATTGCTGCCGCCTCTTTTGTGTTCTTTCCGCTGATGGGACTCGGGGTGGCGGCGGGATCCTCCTGGTACCTGACTCATGAGCTCGTGGCCGGGCTCCTGTTCCTGACCATGCTCCCCACTGCGGTGCAAACGGCCATCACCTTCACGGGTATCGGGAGAGGCAATATGGCTGCGGCTGTTTGTGCGGCCTCCATCTCCAACCTGCTGGGGATCGTGGTGACGCCGCTGCTCGTGGCGCTGGCATTGGGGTCCTACAGCGGGATGAACCTCGCCTCGGCTGTGAAGATCGTGCTCCAGATAGTGCTTCCGTTTGTGCTCGGACAGCTGCTCAACCGGCGGCTGGGCGGCTGGGCTGCCAGGTACGCCCTGCCCCTGAAGATCGTGGACCGGGGAGCCATTCTACTGGTGGTCTATGCGGCCTTCGGTGCCGCCGTCGCCAACGGGCTGTGGCAAAAGCTGCCGCCGGCGCAGCTGGCCGTGACCGCCGGGATCTGCGCCCTTATGCTGGCTGCGGCGTTGACGGTGACGTCCCTGGCAAGCCGGAAAATGGGCTTTGCGCGGGCTGACTCCACCGCCATCATGTTCTGCGGATCGGAGAAGAGCCTGGCGACCGGCCTGCCCCTGTCGGCGATCCTGTTCCACGGCCCGCTGGCCGGCGTGGTGATCCTCCCGGTGATCATGTACCACGCCATGCAGCTGGTGGTGTGTGCCGCCGTCGCCCGGCGGGTGGCACGAAGGCATGCTCCCGATCCGGGCACTACAGCCGTCCGCGAGGCCGCGGAGGTTTCCTGAGCACTCGCCCCGCAGGGAAGCGCGAACGGACACGTGCGGCCCCAGTCTCCAGCCCCGCCCCCGCTGCGC
>NZ_JBWKYC010000040.1:0-15464 GCF_059423525.1 Arthrobacter sp. GW460-12-1-14-TSB2
AAGGCTCCGGGGAAGATCACCGGACCCGCCGCCGTCGGACGCCAACGCCTGAGAAGGCTGCAGACCGGCGGGGACACGGCGCAGGCCCGGACCGGAAGCAACCCGAACAACAGAAGCGGCGGCGGGCAATGCCGCCCTCCGCAACGCCCCTCCTGCTGCGAGTTCCCCCAAGACCTCCATGGGACAACTCTTCCACCGAGGTACGACAAAAAAGGCCCTGTCCTGCGGAGGAATCGCTGGCACCCGCGGGATTAGAATTTCCCCCATGGCCGTTTACCTGGATCCGCCGCTCTGGCCAGCCCACGGA
Organism: Arthrobacter sp. GW460-12-1-14-TSB2; assembly: GCF_059423525.1. NCBI lineage: Bacteria > Bacillati > Actinomycetota > Actinomycetes > Micrococcales > Micrococcaceae > Arthrobacter > Arthrobacter sp. GW460-12-1-14-TSB2. The sequence continues at coordinate 308 of NZ_JBWKYC010000040.1, forward strand.
ACCCACTTTTCGCACTTGATCTCGGATACCTCCCTCGACGAACTGCACCGTTTCGCCGAGGCCGCCGGCATTCCGGAACGCGCGTTCGACGGCGACCATTACGACGTCTCCGAGGCCCGGTACGGGGCCCTCGTGGAGGCCGGCGCCGTCCCCGTGGAGGCGCGGGTCCTAGTCCGAAAACTGATCGACTGCGGGCTCCGCATCCCGGCCCGCGAGCGCGGCAAGGCCCTCAAGCTGCCCCTGCTCAACCGCTGGAACGCCGTGCTACCCGGCCACGACGCCCTCTTCCTGGACCTCCTGGACCGCTGGGGCGAGGAGCACCGGAAGTACCACGGCCGCACCCACCTCCTCTCAGTCCTCGAAGCCCTGGACCTGCTCACCGAGCCGGCAGACCCTCCCCGCACCGTGGTCCTCGCCGCCTGGTTCCACGACGCCGTATACCTCGGGATCGCCGGCCAGGACGAGGAGGAGTCGGCGAGGCTGGCAGAGGACAGGCTCCTGCACGCCGGGCTGTCCGAGGACGAAGCGTACGAGGTGGGCCGGCTGGTCCGGCTCACTGCCGACCACCGCCCGGAGGCAGGGGACGACGACGGCGCCCTCCTCTGCGATGCGGACCTGTCCGTTCTCGGCGGCGAACCCAGGGCCTACGGCCGCTACCTCAGCGCCGTCCGGGAAGACTTCGCGCACATCGGCGACGCCGACTTCGCCGCCGGACGCGCCGCCGTCGTGCGTCATTTGCTGGAGCTGGATCCGCTGTTCAACACGGCCCGCGGCCGTGAGCTCTGGCTGGATTCCGCGCGGCGCAACCTCAACGGCGAGCTCAACCCCGCAGCCTGGCCCGCGTGAGCGAGGTTCAGGCCGCGCACCGGCAGCTGCCGTTCACGGTCCGCTTCGAATGGGGGCTCGACGGCGCCATGGCCGTGGCGCCCGGGGCCGAACTGGCCGTGGTGGTGGACGTCCTGTGTTTCACCACGTGCGTGAGCGTCGCCGTGGAGCGCGGCGCCGAAGTGTTTCCCTACCGCTGGAAGGACGGCACGGCAGCCGGTTTCGCGGCGGAACAGCAGGCGGTGCTTGCCGGACGACGCGGCGGCAAAGGGGTCAGCCTCTCCCCCGCCAGCCTGCGCTCCGCGTCAACGCTGGACAGGGTGGTGCTGCCCTCGCCGAACGGATCGGCGCTGGCCCATTCCCTGGCGGGCGCGGTGCCGCGCGTCGCCGCAGTGTGCCTCCGGAACGCCCGCGCCACGGCCGACTGGGCCGCGCGGAACCTGCCGCCGGCCGCCGTTATCGCCGTTATTGCAGCCGGTGAAAAATGGCCCGACGGCGGACTCCGGCCCGCGCTCGAGGACCAGCTGGGCGCAGGTGCTTTCCTGGCGGCGCTTCCCGGGCATCGCCGGGCCGGGTTCTCCCCCGAAGCCGGATGGGCCATGGACGCGTTCACCGCTGCGGAACCGCGGCTCGGTGACACGCTGCTGGAATGCTCCAGCGGGCGCGAGCTCGTTTTCGGCGGTTACCAGGAGGACGTGGAGATCGCTGCGGAGCTCAACCGGAGCACCGCCGTCGCACTTCTCGACGACGGCGCGTTCCGCCGGGCCTGAGCGCTCGCCCGTAGGCGGCCGCCGGCCTTAGCGGTAGCTGGTGACGAACGGCCGGTCGGTGGGCACGATCTGCTTGCCGAGGGGCATCAGCGAGACGGGTATGAGCTTCAGGTTCGCGATGGCCAGCGGGATTCCGATAATGGTGATGGCCATGGCGAACGCCGTCACCACATGGCCGATCGCGATCCAGATCCCGGCCACCACCAGCCAGATCACATTGCCCAGGAGCGAGAACACTCCGTTGCCGCCCGGCTTGTCCACCACCATCCGGCCGAAGGGCCACAGCGTGTAGGAGGCAATCCGGAAGGACGCGATGCCCCACGGAATGGTCACGATGAGCAGGCAGCAGATGATGCCCGCGAAGAAGTACCCCAGCGCCAGCCAGAGTCCGCCGCATACCAGCCAAATGATGTTGAGCAATGTCTTCATACGGCCATTCTCCCCCGCTCGCGCCTGATCGGGCGTCGGGGATTGCCCTGATCCGGCCCTGAATTAGCGGCCGCCCGCATCAGCCGATGATCGGCCGCTCTTCGGGCAAATGGTAGAGCCGCGGATGCGCGGAGAGGGCCAGGGCAGAAGCCACAGTGATGGTGCCGATGCGGCCGACGAACATGAGGGCCATCAGCACCCACTGCGCGCTGACCGGCAGGTGATAGGTGATGCCGGTGCTCACCCCCACCGTGGCGAAGGCGGAGATGGATTCAAAGAGCACCTTTTCGAGGCTGTAGTCGGTGAACAGCAGCAGCAGCAGCGTGCCCGCAATGACGGCGGCGACGCCCAGCAACGCAACGGAGAGCGCCTGGCGCTGCGCCGAGGAACTGATGGAGCGGTGGGCGATGGTGACCTGTTCGCGGCCGCGGACCTCGTTCCAGATGGCGAATCCCAGGATGAGGAACGTGGTGATCTTGATGCCGCCCGCCGTCCCCGCACTCCCGCCGCCGATGAACATCAGGATGTTGGTGACCATCAGGGTCTCCGGTGTGGCAGCCCCGTAATCGATGCTGTTGAAACCGGCGGTCCGGGGAAACACGCTGCCGGCCAGCGCCCCGAGGAACTTCCCGCCGGTGGAGAGCGGTCCCAGGGTTTCGGGCCTGTTCCATTCGAAGGCCGCGAAGAGCACAAAGCCTGCCGCCAGAAGCAGCAGGGTGCCGTAGACGGTCAGCCGGACGTGCACTGTCCAGTCCCTGATCCGGAACCCGTCCCGCATCAGGGCAATGATCACGGGAAACCCCAGCCCGCCGGCCACCACGGCTGCGCAGACAGGGACAATGATCCAGGGATCTTCGGCCAGCCCGATGAGGTTGTCACTGTAGAGGGAGAAACCGGCATTGTTGAATGCGGATACAGCGTGGAAGATGCCGTGCCAGAGTGCCGTGGCAGGGTTGGCGTCGTAACCGATCCAGAACCGGAGCGTCAGGACCGCTGCCGTGCAGCCCTCCAGTGTGGCCATGATCTTGGCGACCCGCACCAGCACGGAGCGCACATCACCAAAATTCAGGGTATGGGTTTCGGACTGCGCCACGAGCTGCCCGCGGAGGCCGAGGTTCTTGCGGACCAGCAGGGCGAGCAGCGTTGCCAGCGTCATGATGCCAAAGCCACCCACCTGGATCATCCCGAGGATCACCGCCTGGCCGAAGGGCGTCCAGAACGTGGCAGTGTCCACGGTGATCAGGCCGGTCACGCAGACGGCCGAGACCGAAGTGAACAGGGCCGGCATCCCGACGTCGGAGTCCGTGGGGTAGTGCGAGGCGGGAAGCAGGAGCAGACCGGCCCCGATCATGATGACGGCGAGGAACGCCACCGGCACCGACCTGACCGGATGCAGGAGCAGGCGCCTGATGCGGCTGTCCTTCGTCCGAATGTCCGCGGGCACTTTTGCCGGCCCCCTCAGCGGTACGGCCATGGGACGTCCTCTCATCGGCGGGCATACGAAGGGATTCAGGCACCGCGATAACAACCGTGCCCATAGTTCGACGCATCACGGAGCGTAGCACCGGGTGATTCCGGCAGAACCCGGTCTTTACGAAATCCTTACGCGGCCCTTTCCCGGCCACGCAGCGGCGCAGGCGCATACTGTTGGCAGCGTCCCGGCAAAGGGCTAACGTCACAGCCAAGGGGCGGGTCCGCAGAAGGAGGCGCAGCGTGACCATCATTGACAACGCCGTCTACGTAAATGGCCGCCGGACCACCGACCCGGAGGGGCTTGAGGAGACCTACTTCCTGCTGCGGCAGCGCGAGGGGATGGCCTGGATCGGCCTCTACCGGCCGGACGCGCCGGAACTGCGTTCCGTGGCAGACGAGTTCGACCTCAGCCACCTGGCGGTGGAGGACGCCCTGACCGGCCACCAGCGGGCAAAACTTGAGCACTACGGCGAGACCCTGTTCCTGGTGTTGCGCCCGGCGCGCTACCTCGACGACGTCGAAAAGGTCGAGTTCGGCGAGATCCACGTTTTTGTGGGCACGGATTTTGTGGTCACCGTCCGCCATGCTGAGTCACCGGACCTGGCCCGCGTCCGCCGACGCATGGAAGCCCAGCCCGAGTTCCTGGCGCTGGGTCCGGACGCCGTGCTGTACGCCATCCTGGACCAGGTGGTGGATGAATACGAGCCAGTGGCTGCCGGCCTGGAAAACGACATCGACGAAATCGAGGACGACCTCTTCAGCGGCGACCCGGACGTCTCGCGCCGGATCTATGAGCTCTCCCGCCAGGTCATCATGTTCCAGCGCGGAACCAGCCCCCTGGCGGGAATCCTGCAGGCCCTCCTCTCCGGAACGGCCGAGCATCGGCCCGGTCCCGAACTGCAGGACCACCTCCGTGACGTCCTGGACCACGTCCTGCGGCTGGGCGAACGGACCGCCTCTTTCCGGGCACTGCTGCAGAACGCGCTCACCGTCAACGCCGCGCTTGTGGCGCAGCGGCAGAACGACGAAATGCGGCGCCTGACCGAATCCAGCTTCGCGCAGAGCGAGCAGGTCAAACGCATCTCCTCCTGGGCCGCCATTCTCTTCGCCCCCACCCTGGTGGGCACCATCTACGGGATGAATTTCCGCACCATGCCCGAGCTCGACTGGATCTTCGGCTACCCCATGGCGCTGGGCCTGATGGCGGCCATGGGCGTGGCCCTCTACGTCGCGTTCAAGCACAACAAATGGATCTGACAGCGGTCCGGGCAGCACTGGCGGACACAGCCCGGAGAGCCCGCGTGCCGGGAATGTCACTAGCCGTCGTGTCGCGGGACCGGGTGCTCCATACCGGCGGCACCGGTTTCGCGGACCTTGAGGGCCATGCCCCCGCGACGTCGGATACGGTCTATCCCTGGTTTTCCATGACGAAGCCGGTGACCGCCACCGCCGCCCTGCGGCTCTCCGACCAGGGGCTCCTGGACCTGCACGCACCCGCGCCCGAATACCTGCCCTGGCTGCGCGCCCCCGGCCCGGCCCAGCCAACCGTGTGGCAGCTGCTCAGCCATTCCGCGGGGCTGCGCAATCCGCTGCCCGTGACGTGGATCCACCCGGCGGATGCACCGGGACCGGACCAGGAGCAGATGCTGCGGAAACTGTTGGCCCGGCGCCGGGCGTTCCGCCACCGCCTTGGTGGCACCGGCCATTACTCGAACGTCGGCTACCTTGTGGCGGCCCAGATCATCAGCCAGGTCTCCGGTGAGCCGTTTCCGAGCTACGTCCGGCGCGAGATCCTTGCTCCGCTGGGCATGGATTCAACCGGTTTCGCCTACCTGCCAGGACACTCCGCGGCTACAGGCTATGTCCGTATCCCCCGCCCGCTCACCCCGGCGCTCGCGGCAATCCTTCCACCAGGAACACTGGGGGCAAGGCACGGCGGATACTCCTCGCTCAACCCGTTCCTGGTTGACGGCGCGGGCTACGGAGGCCTGGTAGGAAGCGTGCTGGACGCAGCAGCGTTCGCCCGGTTGCACCTCAATGACGGGCTGGCTGTTCCGCCGGGAACCGCCAGCGCTCCCGCTGTCCCGCAGGGGCACCGCATCCTTCAGGAGTCCACGGCGCGGGCCATGCGCGACATCCGCGTCAAAGGACGGCAGTTCGACCACTCCGCGGGCTGGTTCCGGAAGCACACCAAGGTGCCGCACGAATCCTACGTGGAGCATTTCGGCACCGGGCTGGGGTTTTGGAACATCATGCGCCTTTACCCGGAGCGGGGCAGGGCAATCGTGCTCATGTCCAACAGCTCCACGAGCTACGACTACGCCACCTTGTTTTCCCTGATCCTTCGCGTGCCGTGGACCTGAGGCCCGCGACTATGCCTGCTTGACCAGGGCTGCGTCGACGTTGATTTTGACCTTGTCACTGACCAGCACGCCGCCGGCTTCGAGGACCGCATTCCACGTCAGCCCAAACTCCTTGCGGCTGATTTCTGCCTCTGCGCTGAAGCCTGCCCGGGTGGCACCGAACGGATCAACCGCCACACCGGTGAACTCCACTTCGAGCTCCACGGGCTTGGTGACGCCGCGAATGGTGAGGTCCCCGGTGACGGTATAGTCCTCGCCGTCACCCTCGATGCCCGTTGCCCGGAAAGTCATCTCCGGGAACTGCTCGACGTCGAAAAAGTCCGCGCCGCGGACGTGGGCGTCGCGGTTGGCATCGCCCGAGTCGAAGCTCGCCGTTTTCACGGTGGCGTGCAGGCTGGACGCCGACAAGGACGGGCCCACGTGCGCCTCCGCGGAAGCGTCGGTGAAGCGGCCGCGGACTTTGCTGATGCCGGCATGGCGGACGGTGAACCCGATTTCGCTGTGGGACATATCAAGGGTCCAGATGCCGGGGGTAATACCTTGGGGCAGAGTCACAACGGGTCTCCTTCGACTCGGGTGGCGGGCCTGGCCCGCCGGTTCTTCGGGGTGGTCCCCAGCTGAATGCTAGCGAAGAGCATTAGCCACGGCTAGCCTCAGCACCGGGCGCCTCAGTCGCTGGCACAGCCTCAGCCGCAGGCGCGGGTACAGCCGCAGGCCATTTCGGCTGCCAGCCAATGGCAGGGGCAACGTGCCGGGCAATGTTGCCGAGCAGCTTGGCGTTGAAGTCCACGCCCAGCTGGTTCGGGACAGTGAGGAGGACGGTGTCGGCGGCCTGCACCGCGGCGTCCGCGGCAAGCTCTTCGGCGATGGCGTCGGGCTCGCCCACGTAGCTCTTGCCGAACCTCGCCACCAGTCCGTCAATGATCCCCACCTGGTCCCGCTTTTCCCGAAGGGCGCTGAGCCCGAAATACCGGCGGTCCTCGTCGTCCACGATCGGCAGCACGCTCCTGCTGACTGAAACCCGGGGCGTGTGCTGGTGGCCGGCGCTGGCCCAGGCGCTGCGGAACATGCTGATCTGCTCGGCTTGAAGCTCGTCGAACGGCACGCCGGTGTCTTCGGTCAGCAGTGTGGAACTCATCAGGTTCATGCCCTGTTCAGCTGTCCAGACGGCGGTGGCGCGGGATCCGGCGCCCCACCAGATCCTGCGGGCCAGATCCGGCGAGTTCGGCTGGACCGGCAATTTGCCGGGTCCGCCGCCGAACCGGGGATCCCCGTCTGCCACGCCGGCGCCGGTGATGGCATGGCGGAACAACGCGGTGTGCCGGCGTGCCATGTCCGCGGGGCTCTCGCCGTCGGCCGGAACATGGCCGAACACTGCGGCGCCGTCCCGTGCCGGCTCGGGTGAGCCGCGGCTGACGCCCAGCTGCAGCCTGCCGCCGCTGATCAGGTCCGTGGCGGACGCTTCCTCCGCCATGTACAGCGGGTTTTCGTACCGCATGTCGATCACGCCGGTGCCCATTTCAATCCGGCTGGTGCGGGCGGCGATGGCTGCCAGCAGCGGGAACGGGGAGGCCTGCTGCCGGGCAAAGTGATGCACCCGGAAGTAGGCGCCGTCGATGCCCAGCTCCTCGGCGGCCACGGCCAGCTCAATGCCTTGCAGCAGGGCGTCCCGGGCCGTGCGGGTGCGCGACCCCTCGACGTTGCCCCAGTGGCCGAAGGACAGAAATCCGATGCGCTTCATGAATGCGGCAACAAGAAGGCGTCACTCTTCATTCCGGCGCCAGGTCATTCCGCGCCAGGTCATTCCGGTGCTAGGCGGCCGGGGCCTTCGCTGCCAGCACAAACGCCCGGACCTTCGCCAGGTCTTTGACTCCGCGGGAACTTTCGACGCCGGAGGAGACGTCCACTCCCCACGCACCGGCTTCTTTTGCGGCCCGGGCGACGTTCACGGGGTCAAGTCCCCCGGCCAGCAGCCAGCTCCGCCCGGCAAGCCCCTTGGACTGCACCGACGCATAGTCCCAGGCCTCGCCCGAGCCCGGCACGGCGGCATCGATGAGCAGCAGTTCCTCGCCCCAGCTGCCGAATGCTTCCGGGGCGGCACTCATGGTGACGGCCCTGATCACCTTCATGCCGGCGTCGTGCGCTGCTTTCACGTCCTCCGGGGTGCGGTCCCCGTGGAGCTGGATCCACTCGAGGCCCGCCTCGCGGGCGAGCGCGATGGCGTCCGCCACCGGCTCGTGCCGGAACACGCCCACTGCGGGGGTGCCGGCCGGCACGTGGGCGAGTAGCTCCCGGGCCCTGGCGGGTGTGACCTCGCGCGGGCTCTTGGTCAGGACGAATCCGACGGCGTCCGCGCCGGCACCTGCTGCTGCCAGGACCGACTCCGGCGTACTCAGGCCACACACCTTGACGAACATCCTGCTCCTCCTGCGATTCTCTTCCTCCACCTGACGTTAGCAAGCCTGCCAAGTCTGCACCGACGTTACGCCCGGGCCTCGTTCCGGCCGCTAGGCTGGGCGGATGGAGATCATCCGCTATGCAGAACTCAGGGCCGAACCGTGGCGCAACCAGGGCGGGGTCACCCGCGAACTGGCCAGCCATCCGAAGGCTGCTTCCGCCCAGGACGGCGCGTGGGACTGGCGGGTGAGCATCGCCGAGGTGTCCAAAGCCGGCGCGTTCTCCGCTTTTCCCGGCATGGACCGCGTGCTCACCGTGATCGAAGGCGAACTCCTCCTGCTGACGGTAGACGGCGCCGAACACGCGCTGGAGAAGTACCGGCCGTTCCGGTTCTCCGGCGACGCCGACACCGCCAGCGCACTGCCCACAGGCGACATCCGCGACCTCAACGTGATTACCCGGAACGGTGCCTTCAAGGGGTACACGTCCATCATCGAACTCTCCAAGAAGCGCGCGCACCCCGTATTCGAAGGCCAGCTGGGCATTCTGCTGCAGGGACAGGCCACTGTCAGCCCCGGTGCCGCTGCTTCGGATGCCGCACCCGGCGGCGGGGACACGCCCGTCGACGGCGTGGCACCTGAGGCAGCCCCGGCGCCAGGCGAGCCGGAGACGCTGGGCCGCTACGACGCCGTCGTCGGTTCCGACTCCGGCACGCCGGAAATCCTGGGCCGGGGCTTCCTGGCCGTCGTATCGATCGACCGGGTTACGGGCTAGGCACCGGTCACAAGCTAGCGGTCGGTCAGAAGGCAGCGGCGGACGCCTGCAGGTCTTCCCGCTGCGTCGGCCGCCCGTTAGGGGTGAGCGCAGCGGCGATCACTACGGAGCTGGCCGAGGCCCACGCCTGCGGCCGGCAGCTCGCAGGGAACGGCACGGGGGTGCGCATGGTGTCCGAGCCATGGCCGCCAAAGAGCTCCGGCAGCCGCCAGTCGTTGGCCTCGGCCACCTCCAGCAGCCCGGCGGCGAGCTGCGCCGCTTCATCCGGGAAGCCGTCGGCCAGCATGCCGCTGATGATCAGGGCGGTGTCGTGGCTCCAGACCGCGCCGGCGTGGTAGCGGGTGGGCCAGTATCCGCCGTTGGTGGTGGACAGCGTCCGGACGCCGTAGCCGGAGAACATGGTGGGGTCCATAACGCGGCGCACCACAATCCGCTGCTCGTCCTCGTTCAGGATTCCGGTGCCGAGCAGGTGACCCATGTTGGAGGTCACACCGTCCACCGGTCGCTTGTCGGCATCCAGGGCAAGGGCGGGGTACGGACCCAGCTCGTCCTCGCACCAGAACTGCGCACGGAAGCGGTCGGCCATGCCTGTTGCGTAGTCGCGCCATTCCTGCGCGCCCGGACGTCCGAAGGCGTCCAGGATTTCCGCGCCCACTACTGCCGCCTCGTAGGCGTAGGCCTGGACCTCGGCAAGCGCGATGGGCCCCTTCGCCAGTGAACCGTCGTGCCAGCGGATGGCGTCGCCGGAGTCCTTCCAGCCCTGGTTCACCAGGCCCTGCCCGGAGGCGTCGAGGTATTCCAAGAAGCCGTCCCCGTCCAGGTCGCCGTGGTCCCTGAGCCACTCGAGCGCATCCTCGAGGTTGGGCAGGAGTTCCTTGACCTCGGCGTCGGGCATGCCGGCTTTCCAGGCATCGTGCAGGAGGCAAATCCACAGCGGAGTGGCGTCAATGGTGCCGTAGTACACCGGCGGCAGGCGCAGGGCATGGCCGCTCTCCGCCATGGTCAGGACGGTCCGGCGGACTTCATGCAGGATCTTGCCCGGCTGCACTGCCGTGGTGTGGTCCGTTTCCGTGCCCTGCCGGCCGGCGAGCGCACGGAGCGTTCCGCCGGCAATGGCCGTGTTGATGGGCAGCAGCATGCGCGCTGCGATGATGGAATCGCGGCCGAACATGGTGAAGAACCAGGGGGCACCGGCCGCCAGGAACGTGTCATGCGGATGCGAGTAGTGTGCCAGCCGCAGGCTGTTGAGGTCGCTGACGGACCGTTCCAGAAGGCGGCTGAGCCGGGGATCGTTCGACGCCGGAGCGGTGATGGGTTCACCGTCCGCGGCCAGCATCGGCGAATCCGCGTCAGTCAGGTCAACCGCCCATTCCAGCTCCACGGGTACGCCGGGAGACACCTCCACGGCCCAGTCGATGGTGACGGTGCTGCCGTCCACGCTGACGGTTCCGTTGACGGCCGTCAACGCCAGGGTGGTGTCCTGGTCGCGCCAGGACCAGGTGGTCCCCTGCGGTTCCACGCGGGCGCCACCACGACCGCCCTGCTTGATGTGTTCCATGGTGGTGTTGTCCGCGCCGAGGGTCAGCGTGACCGTCAGCGATACGGGCTCCCGCATGGCGGACTCCAGGCGCAGTGTCTCACCCACCCGGCCGGAGCAGCCGGTGAGGGTTTCGGTGTCCTCACCGGGGCGGATGCGGCTGGACTGGGCCGAGCGCGTGCGCACCAGGGAGAGCAGGGGGTCCGCCACTTCGGCATCGGCACGCACGAAATAGATGTAGTCGGTTTCCTTGGAGGAGCGCAGCTGCGTGGACACCCATTCGGGCTCCCGCCCGTCAACGGTGAGGACGGCAGTGTTGAGGACGCGGTCGTCGCCGCAGTAGATCCCCTGTGCGCCCGTGTGGCGGACCTGTCCATGGGAGTCGGACCACGCCTGAATGGGGGCGCTGAAAACGCCGGAAAGATTGTGCAGGTATGGCTGTTCAGAGGCCACGGTAAAACAACTCCTGTGCTGCTGGGTGTGGGTGCGGAGGCTGGCGTCCGCATTACCGGGCGAGAACCTGGGCGCACAGATTTGATCGATCAAATTTGTGCGGTTAAATCGTCTCACACGTTAGTGTGAGACGGAAAAGACCGCCATGCGGCAGCCATGCCGGGGCGTCCGCCGGCCACTGCCTGCATTACCAACCGTCCAGTACCGCGTCCTAAGGAGCCCATTTGGCCCGGCCCACCCTCGCCAGCCTGGCCAGAGAACTTGCCGTGTCCCGGCAGACCATCTCCAACGTGCTGAATGCTCCGCACAAGGTCAAGCCCGCCACCCGGGAGCGCATCCAGGCGGCCATTGAGGCAGCCGGCTACCGGCCCAGCGCCGCCGCCCGGCAACTGCGCACCCAGCGTTCCATGAACTTCGGCATGCGGCTCCTTCCCGCGACGGACGGAATCAACGGCGCCGTGCTGGACCGCTTCCTGCACGCGCTCACGGAAGCGGCGCAGGCGGCAGGCTACCGGCTCACGCTGTTCTGCGCGGACTCGGACAGCGACGAGATCCGCCAGTATGAGGAACTGCTCGACGTCGCGGGGCTGGACGGATTCATCCTCACCTCCAGCACCCCGGACGACGCCCGGACCCGCTGGCTGCAGGAACGCGGAACACCCTTCGCCGTTTTTGGCCGGCCCTGGGATAGCGCCGGCCGCCCGACGTCGGGGAGCCACTCCTGGGTGGACGTTGACGGGGCCGCAGGAACGGAACAGGCCGTGCAGATGCTGCTGGCCCAGGGCCACTCCAGGATCGGCTTCCTGGGCTGGTACACCGGCAATCCCGTGGGCGCAGACCGCCGCCGCGGCTGGCAGCGCGCCATGGACGCGGCAGGACACGGCAGGGACGTGCCCGGCCTCAGCGTGGAAGCGGAAGAGACCGTTGCCGGCGGAGCATCCGGGGCGGCCCTGCTGGCGTCGAGGGGTGCCACGGCCATTGTCTGTTCCAGCGACTCGATGGCCCTCGGTGCCATGGAAAAACTCCGGGAGCTACGGCCCGGCACCGGGCGGCCAGCCGTTGTGGGCTTTGACAACACTCCCGTGGCCGCCGCACTCGGTCTCTCCAGCGTCGCCCAGCCGGTGGAAGAGGCCGCGCGCCACATCATCCGCGTGCTGACCTACGAACTGGCCGGCAACGGGACCGCGGGGGCGGCCACCGGCGGCGCGGCCACGCGCGGGGCAGCCACCCCGGCCACAAACCCGCCGGACAGGCAGCTCCTCCTTGCCCCGCACGTGGTGGAACGAATCCCGCTGCCGCTGGCGCCAACCGGCAGCAGGCAGGCCTAAACCAGGGCCTTGATGTTTCCCCGTCAGTGCCCTAATGTCGCCAGCTACCAGCTGAATCTCTGGAGCCGATCATGAGCGACAAGGAATCCGCACCAGCCTCACGCGACGCCCGCCGCGCCGTCCACCCGAGCGCGCCCGACCCTCGAACCGCCGCAGTCCAGCGAACCGCCGCAGTCCCGCGAACCGCCCCAGTCCATCCCACTGCCCCGCTCGTCGCAATCGGCATCACCTGCGGCATTGCCTGGGCCGCAGGATTCCGCAGCTACATGGTGGAGCTTGCGGGCCCGACCTCCACCTTCACCTGGTGGGGAACCTTCGGTGCGATCCTCCTGCCGGGGGCCGTTGCGGGCGGCTTCCTGGGCTGGGCGGAGGCTCTTCGGCGCGCAGGCGGGCGGAGGGGGTGGCGCTGGCTTGCCCTTGCTCCACTCGCCTTCGCTATCGCCCCGATGTTCATGCCGGGCGCGATCGCCGCACTCCTCACCGAAGGCCTCGGCGGCGGCGCAATCGCAGTCTCTCTGATGGGGATGGGCGGCGGCTACGCCCTCTCCCGTCGCGGCCCCCTCTGGGCAAGGCTGCTCTGCGGCCTCGTCAGTGCAGCGCTCGCCGCGGCACTCATCCTGACCGGCCCCGGAATCGCCGGCACCCGGCTCGCCATCACCGAAGCGCGCGGCGCCTGGTTCGCCGTCCTGGCCGCATCGTTCATCGTTGTGCTGGCCCTCGCCTCGTCGATCCCGCACCGGACCGCTCACAAGGCCGATCAACGGACCATACCGCCCCGGTGACCTTAACCACCAACGGTGGCCTCCCGCCGTCGGGCGTTGCTACGCTGGGACCAAGGCTCCCTCTTTGGAACCTCCGGACGACGGTTCAGTACCCGGCACGCGACAAGACTGGCCAAAGGATCTGTCATGTCGTGGTTAATCCTCATCCTCTCCGGTGCGCTCGAGGCCGTGTGGGCCGCAGCGCTGCACCGGACCTCCCAAGCCACGGGCCTCCGGCGCGTCCTGCCCGCAACGGTCTTCCTCGTCTCAGTCATTGCCAGCACCGGCGGGCTCGCCCTCGCGATGCAGTCCATCCCCACCGGCACCGCCTACGCGGTGTGGGTGGGCGTCGGCGTGGTGCTGACCTCCGCCTACGCGATCGTCACCAAAGTGGAACGCGCGACGGCGGGACGGCTGCTGCTGCTCGCCGGGATCGCCGCGTCCGTGGTGGGCCTGAAGGTGGTGGCGTGATGACCAAGAACGCGACTGCCTGGCTGATCCTGCTCGCTTCCGCCGTGCTGGAAGCCGTCTGGGCCACCGCCCTGGGCCTGTCCGACGGCTTCTCCCAGGCGCTGCCGACCGCCGTCTTTGCCGTCACCGCAACGCTGAGCATGGCGGGACTGGGGATCGCCGTGAAGTCGATTCCGCTCGGGACCGCCTACGCCGTGTGGGTGGGCATCGGCGCTGCCCTGACCGTGGGCTGGGCGATGGCCACCGGCGTCGAGCCGGCCAGCCCGCTCAAGCTGCTGTTCATCGCCGGGATCGTGGGCTGCGCGGCGGGGCTGAAGCTGCTGCCGCAGGACCGGTAGAGCCGCGCACCACCAGATCGGATGCCAGGACCACCGGCGAGCGCGTGGAATGTTCGCCGGCAATCTCGGCCGCCAGGGCATGGACGGCGGCGTGCGCGATCGCAGCGACGGGCTGCCGGAGCGTGGTCAGCGGCGGATTCGTGAGCGCCATCAGCGGTGAGTCATCGAAGCCGACGATGGACACGTCTTCCGGCACGCGCAGCCCCCTGGCCTGGACCGCCCGGATGGCACCGAGCGCCATAACGTCGGACGCGCACACAATGGCCGTGTGGCCGGAGTCCAGGAGCTCATTCGCCGCACTCTGGCCGCCTTCCACCGTGAACATGCTGGTGGCCGTGTGCGGTTCCGGGTCCTCAATGCCCAGGTACTCGGCGAGGGCGGAGCGGAAGCCGGCCAGCTTCTGCCTGCTCGGGATGAAGCGGTGCGGGCCGATGGCCAGGCCGACCTTCCGGTGCCCCAGGCTGGCAAGGTGCTGCACCGCGGTGCTGATGGCCGCGGCGTCGTCATTGGACACGGAGGCTGCCGGCAGTTCCTGGCGGGCACCGTTGACCAGGACGAACGGGATGCCGCGGCCGCGCAGCCGGTGGTAGCGCTCCAGGCTGGCCTGGCCGTCGGCATGTGAACTGCAGATGAAGATGATGCCGGAGGCCTCCTGCGCCACGAGCATCTCGATGTACTCGTCCTCGGAGCGTCCCCCGCCAGGCAAAGCACAGAGGATCGGAATGAAGTCCTCCTGGGACAGGAGCGACACAACCGTCTGCGCGATTGCCGGAAAGATCGGGTTTGTCAGGTCCGGAACGATGATCCCCACCTGGCCCCGGGTAGTGCTCCGGGCACGGTCCGGGCGCTCGTAGCCGAGGTCGTCCATAGCTGCGAGCACGGCCTGCCGCACCTCGCGCGACACGCCTTTCCGGCCGTTTACCACCCGGGACACCGTGGCGATACTGACCCCGACCTTCCGGGCCAGGTCCTCCAGCTTTGGTCGCTCCGGGGCGGGGTCTGCTCGGCCCGCTGTCGTGCTCATAAGGCTCCTTCACCCGAACGGCCGTCCGGAAGTCATGGTGTTCCCAGTGTACGTAAACCTCACGTCGCGTTGCATGAAAACATAACGCTCTATTTTCAGTAAATGGTTGACGTCCGTCACAACAGGTCCCTAGGCTCGTCGGTATCCCCGCTCACCGCTGATGCCGTTCTGGGGCATTGCCAAGGAAGGTCTCCCATGATTCGCCACTCCCGCC
>NZ_JBWKYC010000041.1:0-15173 GCF_059423525.1 Arthrobacter sp. GW460-12-1-14-TSB2
CGGCGACACTCCGGACCTGCCGGTGTGTCGCCGTCGTTCTGGCGTAGTAGGGGGTCAGGACGGCGGTAGGGTCGTCCTGACCGTCGTCGAACTACCCGCGGAGCCGTTCCATGCCGGGATCGAACAGCGGTTCGGCCGTGACGGTTGCCGCGATGCGCCTGCCGAAGTACTCAACCTCCACGGGGTCGCCCTCGGAAACCGCGGCAGGCAGCCAGGCGTAGGCGAGGGGCTTGCGGATCGAGTAGCCGTAGGCGGCGCTGGTGACGTACCCGGCGGCCTCGCCGTTGACGTACACGGGCTCCTTGCCCAGGACCAGTGAGGTGCCGTCGTCCACGGTCAGGCACCGCAGCACCTTGTCGGGCTGCTGTTCCTTCAGTGCCGCCAAGGCCTCCGCCCCCACGAAGCCCGTCTTGTCCTTGGCCACTGAGAAGCCGAGGCCTGACTGGTAGGGGTGGTGCTCCGAGGTCATGTCCGTGCCCCACAGCCGGTACCCCTTCTCGAGCCGCATGCTGTTGAACGCGCCGCGCCCGGCCGCGATGATGCCGTGCTCCTGGCCCGCCTCAAACAGCAGGTCCCACAGCTTCAGCCCGTACTCGGCGGTGGTGTACAGCTCCCAGCCGAGTTCGCCCACATAGGAGAGCCGCATGGCCGTGACCGGGATGCCCGCCACGGAGATTTCCTTGGTGCGGAAGTACTTCAGGCCGTCGTTGGAGAGGTCGTCCGAGCTAAGCTTGCCGATCACTTCCCGTGCCAGCGGGCCCCACAGCCCGATGCAGCAGGTGCTGCCGGTGATGTCCGAGACGTGCACCCACTGGGCCGGATCCGCGGCGGACTGCTTCCGGGCCTCGACGCGGAGGTAGTCGAAGTCCACGTTGCTGTTCACGCCGAGCTGGAACTGTTCCTCCGCAAGGCGGGCCACTGTCACGTCGCTGCGGATGCCGCCGTCGTGCTCCAGCAGCAGGCAGTAGGTGACGGCGCCGGGCTTCTTGGCGATGTTGCCCGTGCTGAGCCGGTGCAGCAGCGCCTGGGCGCCCGGTCCGTTGACGGCCAGCCGCTTCAGCGGCGTCATGTCGTAAAGCGCGACGGCGGTGCGCGTCTTCCACGCTTCGGCCGCCGAAATGGGGGAGGAGAACATGGCTGCCCACTCGTCCCGTTCCGGCGCCTGCCATTCAGCCGGCAGTTCGGCCAGCAGCCCGCGGTTGGCTTCGAACCAGTGCGGGCGCTCCCAGCCGGCGGACTCCAGGAAGAATGCGCCCAGCTCCTTCTGCCGGACGTTGAACGGGCTGACGCGCAGGTCCCGCGGTGATTCCTTGGGCTGCAGCGGGTGCAGGACGTCGTAGATTTCCACGAAGTTCTGCTGGGAGGTTTCGCTGACGTACTCGTCGCTGGTCTGGACTTTCTCAAAGCGGGTGAGCTCGCAGCCGTGCAGGTCGGTGCGGGACCGGCCCTCGATCAGCAGCTCTGCCATGGCCTTGGCCACGCCGGCGGAGTGGGTGACCCAGACGGCCTCGGCCACGAAGAAGCCCTCGAGGTCGGGCGCCTCGCCCATGAGCGGGCCGCCGTCGGGGGTGAAGGAGAAGATGCCGTTGAAGCCGTCCTGGATCTCGGAGTTGCGCAGCGCCGGCAGCAGGTCTTGGCTGTCCTCCCAGGCGGGCAGGAAGTCTTCCAAGGTGAACTCCAGACGGGAGGGCATGCGGTGGTCCGACATTTCCTCCGCGGAGACCTTTGGCAGGGCGGACATGTCCACCGGCATGGGGCGGTGGGCGTAGCTGCCGATGCCGATGCGGTCGCCCCATTCGCGGTAGTAGAGGTCCCTGTCCTGGTAGCGCAGGATGGGCTTGCTGGCACCCTTGGGAAGCTCGTTGACGCCCTCAAGTTCGGGCAGCGGAGTGCTGATGGCGTACTGGTGGGCCAGCGGCAGCAGCGGGACTTCCAAGCCCACCATCTTGCCGAGTTCACGGCCCCAGAAACCTGCGCATGACACCACGATGTCCGCCGGGATCAGTCCGTTGTCGGTTTCGACGCCGGTAACCCTGCCGCCCTCCTGGGCGATGCCGGTCACGGTGGTGGAGCCGAGGAAGGTCACGCCACGCTCGCTGGAGCGCTCGATCAGCAACTGCACCGCGCGGGCGGCCAGGGCCAGGCCGTCGGTGGGGATGAGCAGGCCGCCCAGGACTTCGCGGCCGCCAGTGAGCTTGCCGGTGTTCAGGAGGGGGTAGAACTTTTCGCATTCGTCGGCGTCGACGATCCGGCTTTCGACGCCCCAGGAGGTCATCACGCCCATCTTGCGCTTGAGGTCGGCGAGGCGCTCGGGGGTGGTTGCCAGCTCCAGGCCGCCAACCTGGTTGAAGCAGGACTCGCCGTCCTTGCTCAGGGCCAGCAGCTTGTTCACCGTGTAGGTGGCGAACTCGGTCATGGTCCGTGACGGGTTGTTCTGGAACACCAGGCCCGGCGCGTGCGAGGTGGAGCCGCCGGCAAGTTCCAGCGGACCCTGTTCCACCACCGTGATGTTGGTCCATCCGCGGGTGGCGAGTTCGTCGGCAAGGTTGGTTCCGACAATGCCGGCGCCGATAATGACAACGCGTGGTGATGCGCTCATGGTGTTGTTTCTCCTGTTTAGCTTTGCGGGCGTTGGCGTTAGCGGAAGACGACGGTGCGGGTGTTGTTGAGCAGGACCCGGTGCTGGCTGTGCCACCTAACTGCGCGGGACAGTGCCTGCGATTCGGCATCCCTGCCTACAGTGACCAGTGCGTTCGGGTCCAGGCTGTGGTCCACCCGGAACACTTCCTGCTCGATGATCGGTCCCTCGTCCAGGTCTGCGGTGACGTAGTGCGCGGTGGCTCCGATGAGCTTCACGCCGCGGTCATAGGCCTGGTGGTAGGGCTTGGCCCCCTTGAACCCGGGCAGGAAGGAATGGTGGATGTTGATGGCGCGGCCGCGGAGACTGGCGCACAGGTCGTTGGACAGGACCTGCATGTAGCGTGCCAGCACCACCAGGTCCGCGTTGTACTCGGCCACCAGTTCCAGCAAACGCGCTTCCGCTTCGGGCTTGGTAGCGGCCGTCACCGGGACGTGGATGAACGGCAGGCCGGCGGCTTCCGCCATGGGGCGGAGGTCCTCGTGGTTGGACACCACGACGGCGATCTCCGCACCCAGGCTGCCGGCGCGCCAGCGGAAGATGAGGTCGTTGAGGCAGTGGCCGAACTTGGAAACCATCACCAGCAGGCGCTGGGGGCGGCCATCGTGGATGGCGAATTCCATGTCGAACTCATCGGCGACGGCGGCGAACTCCGCGCTGAGGCCTTCCGCGGAAATTTCCTTGTCTCCCGGAGTGAAGGCCGTGCGCAGGTAGAGCTTGCCGCTGATGTGGTCATCGAACTGCTGGTGTTCAACAATGTCGAAGCCGCGATCAGCGAGGAATGCTGTGATGGCCCGGACGATTCCGGGGCGCTCCGGGCACGCAAGGGTAAGGACATACTGTACGGTGTCGGTGCCGCGGACGCCGGCAACGTCGCCGGCCTCCACCGTCGCGTTACCGGTGGGGCGGCCTTCGAGGACTGTGGTCATGGTCTACTCCTAATTCTTTGCGGGGGCTTGGGTGTCAGCGGGGGAAGCCGCGCAGCGGCCGTCGTCCGGACACCGCTGATCACATTGATGCTTGGTAACGAGATCGAACTGGACGCCGCCGTGCTGGTCCACGCCGCTGCGAATGGCGCGCTCCACTACGGAGTCCGCCAGTCGGCGCCGGAGGGACAGCGGATCCCGGCGGAGGTCCTTGACCAGGGCAAAGCACAGCAGCAGCATCACCAGCACGAACGGCAGGGCCGCCACGATGGTGATCCGCTGCAGGCCGGAGAGCGCCTCCGAGGGTTCATCACCGCCGGCCAGCATCATGACGGCGGCTACTGCGCCGGTGAGGAGGCCCCAGAAGATGACCAGTCCGCGCTTCGGGTCGGAGGATCCGTTGGAGCTCAGGGATGCCATGATGATCGATGCGGAATCGGCTCCGGTGATGAAGAAGATGGCCACCAGGACCATGGCGAGGACGATGACCGCCGCGGTCAGCCAGGCCGGCATGGACATGTTCTTCACCAGGTCGAACAGGGCTCCGTCAAAGTCGATGGACGGTGACCCGCTGGCCATGGACACGAGGCCGGCCGTGCCTGCCTTGTCCGCGTCCTCCTGGATCTTGAAGGCCGTTCCGCCGAAGATGCCAAACCAGATGACGCTGACGATGCTGGGTACCAGCAGGACGCCGGTGACGAACTGCCGGATGGTGCGGCCGCGGCTTATCCGGGCGATGAACATGCCCACGAAAGGCGTCCAGGACACCCACCAGGCCCAGTAGAAGATAGTCCAACCGGACATCCAGGTGCGCAGGGCCTCGTCACCGACGGCCTCGGTGCGGGAGGACATTTCGGCCAGGTCCCTGGCGTAGTCGCCCACCGCTGCCGGGATGAGGTTGAGGATGAACAGCGTTGGCCCCGCGATGAAGACGATGAGCGCCAGGACAACGGCCAGGACCATGTTGATGTTGGACAGCCACTGGATGCCGCGGCTGATGCCGGACACCGCCGAGGCCACGAAACACGCAGTCAGGATGGCAACGATGGCCACCAGGACGGGGGTGCCGATCTCGCCGATCCAGCCGTTCGAGGTCAGGCCGCTGCCGATTTGGAGGGCGCCGAGACCCAGGGAAGCCGCCGTGCCGAAGAGCGTGGCGAAGATCGCCAGGATGTTGATGAACTTGCCTACCGGCCCTTCCACCGTCCTGATGCCGAACAGCGACGTGAACGCCGCGGAGATCAGCTGCCGGCGGCCCAGGCGGTAGGTGCCGTAGGCCATGGCAATGCCGACGACGGCGTACATTGCCCAGGGGTGCAGGGTCCAGTGGAAGATGGAGGTTGCCATGGCGGTCTGGATGGCTGCCGGCGTCCGTCCGTCCACCGTTCCGGGCGGCGGGGAGATGTAGTGGTAGAGCGGCTCGGCCACGCCGTAGAACATCAGGCCGATGCCCATGCCGGCCGCGAACATCATGGCGATCCATGACACGGTCCGGAACTCGGGCTTCTCGCCGTCCTTGCCGAGGGGAATGTTGCCCCACTTGCCCAGGGCCAGCCAGAGCACAAAAACAACGAACAGCGAGGCCAGGACCATAAAGAGCCAGCCGGTGTACTCCATTACCCAGTCGAGGGCGGCTGTTGACGTGGCGGCCAGGCTGTCCCGGCCCAGGAAGCCCCACGCCACGAAGGCCAGGGCCAGGACCCCGGTGATGCCGAAGGTGGCCTTGTCGAGGGTGAGTTTGCGGTTCCGCCGCTCTGCCACAGCCTGCTCGGCTTTGGTCTGGCGGAGTTCCTGCATGATCTGTTCGGTGTTCTCGGCATCGTGTGAATCGTGGGAGGAAGGAGAGTTCTCGGGTGCAGGAACGAGCGTGGGCTCCTCCAGCTCAAGGGGGGGGTGGGCATCCGTGCGGATGTCGCTGTTCAAAGCCATGTCAAGTCCTTTGGTTTGGATTCTCGGTTTGACGCTGTACTCCGGCGTCCCCCAGCCGGGCGGAAGATCGGGGCTTCCTGGCATTCAGTAATCAAGGTCAGCTTTGCTTCCATCGCGGCGGCTGTTCCGCAAAGATCAACACGTCTCACGATAAGCAACAGAGTGGCCGGGATTACATTGCCATGTCAAGGCTTTTCTGAAGTCTTAAGCCCTATTTCAGGGTTCCGGCTGCGCCTTGACAGTGGGCCGGAACAGGGATTCAGGCATCGATCACCAGGTCCGTCTGCGCGATGGAGCAGCAGGGCAGGAACTTGCCTGCAGAGATTTCCCGCGCCCGGATCCCGCCCTGGTGGTTCATCTCGATCTCCCCTGAAAGCTTGACGACCTTGCAGGAGCCGCACATGCCTTCCTTGCAGTTCGCGCCGATCCTGACGCCGGCACGCTGTGCCACCTCGAGGATGCGCTCGGCGGGGTCGATCCGCACATTGATGCCGGTACGCATGAAGGACATGGTGAGGCTGCCTGTTCCCACCGTGTCGAAGCTCGAGGCATCAGGGGAACCGGCTTCCGGCTCCCCGACCGGGCTGTCGGCGGAGGGGTCGGAGCCGGGCGTGTCCGGGTCGACGATTTCCAGCGGCAGGCCCGAGGCCTGCAGAGTCCCGTCAGCGTCGTAGCCAGGCTCGTAGAGCCCGAACGCGGCGGGCTGGCCTTCAAAGTAGTCCTCGGCGGATTCAGCGATCTCCTCGGCGATCTCCTCCGCGACGTCGGCTGCAAGGGCCACCTCCGCCTGGTATTCAAGGAGCGTCTGGCGGTCTCCGGAGAAGAACTCCATATAGATGGAAGTGTCGTCCAGGCCGACCTTCTTGAGGAGCTCGGCGGCGGTGTTCAGGTAACCCTCAGGACCGCATGCGTACACCTGACGGCCGTTGGCGTCCGGAGCCACCTCCTCGAGCATGGCCGCCGTCAGTCTTCCGCTGAGTCCTTCCCACCCCTCCGGTACGCTGCGGTCGCCCAGGGAGTAGTAGACCTTGATGCGTGAGTCCACGGAGGCGATATAGGCCAGTTCCCGGTGGAAGGCAAAGCCTCCAGCATCCGAGCCGTGGTAGAGCACCACAACATCGGCGTGTCCGGGCAGGGAGTGGATGGTCCGCATCATGGACATGATGGGAGTGATGCCTGCGCCGGCGGCAAGCAAAAGATACCTTGCCCGGCGGTCGGCATCGGGGAGGTGGAATGCTCCCACCGGTCCCAGCATCTCAAGGACGGTGCCGGGTTTGACGTTCTCGTGCACCCACGGCGAGACCAGTCCCGTGGAGTCGCACTTGACGGTGATGCTGAAGGTCCACGGCTCGGTGGGCGAACTGGACAGCGAGTAGCTGCGGTCCACCGGTTCCTGGTCCTCGCCATTCACGGGAAATGCGACGTTCACGTACTGGCCCGCACGGAACGCCAGGGGCGCACCGTCGCAGCGGCGGAACACGAAGGTCATCATGGCGCCGGCCTCGGGAATAGTCTCGACGCATTCGGCCATGAACTCCTGCGGATGCCATGGGCCCAAAGCACGGGCTGCCCGGGCGGGTGTCTCAGTGCTTCCCATCACCCTGTTCCAGGGCATCTCAAGACCGCGAATACGCTGTGGTTCCTGGATTGCCGTTTCAGTGAGGAGTTCAATCACGCCAAGTGCTCCTGCACGCGCTGCACGTACCAGTTGATGAATGCCTCGACCTGGTATTCGCTCTTCATGTAGGGACCGGGCTCGTAGGCGGGACTGCCGGCACCCTGCTGGCACAGCTCCACGAACGCCTTGTCCTGCAGGTTCGTCTGCTTCCAGGTGTAGGTGAGCTTCTCCAGGTCGTAGTCGACACCTTCCACGGCGTCGTCAGCCACAAGCCAAGTGGTGCGTACCAGGCTCTGGTGTTCGTTGATGGGGAAGACGCCGAACGTGATGACATGGTCGCCGAGGAAATGGAACCAGCTGTTGGGCTGCAGGTGCATCGAGCAGCGGCCAAGGCGGAAATCGCGCAAGTCACCGAGGAGCTTCTTTGAAAGCCTCCGACCGTCGGCAGAGAACGATTCGCCCTCGCCATCGAGTGATTCCCGCGAGATGCGGATTCCGGCGATGCGCGTGTCAAGCTGCTCGACCACCTCGTAGGGAAGGCCGTAGCGGCGGCACCGCTCCTCGAGGGAGGACTGGGCCTCCTTGTTCCGGTTCCACACTTCCTCAAGATGGGGCGGGATCAGGCCCTCCGTCAGACCCCAGGTGGGGAAGAGGGAGCAGGCGAGCTCCGGGTGGCCGTCGCAGTGGTAGCACTCACGGTTGTTCTCCATGACGAGCTTCCAGTTGCCCTCTTCGATGATGTTCTGCTGGTAGGCGATTTTTGTCTTCGAGAGATCGTGGGGCGCCAGGTAGGGTTCAAAAATCTTTGCGGTTTCGTCGAAGTCCGTCGGCGGTTCATCCGCAATGCAGACGAAGATAAGTCCGGCGACCTCGCGGCCCTGGGCGCGCTTGAGGCCGAAGCAGCTCTTGTCGAACTTCGTTTCACCCGGCGCGGAGGCATGGATCAAGTTGCCCTCCGGGGAGTAGGTCCAGGAGTGGTAGCCGCAGACCAGGTTTCCAGTTGAGCCGGCCGCTTCGGTGAGAACGCGGGCGCCGCGGTGGCGGCATACGTTGTGCAGGACGTTCACGGCTCCGTCGTCGTTGCGCAGCACTATCAGGGAGTAGGGCCCGTAGTCGACGGTTACGTAGTCGCCCGGCTCCGGCAGTTCGGCGGTGCTTGCGGCAAAGATCCAGTGCTGGCCAAAAATTGCCTCCATGTCGATCTTGAAGATCGAAGGATCGGTGTAGAAGGGGGCATCGAGGGAGTATCCGGTGCGCCGGAACTCAAACAACGCGGTAATTTCTGCCAGCTGCTCGGCAGGCAATGATGCAGCGAGTTTTCCGCGTGAATTGAGGGGCACGTTCACTGAAGCAGTCATGGGTTTCCTCCCGGGAGGCATGGGTAGTGGGTGTTGCGTGTTGACCACGGGTGCACGGGTGCTAACGGCGTGGTCGAAGAACTTGTAATCTGAGATTAGAGTCACGTCATCTGCAATAAAAGCGCAAGATTTTGAATATAACCATGCAGAATAGATGCATGATCGACCCGAGGCTCATCACACTCCGCGTGTTCGCCCGGTGCGGCACCATAGGCGCGACCGCGGAGCTCACGGGCTATTCTCCCTCTGCCGTCTCCGCGCAATTGCGGGAGCTCCAGCGCGTGCTTGGAATGCAGCTGCTGACGAAAGACGGCCGGGGCCTGCGGCTTACCGCCACGGGACGCTTTCTGGTGGCGGGCTCGGATCCCCTCATTGCCCAATGGGAGAACCTGCGCGCCGCAGCCATGGAGGCTGGCGACCAGGTGCAGTCCCACTTTGGCCTCGGCGGATTCTCATCTGCAGCCGCCCAGTTGCTCGCGCCGCTGGCCGCCACCCTGCGCTCAACACGCCCCCTGCTGGAGGTGCAGGTTCTTGAAGCTGAACCGGCGCGCTGCTTCGACTTGTTGATTGCGGAACGAATCGACCTTGCAGTCATCGTCGCCATGCAGTCCGACAGTTATGGTGAGGACGATCCGCGCTTCGAGCAGAGAGTTCTGCTCGACGATCCACTGGACGTGATCATTCCCGGTGACCATCCGCTGGCATCACGCCAAACAGCGACGCTTGAAGAGCTGGCATCGGAACCCTGGATTACGGAGGCCGCCGGTTCCACGTACCATTCCCTCTTCACCGCGGCGTTCACGGCAGTCGGGGTGACGCCGCGGATTGCCCATGAAGCCGTTGAATGGGAAACCCACATCGCGTTCGTGGGAGCGGGGCTGGGCGTCGGCCTGCTGCCCCGGCTGGCGCCTTTGCATGGTGCCGAAAACGTGGTTCGGTTACGCATCACCGGTCAGACGAAACCCACGCGCCGCATCGTCGCAGCGGTGCGCAGGGGCAGCATCGCCTCACCCCTGATCCAGGAGTCCCTCGGTATCCTGCAGTTCAACGCCAACCGGATTCTCACCGACCGGCTCAACGAGGACCTCTGAACGCTGCCGGCGTGGGGCGTCCTGGACCTGATGCCTTAGCGGCGGGTATAGCCCATTTTTGCGCTGATCTGCAGCCCTGCCTGCTTCAGCTCCGCGAGGAGCCCTGGTGCCGTTTCCGGATCAAAACGGAATGCCGGCCCGGAGATGCTCACGGCCCCGATCACAACACCCACATGGTTGTACACCGGCACGGACATCGAGTTGAGGCCGATTTCGAACTCTTCGCGGACCACGCCGTAGCCGTCGCGGGCGACGTCAAGGAGCTGGGTTTCCAGCTCCTTCCGGTTGGTGATGGTCCGGGGCGTGCGGGCCGGCAGGCCGGTCTCCTTCAGGATGCGGTCGCGTTCGTCCGCAGACAGCGCTGCGAGCAGCACTTTCCCGCTCGACGTCGCGTGGAGCGGGGTCAGGCTGCCCACCCAGTCGTAGGTGGCGAGCGTGGAGGGGCCCATCGCCTGGTCCACGTTGACGGCGTAGTTTGAGCGCAGGACGGCCAGGTTCACCGTCTCCTTGAATTCCTCGGCCAGGCTTTCCAGCACGGACCGGGCTTCACGGACCAGGCTGAGCCGGCCCGGGATGGAGCTTGCCAGCCTGAGGATGCCGAAGCCCAGCTGGTATTTGCCCCGTTCGCTGTTCTGGTGGACCATCTCCCTGGCCACCAGTGAACCCATCAGCCGGGAGACGGTGGACTTGTGGATGCCCATCTCCTCGGCGATTTCGCTCACCCCGGCATGGCCGTCCCGGGCCAGGATCTCCAAAACCGCAAGGGCCCGGTCCACCGACTGGACGCCGCCGTGCTGGCCCGACTCCGCGTCGACGTCGGATTCGGGGTCGTTCTTCGAAGCCATGATCCATACTCTCAAGTAGTTTCTGCGGCTTGCTTACCCGCCACAAGGCCGCCCAAAGCGACCTCTCGGTCAGTTGCACACTTTCGATCCTATGCCGTGGGGTGTGCGGGAGCAGGCATTGCGTTATGCGCGTGGACATCAGTCCAGGTCCAGCCGCATCAGTACGCGGGGAAAGCCATTGACCACGGACTCGGTGTCTGCGGCCTTGGTGAAGCCGGCCCCTTCGAAGAGCTTGCGCGTGCCGACGTAGGCCATGGTGAGGTCAACCTTCCTGCCCTGGTTATCGACGGGATAGCCTTCGATGGCCTGCGCGCCGTGGCTGCGGGCGAAGTCGATGGCACCCTGCAGCAGGTGATGCGAGATTCCCTTGCCGCGGTGCCCGGGCCGCACCCGGATGCACCACACCGACCACACATCAAGGTCGTCAACATGGGGGATCTTGCGGTTGCGGGCGAAGCTGGTGTCGGCGCGCGGATGGACAGCGGCCCAGCCCACTACCTCGTCGCCGTCGTACGCGAGCACCCCGGGAGGCGGTTCCTGCCGGACCAGTTCCCTCACGAATTCTCCGCGTTCCGGGCCGCGCAACTCCAGGTTCTGTTTGGAGGGGATGCGGTAGCTCAGGCACCAGCACACGGTCGCGTCGGGCCGTTTGGGCCCCACCATCGTCCTTACGTCCTCGAACCGGGTCGCCGGACGAACCTCGATTGCCATTGTGCGGAGTCCTATCTGCCGATTTCGATCCTGTTGTGCGGTCCTGGCCTAACGCAGGCCGTTGCTGTGCGCCATCGCGATCGCCTCCGTGCGGGAGGACGCGCCCACCTTCCGGTAGATGTTCCGGAGGTGGAACTTCACGGTGTTCTCGCTGATGTGCAGCTTCGCGGCGATGGCCCGGTTCCGCTGGCCGGCTGCCAGCAGCTGGAGGACGTCGAGTTCGCGTTCACCCAGCTTCCAGTCCGAAACGTCTGCCAGCCGCCGGGCGGGCGGATCGAGGGGGAGTGAGACGGCGACGTCGGCGCCCCAGCCAGTCATCACGTCCACCGACATGCTCCCGTTCAGGGCTTCGACGCGCTGGGCGAGGCGGGCCATGTTCGGTGCGTCCGTGGACAGTTCGCCGGGACCGTCGTCGCGGACATTGACCAGGAGGTTCTCGCCGTCGCAATCCCACTGCGTCCGGATCCGTCGGACTCCCTGCTGGTCCACCATGGCAAGCACCAGCCCGCGGACGATCGCCCGGGCCGCATGGGCAACCTCGCCAGGTAAGGCGCGGCCGTTGACGGGAGGCTCGATGAACTGGACGTCGATGCCGCTGAAGTTCATCAGCGGTTTCAGGTCCTCACGGAGTCGCTGGAACGCAGTGGCGACGGGTTCTTCCACGAGGTCGGTGGTGCGGTCGTTCAGTGTGCGGAGTCCCACGAGCGCCTTGGCGGCGACGTCGGTGGCGGACCTCCGCGCTGCATCGTCGCTCAGTGCGGGCGACCGCAGCGCCGCGAGGAGCGTCTCGAGGGTGGTGGAGTGGTGGTCCACCAGCTCCGCAGTCACCCTGACCCGCTCGGCGGAAGCGGCTCGGGATTCGATCAAGTACGACGGCGGTGCGTCGGCCACCTTTTCCCGGATCCGCTCGGACGCCATCGCCCAGAAGTAGCGGAGCATGCGCCCTGCCGCTTCGCGTGCGGCGGGGTCCGCCGTGTCTGCAGTTCCTGCAGGATGTTGCGGATCGGCGAGGACCAGCAGGGCATTACTCGGTGAAGACAAGGCAAGGACCGGGCGCACCTCGCCGCCGAGCACGGCTTCGCCCTGCCACGCATCGCCTGTGCCTGACTCGCCTGCGAGCGACGTCCGGATGTGGTCGAGTTCGGCGATGGACACGCGGCTGATGATCGACTCGTCGCCGGCTTTCTTCTGCGGCCTGCCAGTGCAGTCCTCGGTGAAGATAACCAGGGCGCTGCAGCCCAGGTACGGCAGGGTGGCCTCCCGCAGCCGCTGGGCGATGCCGGCCAGCGGAGCAGTGGACAGGGCGGTAACAGCTTCGAGCAGCGCGATATCTGGGGCATCCACCCGCCCAGTTTACGGACTCATTCAGAACATGCCTATCCCTTTGGGTAGGTAGGACTGTCCGATCATGGCGTTGGACCCGCCCGACAGGCGGGCGACGATGAAGGGGTAGCAACTTTCGTGAAGGAGGAATCAACTGATGAGCGTCATCGCAGCAACTGACCCGGCCCTGGCCAACGCGAGTCTGGCCGACACGTCCTTGGCCGATACCTCCCGGGCCTTTGGCCGCAACCGGGATCTTGTCCAGGACGAAATCAGCGAGGTGTTCCACCGCGTGGACCCGGCCCAGGTGGCGGCGCTCGTCACGGAGCTCCGGCTGGCTGACAGGATCTTCGTCACGGGCGCCGGCCGCAGCGGGCTGGTCCTGAAAATGGCCGCCATGAGGCTCATGCACCTGGGGCGGGCAGTTCATGTGGTGGGTGAGACCACGGCCCCCGCCATCAGCGCGGGAGACGTGCTGCTCGCCGCCTCCGGCTCAGGCACTACGTCCAGTGTCGTGAAAGCGGCACAGACCGCAGCTGCCCAGGGTGCGCGGGTGGCCGTCTACACCACCAACCCGGGTTCTCCGCTCGCGGAGGCGGCCTCTGCCGTCGTCGTAATTCCGGCCGCCCAAAAGACGGACCACGGTTCGGCTGTGTCCCGGCAGTATTCGGGCAGCCTCTTCGAACAGGTGCTGTTCACCACCACGGAAGCGGTGTTCCAAAGCCTCTGGGATGAAGAAGCCATCGCACCGGAAGATCTGTGGCTTCGCCACGCAAACCTCGAATAGCCGCACCGAACCAAGTCAACCAAACCCCTCAACAAGCAAGGAATAAACACATGAAACTGCAAGTCGCCATGGACGTCCTGACCGTCGAAGCCGCCCTCGAACTCGCCGGCAAGGTTGCCGAATACGTCGACATCATCGAGCTGGGCACCCCGCTGGTGAAGAACGCCGGCTTGTCAGCGGTGACCGCCATCAAGACCGCCCACCCGGACAAGATCGTGTTCGCGGACCTGAAGACCATGGACGCTGGCGAGCTGGAGGCCGAGATCGCCTTCAGCGCCGGTGCGGACCTGGTGTCCGTCCTCGGCGGCGCCGACGATTCCACCATCGCCGGCGCGGTCAAGGCAGCGAAGGCCCACAACAAGGGCGTTGTTGTTGACCTGATCGGCGTTGCGGACAAAGTAACCCGCGCCAAGGAGGCCCGCGCCCTGGGAGCCAAGTTCATCGAGTTCCACGCAGGCCTCGACGAGCAGGCCAAGCCGGGCTACAACCTCGACGTCCTCCTGAGCGCCGGCGAGGAAGCACGCGTGCCGTTCTCCGTGGCCGGGGGCGTGAACCTCTCCACCATCAACGCCGTGCAGCGCGCGGGTGCCGATGTCGCCGTCGTCGGCGGTTCCATCTACAGCGCGGAGGATCCCGCGCTCGCCGCCAAGCAGCTGCGCGCGGCGATTATCTAACGAGTATTCCGCGCGCTTTTCGGTGTATTACAAGGGCCGGATTCAAGTAGTTCGGGCCGTTCCGTCCGGGCCGCGGCCGTGCCACACTTGGTGGACTATCGATTGACTGGGGGGATCCACGTCAGGAGATTGATATGCGATCATCGATGCCCGCCAAGTGTTCACGCCGCAGGTTGGCGGTGAACAAGCCATGATGATCGGCTGGGCCTACCTCATGGCCGCAATCATGACCGTTGACTCGCTCCTGCTGGGGCTGCTGCTGATGAACGTCCGGTGGCCAAAGAGCTGGAAAAGGAACGGCTGACACGCCGCGTTTCGGCGCCTTTGACGAATGATTGACCTCCAGGCCTGCATTCACAGCATGCCGACAGGATCCGAACAGCAGCGCCCTATGTTCGCGCTGCATCTTTGAGTGAAGGACGGTGCAAACCCGCCGTTCTTCCCCAAAGAGCCGTTCACACGGCGGATCGAGGAGACATCAGATGTCACGCACGAAGAGAATAACCCTTGGCCTTACGGCCGGGGCACTGGCGCTCGGCGCCGGCCTGGGAGTCACCGGAATGGCGTCGGCTGCCGAAACCCCAACGCCGAGCGCCACGGCGTCGGCGGAGAGCACGGCGTCCACCGACGGCTCCGCGGCCACTGACAGCGGGAAGCGGGGCGGCCACAAGGGAGGGGACCGCGGCCAGCTGGCTGCTGACCTTGCCACGAAGCTTGGCGTCGAGGAAGCCAAGGTGACCGAGGCGATCCAGGCCTTCCGGGACGCCAACAAGCCCACCGCGGCGGCGGACGGCACAGCGCCTGCCGAAGGCACCAGGCCGGACCGCTCCGCCATGGATGCGGCGATGGCCAAGTCCTTGGCGGAGTCCCTCGGCGTCGAGGAATCCAAGGTCACCGCGGCCCTGGAGGAAATCCGCGCGGCCGGCCAGGCCGAACGCGCAGCCGCCCTCAAGACCAGGCTGGACACCGCAGTCACCGACGGCAAGCTGACCCAGGCCGAGGCGGACGCCGTCACGAAGGCCGTGGAAGCCGGGGTGATCGGCGGCGGCGGTCGGTAGGGCTACCAGCGCCCACTGGACGCTCTCTCACTTCCTGCCGCTTTAGGCGAAACGCTCTCTCACTTTCTTGAAGAAAGTGAGAGAGCGTCTCGGGTTTTATGGCGAAAGGTGAGAGAGCGTTTCGTTTTTAATGGCAGGAAGTGAACTGGTCCCCGGAGGTTGGACTGGTTAAATGAGATCCTAAGCCGCGAGGGCCTGGGCACGGTATTGCGCCG
>NZ_JBWKYC010000042.1:0-13850 GCF_059423525.1 Arthrobacter sp. GW460-12-1-14-TSB2
CGCGCCCACCCTGGTGCGCGACATCCATGCGGCATCGGGCGCCAATGCGCTAACGGCCAGCTGGCTCGTCCAGGAAGCCCTGGCGGGTGGCCGGATTGTGGAGCGCGGCGGCAGTTGCGCCATCGTCCAGCCGCTGGACCCGTCGGAATCACGCCAAATCGACCTGGCCCGCAGGCGGATAGAAGCGCTTCCGCCGGAGCAGCGCCAGGTGGTCGACTTCCTGGCAGCCGGTGATCCGGCGCCACTGTCCATCCTGGCCAGGGCGGTGCCACCGGACGCCCTGGCCGCCTTGGAACAAGGTCATGTCATCCGGCTGCAGATCAGGAGCGACGGCGGGGCCGACGTTACCCTGAACCACGAAGCCGAGACCAGTGCAGCCCGGCTCTTTCCGGGTGGGACCGGGCCCCTGGACCTGCGCAGCGAAGCGGATCTGCACGGCAGGAGGCCCCGCTTCTCCGGCCGGCCGGGAGAGGAACCGTTGTGGGACCTCTTTCGCCGGGTGGAAGCGGCGCTGGAATCCGGGGCAGCTGTTGCAGACCTGGACCTCCTGGCCGTGGCCACCGCTGCAAACAATCTCTACGACAGCGACCGTGCCCTGAAGGCATCCGAATCCGTCAAGGCACCTGAGCTCCGGTTGATGGCACAGACG
The DNA here is from genome assembly GCF_059423525.1 of Arthrobacter sp. GW460-12-1-14-TSB2. Lineage (NCBI taxonomy): Bacteria > Bacillati > Actinomycetota > Actinomycetes > Micrococcales > Micrococcaceae > Arthrobacter > Arthrobacter sp. GW460-12-1-14-TSB2. The sequence continues at coordinate 650 of NZ_JBWKYC010000042.1, forward strand.
GAGGCCGCCCGGGCCCTGTTCCACTCCCACAAGTACGGCCAGAGTGCCGACGTTCTCCGCGGCCTCGTGGAAACCACCCCCGCAGTGCTGAGCATGGAGTTCGCACGGGCTGTTGCCCTGCTCCTGCAGGCACTCCTGCCGATGAATCCCGGTCGCGACGCGCTCCAATCCGTGCTGGACAGTGCGAGGCGGCGGCTGACCCTCGCAGCGGCTGCCTCTATTGGAGATACGGCCGCCGACACCTACCAAAACGCAGTCCAGGATGAGCTGGACGTCCTGCAGCTCTACCTGGAGTCGAGGGAGGGAAACTGGCCCGGCACGGGCGGGGAGCTGTTCCACCGGCTTTGCCCGGCCGGTTTCTGCGACGGAGGCAGTCCCGGTAGCAACGAGGCGCCGGGCACCCACGCCGGCATTCTGCTTCTGGCACTGGCCTCACAGGGGCTGTCCGTGCGGGGCAGGTCCGCTGACGCCGTCGAGCTTTCCACCCGGGCGCTTAACGCGGTGGAGCGCCTGCCGCGGTGCAGCGTCGACTTCCACTCCATGGTGCTCACCATCCATGCGTCCAACCTGGCCAGGTTCGGGCAGGGTGCCGACGCCGGGAGCGCCGAAAAGCGTGCCGGCCGCAACAGGTGGATGAGCTACCCGGGCGGACCCCTGCAACTTTTCCGGGCCATGATGTTCTGCCGGCATGCCGCTGCCGGCCGCATCCCCTTGCGTGTGTCCGGCGCTGACGGCGGTACAGCCGGTGAGCCGGACGATCTGCTGGCCCTCACCCTGGGCGCGCAGGCCACTGCGGAGTGGCTGACGTGGGACCTGGCACAGCTGCCGGCGGTTGGACCGACTGGTGCACCGGCGCCCGCCGAGGACCGGGCCGGGGACGACCTGGCCGGGGACGACCGCGCGGTTGACGGCGACGTCGCGGCCCGGCTGGCTGAAACGTACGCGGCCGTGGCACGTCCGGCCGTTACCGGAACCGCCGGGCCACCCCAAAGGATGCTTCGGAAGCCGGCCAAGGCGGCTGACGGCGCCAGGGGCCGCCGGGCACGGGAACTGCTGAACCTCGGAGTCGCGGGACGGCCGGAAGGTGCGGCGCTTGACCAGGCCGCCGACGGGTTGCCGGATTGGCGGTGGTCGAGTGACGGGAACACCGGTCCGGTGCCTGGCGAGTCCCTGGACCTTCTGAACGTCGTTCCCGGCCCCGGACTCGAATCCCTCGGCCGGACCGGCGCCAGCCACCGCGGGCCAGCCGAAATGAAGCGGCAGGCCGCGGATCCCGCCAAGCTCTCGCAACGGGAGCGGGAAGTGGCAGTACTTGTTGTCACCGGGATGGGAAGTGCACGTGTAGCGGAGGAACTCGGGATCGCAGTGAACACAGTGAACGCGCATCTGCAAAGGATCTACGGCAAGCTGGGGGTTTCCCGCCGCCAGGAGCTCGCTGAACTCTGGCACAGCCTGGACGGCACACGGTAGTGACGCTGCGCACATAAACGGTGCCGGGCAATAGTGGGACAATTGAGGAGTAGCACCGCGGACGCAAGCGGTGTGCCTGCCTGTGGCGGCGAGCCGTCGGCAGGTCTTGCCTATCAAGGAGCTCCAGTTTGGTCATGGTATCCACTTCCGCCACCGCAGCCGCCCAGGTCGCGCTAAGTGATGTCGAGGTCCTGCGAATTCGCAACGACTTCCCCGTCCTGGACCAGGAAGTCAATGGCAGGCCCCTTGTGTACCTGGATTCCGGCGCCACGTCACAGAACCCCAGAAGCGTGCTCGAAGCCGAGCAGGAATTCTATGAACTGCGGAACGCCGCCGTGCACCGGGGTGCCCACCACCTTGCTGTCCAGGCCACGGACGCGTTCGAAGACGCCCGGGCCACCGTGGCCGGCTTTGTGGGCGTGGCAGAGGACGAACTGGTCTGGACCGCGAATGCCACCGCGGGGCTGAATCTCCTGGCCTACGCCTTTTCGAATGCCAGCGTCGGACCCGTCCGCGGTGAGGCCGGCCGTTTCGCCCTTGGCCCGGGGGACGAGGTCCTGGTGACGGAGATGGAACACCACGCGAACCTTATTCCCTGGCAGGAACTCTGCCGGCGCACCGGTGCCACGTTGAAGTTCATCCCCATCGACGACGACGGCGCGTTGCGGCTTGAGGAGGCTGCGCGGCTTATCACGGGACGAACCAGGATCCTGGCGTTCACGCATGCCTCAAACGTGCTTGGAACCATCAACCCGGTTGCCGAGCTCGTGGCGCTGGCCCGGGCAGCGGGCGCCCTCGTAGTACTGGACGCCTGCCAGTCGGTGCCGCACCTGCCCTTGGACTTCAAAGCCCTGGACGTCGATTTTGCCGTTTTCTCCGGCCACAAAATGCTGGCGCCCACGGGCATCGGCGGAGTGTATGGGCGGCGGGAATTGCTGAACGCCATGCCACCGTTCCTCACCGGGGGCTCCATGATCACCACCGTCACGATGGAGAAGGCCGAATACCTTCCTGCGCCCCAGCGGTTCGAAGCCGGCACCCAGCCCATCTCGCAGGCAGTGGCGCTCGCCGCCGCCGCCAATTACCTCCAGGAAACCGGCATGGAACGCATTGCCGGCTGGGAAGCCTCCCTTGGCCAGCGCCTGGTCACAGGGCTGAGCGCCATTGACGGAATCCGTGTCGTGGGCCCGGCGGCAGGCGTGGAACGGCTCGGACTGGCAGCCTTCGATGTTGCCGGAGTGCACGCACACGACGTCGGGCAGTACCTGGACAGCAAGGGGATCGCCGTCCGCGTCGGTCACCACTGCGCGCAGCCGCTGCACCGCCGGCTGGGCCTGACGGCCACCACCCGGGCGAGTACCTACCTGTACAACACCACCGACGAAGTGGACCTCCTGCTGGAGGCTGTGGCCCAGGTCAGGCCCTACTTCGGCGTAGCGGGCACGGGGGCATCCAAATGAGCGCACTTGATGCGATGTACCAGCAGCTGATCCTGGAGCACGCGAAGTCCCGCAGCGGGTCCGACCTGACGGCTGACGAGGCCACGTCAATGCCTGACCAGCCGGGCGTGGGACAGTGCCATCAGCTGAACCCGGTCTGTGGTGACGAAATTACGCTGCGCCTGGAGCTGGAAGCGGCAGGAAGCCAGCCAACGGTGAAAGGCATCCACTGGCATGGCGACGGTTGCGCCATCTCAATGGCCTCTGCCTCAATATTGAGCGAATTGTCCGAAGGTGCATCGCCGGTTGAGCTGGAGGAAATGATCGGCCATTTCAGGGAGCTCATGCGCTCACGCGGCCGGCTTGAGCCGGACGACGAGATTCTGGGTGATGCGGCGGCCCTGGCGGGAGTGGCGAAGTATCCGGCCAGGGTCAAATGCGCCATGCTGGCGTGGGTGGCTGCCGAGGACGCGCTGCGGCAGGCCGTAGCCTCCGGCCGCTAGGTCTTGCCGGCTTCCGGATGCTCGTCGTCCGCGAGCGTTGAGTGGTGCTGCACATAGTCTTCGATCGCGTGCTCCGGGACCCTGTAGGAGCGGCCGAAGCGGACGGCCGGGAGGTCGTGCGCTTTGACGAGCCGGTACACGGTCATCCGGGACAGCCGCATGACTTCTGCGACCTCGGAAACTGTGAGGAAACGGGTATTTGAAAATCCTTCAGCGGCCACTGTTCTCAGCTCTCCTGGGACGTAGTTCAATCCTGAGGACGTACTTCAATCCTGAGACAAACGTCGCTGAGCCGATCGCCGATCTTACTGCCACTTTATGGCATGGTGAGCTTGATGTGAAGAGCGCGCGGCAATGGGGATAAAGACGAGTAGTGACTACTCTAGTGGCGTGCCGGAGGGGCCAGTAGCCTCTAAATATGGTTGATAGCCAGGACGACATTGAAGTGCGGCAAACGCAGCACAGGATTCACAGGGCGGAAATAGTCTGCGTGTTAGCTCTCGTGGTGCTCACGGTGCTGACCATCATGGCCGGCTTCTCCGATTTTGTCCGGTAACCCGCTCCGGTGAACTTTCGGTGCGGAGATATCAGCTTGCCTAAAGTAAAGCTCCGGTAGGTGGGGACCCGCCGGAGCTTAGATTGAAGTGTCTAAATATAAGATTAGTGGGGAAATACAACAATTACCCACGCGATAAGCCCCAATAGGGTCAGTGCGAAATACAACGACCAATTTCGGCGGTCGATTTTCCGGTGGCTACCGTGCCAAACCCGTTCCATATCTTGCGCGTCCATAGCAGAAATTTACGGCTTATCACGTTCAGATAACAGCGTGTTGTCCACTTCATCTACGCCCCCTCCTACTCCATTTGCCGTCCAGAGTACTCGGGTGGCCGGGGTGCTCCCTGGTTGTGTTCGGATAGGTCCATTGGGGGGTGGGCGCGCCGCATAGCTTTGGAAGTCGCGCAGGCAGGTTTGGGCCGTTCCTTCCGGCCGGCAGGGCGCCGGCCGGAAGGAACGGAACAGCCGGTTCGCTAGCCGACGAGGCCGGCGATGCCGATTGCCGCCGTGGCGGCGCCAAGCACCATCGAAACGGACACCAGGACCACGTGCACGGTGAGGAACCTGGTCGCCTTGCCGGCCGCGTCACGTGCCCGCGGATCCTTCATCACCCTTTTGAGGAACTGGGGCCAGACCACCAGTGACCAGACGCCGGCAATAATCAGGACCCAGGCGAGGGCAACGGGAAGCTGCACGGGATTAGTGGCTTTCCAGCCAGGCCTGCGCCTGCTGGGACTGGATGTTCAGGGCCTTGCCCACCATGGGCTCGGCAGCATCGGCAATCTTGCTGCCCAGGAACGGAACAGAAGACGTCACATTGCCTTCGAGCTCGACGCGGGTGCTGCCGCCGTCGGCGACAAGCCGCTGCACGGCGCTGACGTCCAGGGGGGCACCAGCGATCTTCAGGCTGATGCTGCTCTGCCGGGAGCCGTCGGCGGCGGGGGCGTCCCACGTCTCCAGCTGGGTTACCTTCAGGCTGTCGCCCACGAACTTGCGGGCAATCTCCGGCAGACGGGTGGTGGGCAGGGTGCGCACCGAGGTGGTGCTGAAAGCGCCGGCAAGATCGCCGTCGACCTTGAACGATTCAAGGGTTCCGCCCACCAGTTCACTGGTGTGGCGCTGGAAGTCTTCGTTGGCGAACACAGCGGTCACGCGGTCGACGCTGTGGGGCAGGGTGGTGGAAGCACTCAGTGCCATTGTTCCTCCATGGGGTTGGGGGTATGGGGCATCGGTTTTTTGCCTTCCACATCCTATGTGCTGGACGCGGCGGACTCCGATTCGGCCTCTGCCAGCTTTTGCGCAGCGGCAGTGATGTTGTGCGACATAGCGGGAAAAATGACGCTGTGGAACGGCAGGACTGCCAGCCAGTACAGCTTGCCGCTGAGGCCCTTCGGGAAGAAGATGGCGCGCTGCCGGTAGCGGCTGCCCGTCCCGTCCGGCTCCACCGACAGCTCCAGCCACGCACGGCCGGGGGCGCGCATCTCCGCCCGTAGCCGCAGCAGCCGGCCGCGCTCGATCCGTTCGGCACGCCACCAGTCCACCACTTCGCCCTCGGCGAGCAGGTGCGGGTGCCGGCGGCCCCGGAGCAGGCCTGCCCCTCCGGTGAGCTTGTCCAGCCAGCCGCGGACCCGCCACGCCAGCGGCAGGGAGTACCAGCCGTTGCGGCCGCCGATCCCCTCAATGATGGTCCAGACGAACCGGGGGTCCACCGGGCTGGAATAGCTTCGCTCGTCCACGTACACGCGGTGTCCGGCCCATTCCGGGTCGCTCGGCAGCGGGTCTGCGTCGGCACCGGCGCTGGCCCACGTCGTTTCCACCTGGGCGTCGCGTTCCTTGCCCAGGGCGAGGGACACGGCACGCCGATACGGTGTCAGTCCGCCCTCGGGCAGCGGAATGTAGTCGTCGATGTCGTGTTCCCTTGAGATGGCGTCGTGCTGGAGCGATTCGACGAGCGGCAGGGACATAGACAGGGGAATCGGCGTGGTCAGGGCCACCCACATGCCGGCGAGTTTCGGTGCGGGGATGGGCAGCGCGAGCACCACGCGGTACGGCAGGCCGGCCTCGGCGGCGTACTCCTTCATCATGGCCGCATAGGTGAGGACCTGTCGGCACCCGATGTCGAAGGTGCGGTTGATGTGCTCTTCCAGGGACGCTGCTGCGACAAGGTAGTACAGGACGTCCCTGACGGCGATCGCTTCGATCCGGTTCCGGACCCAGCTCGGGGCCGGCATGAGGGGGAGGGTCTCGGAGAGGTGCCGGATCATCTCGAACGACGCCGATCCGGACCCGATCACGACGCCCGCCTGGAACACGACGGCGTCCACCGGACTCGCGAGGAAGACTTTGCCGACGGCTTCCCGGGAACGCATGTGCGTTGACAGCTTCGCGCCTTCGGGGTGGAGGCCGCCGAGGTAGACGATTCTTCCCACCCCGGCGTCGGCGGCCGCCGTGGCGGCAGTCTCCGCCATCGCCTTTTCTTTGGTCTCGAAGCCGGCGCCGGCTGCCATTGAATGGACCAGGTAGTAGAGCACGTCGACGCCGTCCAGCGCTGCCCGGAGCATGCCGCCGTCGTCGAGGCTGCCTTGGATGACCTCAACCTGATCCAGCCATGGCACGCCGGCGATCTTGGCGGGAGTCCGGACGACCACTTTCACCGTGTGCCCCGCCTCGAGGAGCCGGGGGACCAGGCGTCCGCCGATATAGCCGGTGGCGCCGGTGACAAGCACGGTTTTCGGGATGCCGTTCATGTGGATCTCCTTGGAACGAAAGCGGAGTGCGTCGATGCACAGCCAGCTTAGCAATCGGGTCCGGCTGCATCGCCGGACTTCCGGAGGAGCGTACTCACCGCTCCGCCGTCGCGGTAGGCTGGGAAGACCCGGGATTCTCGCGAATTTCGGGTTTTCGTGTTGCCTGCTTTCCCGTGATCATTTCAGGAGCTTCTGCCATGAGCCTCAACGGCCCGTCACTCACAGGCCTTCGCCGCGCGCTCGCCGGAGACACAACGTTTGCCCGCGTGCAGGCTGAAGCGTCCCGGGGTTTCGGAACCCGCAGCGAGGATTACCAGATCAGCGCGCCGGCAGGCCTCCGCGCGGCGCTGCTGGCGGAAATGTCGGACGGCCTCGCAGCCACGCATGCAGCCGCCGGCGCTTCGCGTGCGGCCACCCACGACGACGGCGGCGCGCCCCTGGTCCTGGCCGTCACCGCCACCGGCCGTGAGGCGGAGGACCTCACCGCGGCGCTGCGGGCCTTCCTGCCGGCCGATTCCGTGGCCGAATTCCCCAGCTGGGAAACACTCCCGCACGAACGGTTGTCCCCGCGTTCGGACACCGTTGGCCGCCGCCTGTCAGTGCTGCGCCGGCTGGCCCACCCGGGCACAGCCTCGGGAGGACCGCTCCGCGTGGTGGTGGCTCCCGTCCGCGCCGTGGTGCAGCCGATCGTGGCCGGCCTGGGCGACCTGGTTCCCGTAACCCTTAAGGTCGGCCAGGAGGCTCCCTTCAGCAGCGTCGTCAAGAGCCTGGCCGACGCCGCCTACGCCCGGGTTGACATGGTGTCCCGCCGCGGCGAATTCGCCGTCCGCGGCGGCATGCTGGACGTCTTCCCGCCCACCGAGGACCATCCCATCCGGGTCGAGTTCTTCGGCGACGAGGTGGACCAGATGCGCTGGTTCGCCGTTGCCGACCAGCGCTCCCTGTCCTCGCCCGGCCTGCACCACCCCACGGAACTGCACGCCCCGCCGTGCCGCGAAATCCTGATCACCCCGTCCGTGATGTCCCGGGCAGCGACACTGAAGGCACAGCTGCCCGCCGCTGCGGACATGCTGGAGAAGATCGCCGGCGGCATCGCGGTGGAAGGCATGGAATCGCTGGCTCCCGTCCTGGTGGATGCCATGGTGCCCTTCGTTGAACAGCTGCCCGCCGGGTCCATCTCCGTGGTGATCGAGCCCGAAAAGGTCCGCACCCGCGCCCACGACCTGGCCGCGACCAACGAGGAATTCCTGGAAGCTGCATGGTCAACGGCGTCCGACGGCGGCACCGCACCGCTGGACCTCAGTTCCGCGGCCTCGGCTGCCCTGCATTCGGCAAGCTTCCGCTCCCTGACGGAGACCCGCACCGCAGCCCTGGGCCAGGAGGTCTCGTGGTGGTCCATCACCTCGCTGGCCACCGACGAAGAGCTGACCCCGGACATCAACGTCCTCAACCTGCATGCCCGGGAACCCCGCGGCTACCAGGGCGACGTCGCCGAGATGATGGAGTTCATCGGTTCGCACGTCCGCGACCAGTGGCGACTTGTGGTTGTCACGGAAGGTCCCGGCCCGGCCCAGCGGCTGGCTGAACTGTTCCACGACAACGACATCCCCTGCGCCCGGGTGGACTCGCTGGATGACGAGCCGCAGGCGGGCATCATCGAGGTGACCACCGCCGCCGTCGGACGGGGTTTTGTGCTGGACGGCCTCAAGCTTGGCCTGCTGACGGAAGCGGACCTGCTGGGGCGCACGTCCGCCGGTTCCACCAAGGACATGCGCCGGATGCCGTCCAAGCGGCGGAACGCCGTGGACCCGCTCCAGCTCGTGTCCGGGGACTCCGTGGTGCACGAACAGCACGGCATCGGCCGGTTCGTGGAGCTGATCCAGCGCAAGGTGGCGGGAGGCGGCGACGGCGTGCGCGAATACCTTGTCCTGGAATACGCCCCGTCCAAACGCGGCGCTCCGGGGGACCGGCTTTTTGTCCCCACCGACCAGCTGGACCAGGTCACCCGCTACGTCGGCGGGGACACCCCGGCGCTGAGCAAGATGGGCGGCGCGGACTGGGCCAGCACCAAGTCCAAGGCCCGCAAGGCCGTCAAGGAGATCGCCGGCGAGCTGATCCGGCTGTACTCGGCCCGGATGGCGTCCCGCGGCTACGCCTTCGGCCCGGACACCCCGTGGCAGCGCGAGCTGGAAGAGGCTTTCCCCTACGTGGAGACGCCGGACCAGCTGACCACCATCAATGAGGTCAAGGCTGACATGGAGCGCGAGATCCCGATGGACCGGCTGATCTCCGGTGACGTGGGCTACGGCAAGACCGAGATCGCCGTCCGGGCCGCGTTCAAGGCCGTCCAGGACGGCAAGCAGGTGGCCGTGCTGGTCCCCACGACGCTGCTGGCCCAGCAGCACTACGAGACGTTCACCGAACGGTTCTCCGGCTTCCCGCTGGTCGTCAAGCCGATGTCCCGTTTCCAGAGCGGCAAGGAGGCCAAGGAAACCGCCGACGGCGTCAAGGCAGGTTCCGTGGACGTTGTGATCGGCACGCACCGGCTGCTGTCCAAGGACTTCGGATTCAAGGACCTCGGCCTGGTGATCGTGGACGAGGAGCAGCGCTTCGGCGTCGAACACAAGGAAGCGCTGAAGAAGATGCGCACCAACGTGGACGTCCTGGCCATGAGCGCCACGCCGATTCCGCGCACCCTGGAAATGTCCCTGACCGGGATCCGCGAGACCTCCACCCTGGCCACTCCGCCGGAAGAACGCCACCCGGTGCTGACCTATGTTGGCCCGTACACGGACAAGCAGACCTCCGCCGCGGTCCGGCGGGAACTGATGCGCGAGGGCCAGGTGTTCTTCGTCCACAACCGGGTGTCCACCATCGAACGGACCGCCGCCAAGATCCGCGAGCTGGTGCCTGAAGCCCGCGTGGAGGTGGCCCACGGCCAGATGTCCGAAAGTCGGCTCGAGCAGATCATCGTGGACTTCTGGGAGAAGCGCTTCGACGTCCTGGTGTGCACCACCATCATTGAAACCGGGCTGGACATCTCCAACGCCAACACCCTGATTGTGGACGGTGCTGACAAATACGGGCTCTCCCAGCTCCACCAGCTGCGCGGACGCGTGGGCCGCGGCCGCGAACGTGCGTACGCGTACTTCCTCTACCCCTCCGAGAAACCGCTGGGCGAGGTGGCGCTGGAACGGCTCAAGGCCGTGGCAACCCACAACGAGCTCGGCGCAGGCATGCAGCTGGCCATGAAGGACCTCGAAATCCGCGGCGCCGGCAACCTGCTGGGCGGCGAACAGTCCGGCCACATCCAGGGCGTGGGCTTCGACCTCTACATTCGCTTGGTGGGCGAGGCCGTGGCGGACTTCCGTGGCGAGGCTGAGGAGAAGGCCGCCGAAATGAAGATCGAACTGCCCGTCAACGCCCACCTGCCCCACGACTATGTGCCGGGCGAACGGCTGCGCCTCGAGGCCTACCGCAAGCTCGCTTCCGCGCTCACGAACGAAGCGATCGACGAGGTCCTGGCCGAACTCGTGGACCGCTACGGCGAACCGCCGCTGCCCGCGCAGAACCTGATCGCCGTCGCGCGCTTCCGGGTGGGAGCCCGCGAAGCCGGGCTGTCCGACGTCGCCCTGCAGGGGAACTTCATCAAGTTCTCCCCGGCGCAGCTGCCCGAATCCAAGACCATGCGGCTCAACCGCATGTACCCCGGTGCGCAGTCCAAGCCCGCCCTCGACGCGGTGCTCATTCCCAAACCGAAGACCGCCAAGATCGGCGGCCGGGACCTGCAGGACGCCGAGATCCTGGAGTGGGCCAACGGGGTCATCCGGAACATCTTCGCTGATGCCGCTGTATCTGCGACACCGGCGGTGAAATAAAAGGATGATGGGAGGACATCACGCCGCGTCGGGAGCCGCGGCGTGGGTAGCCATTGCCTCAACAGGGCCGTACACTCTGGGCTGGTACCCGCTGGACGCCACCGGAATCCTGATCGGCGGCATGGCGACGGCTGGAACCGCGCTGGTGTGCGACTGGGACCACCGGCACAGCACGGTCGCCAATTCGCTGCCGCCGCTCTCGAACGTGATTGCCGTCGGGATCGAAAATGCCAGCGGCGGCCACCGACAGGGAACGCACTCCGTACTCGGGGCGGCCTTTTTCGTGCTGCTGGCCACCATTGCCGGGCAGATCCAGCTGCACACGGACTGGGGCCTGCTGTCCGTGGGCGCCGGCCTGCTCTGCATGTTCATGATTAACATCGCCGCCAAGGCCCTCAAACTCTTCCCCAAGTCAGGCTTCATCAGTAACTGGCTCTTCGCCCTGACCATGGCCGGCCTCGTCACCTGGTTCGCGCCGGATCAATGGACCTGGCTGCCGGTCTCCATGCTCACCGGGGTGGTGGTCCACATCGTCGGAGACATGATCACCACCGGGGGAGTCCCCTTGCTCTGGCCGATCGTGATCAAGCCGCCCAGGTTCCTGCGGAAGCTGCCGGTGCTCAACGACGTCTGGAAGGCCAACGGGGCGTTTTCGATCCCCCTGCTGGGACGGGCCGGCTCCCGCCGCGAGTGGCTTGTGCTGATTCCGGTGAGCGCCTACGCCATGGTGGGGATGTGCGTGGCCGCCTGGGCGCTGGCCAAGGCGCATTACCCGGCCGCACTTGCCCTCGGAAGCACCCTTGTCAGCAGCCTGTTCGGCGCCGGTTAGCCGCACACTGCAGCCAGCGGCGCGGCCGGCCGACTAAGCAGCCGGCCGCTTAAAGAGCTGAAGCCCCCGGAAAATCCGGGGGCTTCAGGCGCTTAAGTTCGAAGGCTTAGTGCTCGCCGGCCGAATCCGAACGGCCCAGGATGGTCTGCGGGATCCAGAACGCTGCCGCGAACAGGACCAGGCAGACGGCCATCGGCCACGGGTTGCCGAGCGTGAGGAAGGACAGCGAGTAGATGGAGCCGAGGAACAGGACCATCATGACTGCGAAAACGGCGATGCTCCCGGCAAGGCTGTTCTCGTTCTGAGGGGTCTTGGGGCTATCAACGGTCTTGGACATTCATTCCTCCTCGGCCCCGCAGGGCTCAAAACGCCCCGAAGGGCTCAAAAAACTGTGGCGTTTCCGGACCAGGTCAGTACGCGGACGAACCCTGTTCACCCTTGACGATCGCAATGCCGGAACTGGCGCCTATACGTGTTGCACCTGCTGCAATCATAGCCTGCGCGTCAGCCAGCGAACGCACGCCGCCGGAGGCCTTGACCCCGACATCCGGGCCCACCGTGCGGCGCATCAGGGCCACGTCTTCAACGGTGGCGCCGCCGCCGTTGAATCCCGTGGATGTCTTGACGAAGTCCGCTCCGGCCTCCACCGCCGCCTCGCAGGCGAGGACTTTCTGGGAATCGCTCAGCAGGGCTGTCTCGATGATCACCTTCAGGATCGCGTCGCTGCCGTGCACAGCCTCGGCGACGGCCCTGATGTCATCAACCAGCGCGCCTTTGTCATCGGCGCGGGCGGCTGCGATGTTGATGACCATGTCCACCTCGTCGGCCCCGTCGAGCACGGCGCCGCGGGCCTCGAAGGCCTTGACGTCGGTGGGCGTGGCTCCCAGAGGGAAGCCGACCACCGAGCAGGTCAGGACGCCCGAACCCTTGAGCGCGGTGCTGACGGTCTTGACCCACACCGGGTTCACGCAAACGGATTTGAAGTGGTATTCGGCGGCTTCGGAGCAGACCTTGAGGATCTCCGCTTCACTGGCCTCCGGCTTCAGCAGCGTGTGGTCGATGAAGGAGGCTATTTCTGCCGATGCTGTGGCCCCGGGTGCGGTGACTCCCGCGGCGGCGGCGTCAGGTGTGCCGGCCGCGGTGGCTTCGTTGCTCATGGTGGTCCTTCCTGGTGGGCCTGCCGGGCCTCGTGGGCAACAGGCGCCGTTTTCTTCGTGGCTTCTCAGGTGACCATCTTGCCACAACGATGCTACGCGGCAGCCTGCACAGGCGCCTGCAGCGTTGCCTGCATAAGCTGGGCTGCGCAGGCCCCCGCGGCGGAGCCGGAGGCCACCAGGAGGCCCAGCCGGACGCCGTCGTAGGAGGCGGCGTCGCCGATGGCCCAGATTCCCGGGACGGAGGTCCGGAAGTCCTGGCCGATCACAATGCCGCCGTTTGCAGCCGTCTCCAGGCCTGCACTGGCCGCCAGGCCGTCCCGCGCCACGCGTTCCTCGGCCAGGACCACGAGGTCGCCATTCATGCTGCTGCCGTCGTCGAAGACGATTCCTGCGGCCGGGAGGACAGAGCCGGCGAGCGTCGGAACGACGGCGGCCGGCCGGAGCGTGGTGCGGACGGGCCTCACACCGCGGGCGCGAAGCACCGCTTCCGCCTGGCCGGCCTCCGGGCCGGTTCCCACCAGGATTCCCAGCGGCCTCCGGCCGAGGACGCGGGTTACTTCCTTCACGGCGTCACCGATGCGGGCGGCGTCGTCGATGGTGGAGTAGCTGAGGCAGCGGCC
>NZ_JBWKYC010000043.1:0-11428 GCF_059423525.1 Arthrobacter sp. GW460-12-1-14-TSB2
CGCGCCGCCTCACGCCCCACCAAAAACGCGCTGGTCAGGTCCGTGGAAATCACCCGCTCCCAGTCCGCCACGTCCAAATCCAGCATCGGCACCCGGTGCTGGATCCCCGCATTGTTCACCAGGACCTCCAGCGGCCCCACGTTCTCCTCCACCCATGCAACACCCCGCGCAGCCTCAGTGTCGCTGGTGACGTCGAACGCGCAACTGTGCACCCGCCCCGGCGGGTACCCGGCCGCCATCGCAGCCTCAGCCGCCTTCAGCCGCTCAGGATTGATGCCGTTCAGCACCACCGTCGCGCCGGCATCCGCCAGCGCCCGCGCCAGCGCATTGCCGATCCCCCGACTCGAACCGGTCACCAGGGCAACACGCCCGCTCAGGTCAAAAAGTGCACTCATCGTCTGCTGTTCCTCAATTGCTCTTGATTACTGGTGTGACTGCTGGTTCTGACTTGCGTCCCAGCTGAGATTCGAAATCGCCTGCCGGACGGCGGCGAGGTCGAGGTCCCCGAGACCCTGGCGCTTCAGTTCGGCGTAGAGTTCGACGCCGGCGGTAGCCATGGGAACCGCCGCGTCCACGGCGGCAGCGCTTTCCAGGACGAACGAGAGGTCCTTGTGCATGAACTTCGCCGGCCCTGTGGGCTCGTAGTCCTTTGCAGCGAGGCGGGGCCCCACAACTTCCAGGACCTTACTGCCGGCCAGTCCGCCGGCAAGCACCTCATACAACGCCGCGACGTCCATGCCCGAGCGTTCGGCGAGCTCTGCCGCTTCGGCGAGCGCCGCCGTCGTGGTTCCCACAATGAGCTGGTTGCAAGCCTTTGCCAGCGACCCTGATCCCAGCGGCCCCAGCCGCCGGACGGTGCCGCCCATAGCGCTGAACAGCGGAAGAAGCCGCCGGAAATCCCGCTCCTCCGCGCCGGCCATGATGGCCAGGGTTCCGTCCTCGGCACCCTTGGTGCCGCCGCTGACGGGTGCATCGACGACGGTGGCGTTACCGCGGCTCAAGCGGGCCACCCTTGCCCCGAAGTCCCGAACGGCTGCGGGCGACACGCTGCTCATGACAACGACAGCGGTACCGGGCGCGGGCGGCTCTGCGGCCCAGCCGGCGAGGAGCTCCTGGGCCGCGTCCTCAATGTAGGACAGGTCGGGGAGCATGAAGATGATAACCGGTTCGTCCCGCAATGCTGCGACGTCAGCGGCACGGATGCCGCCGCGCGCGGCAAAGTCGTCCAGGGCGGCAGCTGACCTGTTCCAGCCGGTGACGGCCCAGCCGGCCTTCAACAGGTTGACAGCCATACGGCCGCCCATCAGGCCCAGCCCGACGAAACCGGCCCTCTTTTCACTCAAATTTTCGCTCAGATCAGGGTTTGCCTGCACATCCATCGGCAGCGGCACCTCACTTCATCGTGGTTATCTTCGTGGTTAGTTCTGGTTAACAGGAGGAAACCTGTTCAATATCCTAGCCTCCATTCAGTATGATGAACACTATGACGACTAAAACCACCGTCGCAATCGCCGTCCCGCTCGAAGCTGAGCTGGTTGAGCGCATCCGCGCCGTAGATCCCGCCGTGACCGTCCTCTATGAGCCCGACCTCCTCCCGCCCGAACGGTTCCCAGCGGACCACGCCGGCGATCCGCACTTCACGCGCACTCCCGAACAGGAGGAGCGCTACTGGGACATGTTGAACAAGGCCGACGTCCTGTACGGCTTCCCCAACGAGAGTCCCGCCGGACTGGCCCGGATCGCCGGCAGCAACCCCCGGCTCCAGTGGATCCACGCAATGGCCGCAGGCGCGGGCGGAGCGGTCAAAGCTTCCGGCCTGGACCAGGAAACCCTGCAGAAATTCAAGGTGACCACCTCAGCGGGCGTTCACGCCCTGCCGCTGGCGGAGTTCGCCGCGCTGGGTATCTTCAACGGCTTCAAGCGCAGCGCAGAGCTTGCAGTGGACCAGGCCGCCAAGGTCTGGCCCGAACTGCGCACCCCGACGCGCCTGGTGAACGGCTCCACGCTGGTGGTGACGGGCCTCGGCGAGATCGGGCTGGAAACAGCCCGCATCGCCCGGGCACTCGGCATGAAGGTGAGCGGCACCAAGCGGAACGTTGAGCCGATCGACGGCATCGAAGAGGTGGCCGGGAACGACGGCCTGGCCGGCCTGCTTGCCACGGCGGACGCCGTCGTGAATACCCTGCCCGGCACGCCGTACACGGAAAAGCTGTTCAACCGGGAGGTGTTCGCGGCCATGAAGCCGGGAACCGTCTTCGTCAACGTGGGCCGCGGCACCGTGGTGGATGAAGACGCACTCCTGGAGGCACTCGACGACGGCCAGGTGGGCTACGCCTGCCTCGACGTGTTCGCCGTCGAACCCCTGCCGCAGGACAGCCCGCTCTGGAACCACCCGAGGGTCATGGTTTCCCCGCACACGTCGGCCCTGAGCGCCGCTGAGAACCGGCTGATCGCCGAACGCTTCAGCAGCAACCTGCGCACGTTCCTGGACGGCGGGGAACTCCCCCACCTCGTGGACACCGTGCACTTCTACTAGGCCCTACCAAGCCAATCTTCACCCGCCCATCGGCCCGCGCGGCCGCCGGGCATTTCGGCACGCCGCACTACAGGCCGGCCCCTCTTGGGGCACGCCGCACTACAGGCCGGCCCCTCCCCTGGGCGGAGGAGCCGGCCTGTTTGTTTGTGCCGGGGACTAGTGCCGCTTTGCCCGCTCGACCTCGGCGGCGGTCCCGGCGTGCCCCCGGGCAGTAAGTCCTGCCACCACACCGTCGATGTCGGCGTCCGGCCGGTTCTGGCTGAGCTTGGTCTTCGCCTCGATCCGGGTGATCACCAGTTCCAGGCCCACGATGGCGCGCAGCTGCCCGGAGATGTAGCGCTCCGGCGCGTCGTCCACGCTCCACGGGTGGTCGAAGCCTGCTTCGTTGACGTCGGTCAGCCGCCTGACCTGGCTGGCGAGCCAGGCCGGATCGTCGTGGACAACCAAGTTTCCGTATACATGCGCCGTGGAGTAGTTCCAGGTGGGGACTACGCGCCCGTGCTCGGCCTTCGATGCGTACCAGGACGGCGAGATATAGGCGTCCGCGCCCTGGATGATGGCGAGTGCCTCTCCGATCACCGGCTCGGACCACTGCGCGTTGTTCCGGGCTACGTGGGTGTTCAGGGCGCCGTGTTCGCCGATCGACGGGTCATAGACGAAGGGCAGCAGCGTCGCAAGCAGGCCCTGCGATGTCATGGTGACCAGATTGGCTGCGGCCGGCCGGGCGAGGAGATCCTGGATGGCGTCGGGTCCGGCGGCGAAGTGGGCTGGGGTGTACATGATGCTAATCCTTTGCAGGCTGGAGGGATCGTGCGGCGTGCGGGACGGCGGGTGGGGCCGTTTGCGGAGCGGGCGCCGGTTTGAGCCGGACCCGGACGGCGGCGCCGGCGCAGAGGATGACGGCGAGGCCGCCGATGATGGTGGTCCAGCCCAGGCTCTCGCCAAGCAGGAGTCCGGCCCAGCAGATGCTCAGTACTGGCTGGACGAGCTGGATCTGGCTGACCTGGGCCATGGGGCCGATGGCAAGGCCGTGATACCAGGCGAAGAAGCCCAGGAACATGCTCACCACACCGAGGTAGGCGAACGCCGCCCACTGGACGGGAGAGGCCGACGGCGGCTGCTGAGCCAGGGAGAGCATCGTCAGGACCGCCATCAACGGCGACGCCAGCACCAGAGCCCAGGATACGGTCTGCCAGGGGCCCAGTTCCCGGGCCAGCAGGCCGCCTTCCGCGTAGCCGACGGCCGCGGCCACCACTGCGCCCAGGAGCAGCAGGTCCGCGGAGTGCAGCTGGCCGAATCCGCCGGACTCCATGGAGGCGAAGGCGATAGCCGCCAGCGCGCCCAAACCGGTGATCAGCCAGAACACCAGGGGTGGACGTTCGCGTCCCCTCAGCACGGCGGCCGTCGCCGTCGCGGCCGGGAGCAGGGCGATGACCACCGCGCCGTGGCTGGCCGGTGTGGTGGTGAGCGCAAAGGACGTGAGCAAGGGAAATCCGATCACGACGCCGGCGGCCACCACTGCGAGGCGTGCCCACTGCACGCCGCGGGGAAGCCGCTGCCGGGTGAGTGCCAGTGCGAAGGCGGCGAGGACGGAGGCCACCACCGCGCGGCCGGACCCGATGAAAAGGGGCGACAGTCCTGTGACGGCAATCTTGGTGAAGGGGACTGTGAACGAGAAGGCCGCTACTCCGAGGAGGCCCCACCACAGTCCGGAAGGAGTGCGGGGCAGTACCACTGGGCGATTTCGTGTAGTAGCGCTACTATTGTCTCTCATGAACAACGATAGCAGTTCCCGAATTGCGACGCGACTGCGGGAGTGGATCGCCAAAGCCGCGCCAGGATCGAAGCTGCCGTCCACCCGGTCGCTGGTTGCTGAGTACCAGGCAAGTCCGGTGACCGTGCAAAAGGCACTGCAGGCCCTCACTGCGCAAGGGCTGATCGAAAGCCGGCCCGGCGTCGGCACTTTCGTACGGGCCGTCCGGAGTGCGCGCCCCTCGGACTACGGCTGGCAGACGGCGGCCCTGCGGTCACCGCTGGCACCCCTGCTGTCAGCCTCCAGCACCATGCGCGACGTGCCGAACAATGCCATCGCTTTCCACTCCGGCTACCCGGACCGGGAACTCCTGCCCGAGCGCCTTGTCCGGGCGGCACTCACACGCGCAGCCCGGAGCGACGCTGCATTGTCCCGTCCCCCGGCAGCGGGCCTGCCGGAACTGCAATCGTGGTTCGCGCACGAACTCGGCGGCTCGACACCGGCCGGAACCACACCGCCGAACCCGAGTGACGTCGTCGTCCTGCCGGGAAGCCAGAGCGGCCTCAGTTCCATTTTCAGCGCGCTGGCCGGGCGCGGACAACCGCTGCTGATGGAATCGCCAACCTACTGGGGCGCCATTCTGGCGGCGGCGCAGGCCGGAGTCCGCGTTGTCCCGGTGCCCAGCGGACCTGACGGTCCGGACCCGGAGGAACTGGCCAGGGCCTTTGACGAAACGGGCGCGCGCCTCTTCTACGCCCAGCCGAACTACGCGAACCCCACCGGTGCACAGTGGGCTGCCGGGCGGGGCGAAGAGGTCCTGGAGGTGGTGCGTGCGAAGGGCGGGTTCCTGGTGGAAGACGACTGGGCCCACGACTTCGGCATCACCACCAGTCCGGTTCCCGTCGCCTCCCGCGACGACTCCGGCCACGTGGTGTACCTCCGCTCGCTGACCAAGAGCGTATCCCCGGCTATCCGTATCGCCGCCGTCATCGCGCGCGGTCCGGCCCGTGAACGCATTCTCGCGGACCGGGCCGCCGAGTCGATGTACGTCAGTGGATTGCTCCAGGCTGCAGCGCTCGACGTCGTGACGCAGCCCGGGTGGCAGACGCACCTGCGCAGCCTCCGCCACCAGCTCCAGTCGCGCCGCGATCTCCTGGTCACCAGCATGCGCGCGCACGCCCCGCAGGCACACATCGAACAGGTCCCCAAGGGAGGCCTGAACCTCTGGGCGAGGCTGCCCGACGGCACGGACCTGGAGCGGCTGGCCCGCGACTGCGAAAGCGCAGGGGTCATCATCGCGGCCGGGCGGGAGTGGTTCCCGGCCGAACCCGCCGGTGCGTTCATCCGCCTCAACTACTCAGGGTCCAACCCGGGAGCCTTCCCGGAAGGGGCGCGGATCATCGGCCAGGCACTGGAACGCAACAACTAGGGACCGGCGGTGTCCAGGGCCCGGCCGGACTCACGTGCCGGGTGAACCGGCGACGGCAGAGCAAAGGCTGTGGCCCCCTCCGTGCGGAGGGAACCACAGCCTTTGTTTCGGAGTGCAGTTCCGGTGGTGCGGGTGGTACTAGCTCGCGTCCTCGGTAAGGACGAGGTCACGGCCCACGGTCTCCGGAGTGAAGAACGTCGTGGCGAACGAAATGAGCGCCAGCACCAGGGAGTAGATGGCGAGCACCAGCCAGGAGTGATTCGTTGCCGCCAGGAGCGACGCGCCAACGAGGGGAACCAGGCCCCCGGCCATAACGGCGGAGAGTTCACGGCTCATGGCAACGCCGGTGAAGCGGTACTGGGATCCGAAGAGCTCCGGCAGGAGCGGGCACTGCGGTCCGAGCATGGACTGGACGCCGATGGCGATACCCACCACCATGACCACCCAGACCAGGGTCACGTTGCCCAGCGTCACCAGGTAGAACGCCGGAAGTGCGATGACGGCCTGGAACAGGGCGCCGTAGCGGTAGACCGGCACCCGGCCGAAACGGTCCGAGAGCGCGCCGAAGGTGACCACCATGACGGCGGCGAAGCCGGCGGCAATGAGCAGGCCCACGGGTCCGATGAACTTGTCGCCCGGGAACACCCCGTCCTTGGCTGCCAGGAAGGCAATGAGGAGGGCTGAGTAGATCGACGAGTTGCCGTTCTCGCCCATGCGCAGGCCAATGCCGATCAGGACGTTCTTCTTGGAGTGCTTCCACAGCTGGCCGATGGGGTTCTTGACCACGTTTTTGTGCTTTTCGAGCTCCTGGAATACCGGAGTTTCCTTGAGCCGCAGCCGGATGAAGATGGCTACTGCAATCAGGATGATGCTGGCCAGGAACGGTACGCGCCACAGCCAGCCTTCGAGCACGGCCTTGTCAGCCATGGCAATCAGTGCGAAAGTACCGGCTCCGAGCAGGGTGCCGAGCTGGATGCCGACGAACGGCAGGGAAGCGAAGAATCCACGACGGCGGCGCGGCGCGACTTCGGATATCAACGTGGTGGCACCGGCCTGTTCAGCCCCGGCGCCGAGGCCCTGGAGGATGCGCAGTGTCACGAGCAGGACCGCACCCAGCATGCCCGCCTGCTCGAAGGTGGGCAGCAGGCCGATGGCGAAGCTTGCGGTTCCCATCAGGCCGATCGTCAGGATGAGGACCATTTTGCGGCCGAACCTGTCGCCGATGTAGCCGAAGATGACCCCGCCGAACGGTCGGGCCGCAAACCCGACGCCATAGGTGGCGAAGGACGCGATCAGCGCGCCGTCTTCGCCGAGGGGCTTGAAGAAAAGCGGTCCGAAGATCAAAGCCGAAGCGAGGCCATAAATGTAGAAATCGTAGTACTCCAGAGCGGAGCCCACGGAGCTGGCAAGAGTTGCCCTCCGCAGTTGTTCCGGTTCGACGACGGCGTCGTCCGCATCGGCCAGTGGTGATTCAGTACGAGTTGTCACAAGCACTCCCTTAAGAACACTCCAGACCCCCGTTGGTCTGGTGGGATAGCGACGGCACCGGTGGTGTCGATCACTATATTGAACAGCGTACAGCACCATGAACGGTTCGCCAATGATGAAAGCTGATTTATTTTTCGGCGGAATCTGCGCCGGCCTTCAGCTTCCCTCCCCTAGCCCATGGGATTGCCCAGCGACCGGGCCAGCTCCTGCAATTCCTTCACCATCATGGCGCCCTGCTCCTCGGAATAGGTGGCCTTCAGCGCGGTAACGGACAGCCCCAGGCTGGGGCCGTGCGCCCCCCTCGTCGGGACCGATACCGCCAGGCACACAACTCCCGTGGTGGATTCCTCGTCCTCGAAGGCATATCCGCGCTCCCGGATGAGGGGCAATTGCTTCTTGAATTCAGCACCCGTCCGGAGTGATTTCGGGGTCAGCACGGGAAGTTCCTGGTCATCAGGGAACATCTCGTCGATGTCGTGGTCATGCAGCCTTGCGATGAGTGCCTTACCCACGGCACACAACGACACGGGCATCTTGTCACCGATATTCGAGGTCAGCCGGACCGCGGGATGCCCTTCGTAGCGGGCCAGGTAGATGACGTTGGTCCCGTCCAGCATGGCGATCCGGACGGTTTCGCCAGACAAGGTGGGCGCCTGCTCACAGAAGCGGTAGAACTCCTGCACCTCGTCCAGCCGGCTCAGGTAGGCGGCACCTAGTTCCACGAGTTTGCGCCCGAGCGTGAAGTCGGCCCCCTGCCGGTTGATAAGGCGCGCCTCCTCAAGGGCCAGCAGGAGGTTCGATGTTGATGATTTGGGGATGCCGAGTTCCCGCGAGAGGTCGCTCAGCGTAAGCCGACCCGTCGCTGAAGCGGCCAGGGCCTCGAGTACTGCGGCGGCACGCGTCACGGCCGGCGCGGGGGACGCACTCCCTAGTCCGTCGGAAGTGCGGGGAGCCCGGGAATCGGCCATGATTCTCCTTCAGTTAAAGCGCGTCCGTAAGTGCGCCGTTCTTTCACAACTGTTCATTCAGCTGAACAGTAACCATCATAATGTCTGCCGACCCGATTTGCGCCCCCTGCGTGTATCGCCGGAGCGGGGCCCCC
Source organism: Arthrobacter sp. GW460-12-1-14-TSB2 (assembly GCF_059423525.1). Taxonomy (NCBI): domain Bacteria; kingdom Bacillati; phylum Actinomycetota; class Actinomycetes; order Micrococcales; family Micrococcaceae; genus Arthrobacter; species Arthrobacter sp. GW460-12-1-14-TSB2. The sequence continues at coordinate 8,309 of NZ_JBWKYC010000043.1, forward strand.
GCCGGCACCGGCGCCGGCACCGAGGGACCTTCGACTCTGGGAGGATCGGCCGGGGCATGAAAATGTTTCACATTTCCAAAAATTCACTGTATATTCATTCCAAGCCTTCCACCGCGGCATCCCCCAATAGCCGCGGTGGAAGGCTTTTCCAATTCCCCGGGATTCCGCGGTCCAGAGGATCAAGCGGCGTCGGCCACGGCGTCCCGGAGCCGCCAGCCGCCACCGAGCCCGTCACGGATCAATTCCATGGTGGTCAGTGCCGAGTTCTCGTTGCGGCCAAGGCGCGCCTGGACCCGCCACACCTCGATGTCCACTCGCCCCAGGCCCTTGGGCATCCTGCGCGCGGCCTCCCACCAGCTGATGCGCTCAAACCAACGGACCGGCTCGGCACTAATGGTCCATTCGCGGCCACCGCGGAGAACGGAAAGCGGCCGGCCGTCCGGGGCTAGCCTCATCATGACGTGTTCCATGCCGCCACACTATGAACAGGGTCCGACATTCCTCCCCTGGCGCCAATAACCATGGCCGGGACGACAAAAAACCCCGCCTTTGCCTGCCTGATCGGCCTGCAATGACGGGGTTTTGCTGGTGGGTCCTACCGGGATCGAACCGATGACATCCACGGTGTAAACGTGGCGCTCTACCAGCTGAGCTAAAGACCCGAACCGTGGTTTCCGCGCCTCAGCGCTTCAACCAACGAACAGCAACTCTACCGGACAAGTCCCGCCGAACGCCAATCGACGAACCCGCCACGGGGCAGTGAGGTGAACGTCACAGGTCCGGCAGTTCGGCCGCCAGCCACGTCAACGATTCACTGACCCCCGCCTCCAGCTTGATGGTGGCCAGGTCGTCGCCGCGCGTGGCTCCCCTGTTGATGATCACCACTGGTTTCTCCTGCTTGGCGGCGTGACGGACGAATCGAAGGCCGCTCATGACCGTCAGTGAGGATCCGGCAACAACCAGAGCGCCGGCCGCGTCGACCATGGCGTACGAGCGCTCCACCCGGTCCTTCGGGACATTTTCACCGAAGTACACAAAGTCGGGCTTGAGGGTGCCCCCGCATGCCGGGCAGTGAGCCACGATGAAACTGCTGATCAGGGCCGAGTCCTCCACGGTTGCATCGGCGTCGGGCGCGATCTCCACCACGCCGTCCGCCAGGGCCCGTTCCAGGAATCCGGGGTTCAGTTCCTCCAGCACTCCTGCCAGCAGGGTCCTGCTGTAGCGGCGGGCGCAGGACAGGCAGGCCACCCGGTCGAAGCGGCCATGGAGGTCGACAACATTGATGCTGCCCGCGTCTTCATGGAGCCGGTCCACGTTTTGGGTGATAAGGCCGGTGAGAAGGCCCCGCTGCTCAAGCCGGGCCGCGGCCGCATGGCCCTCATTCGGATCGGCGCGACGGAGGTGCGACCAGCCGATGTGATTGCGCGCCCAGTACCGCTGGCGGTTGGCCGCGTGGCCGATGAACTCCTGATATGTCATGGGCGCCCGTGGAGCCGCACCGGGCCCGCGGTAGTCCGGGATACCAGAGTCGGTGCTGAGGCCGGCCCCGGTCAGGAGGGCGAAGCGCTTTCCCGCTATGGCGTCCCTGATGTCCGCCAGGGCTCCGATTTCGTCAGGGGCAGGAGCGGCAGCACCCACCGGCGGCAGGCTGGCGAACCCAGTCATGCCAAGTCCGGGGTGCCGCTGCCTCATTCCGTCAGTTCCCGCCGAGCTCCGACAGGGCTGCGCGGTATCCACCCAGATCACGGGCCTGGCCGCGCGGATTCACCACGACGTACCGGATGATGCCGTGCGCGTCGATGATGAACGTTCCACGCTTCGCCATGCCGCTGGCCGGGTCGAAGACGCCGTATTCCGATGCCACGTCCCCGTGCGGCCAGAAGTCGGCCAGCAGATCAAATCCATAGCCTTCCTTTTCCGCGTAGGCCCGCCCCGTGAATTTGCTGTCCACGGATATTGCCAGGACAGTTGCGTTCGCATCTTCGAACAGCGAAAGGTTGTCCCGGATCTCGCATAGCTCTCCGGTACAGATCCCCGAGAAGGCAAACGGATAGAAAACGACGACGACATTGCGCCCCCGAAGCTCCGACAGCCGGACCGGTTCGCCGTACTGATTGACCAGCTCAAAGTCAGGGGCCGGCTCTCCGACCTCCGGGACGCTGGTCGTTGCGGGATTTTCTGCCGTTTGCAGTGGCTGAACCGTCACTTGTTCTTCCTGGTGACCAGGCGCGTGGCGCTCCAGTCCTTGGATACACCGGCCGAGGTGGTGAGGTGAAGCCCTGCCGTGGGTGCCGCTTCCTGGATCTCCGCCGGGGACACGTAGCCATGCCTTCCCGACTTCGGAGTCAGAACCCAGACCACACCGTTCTCACTCAACGTGGTCAGGGAATCCATGAGCGTGTCAACAAGGTCCCCGTCGCCGTCCCGCCACCAGAAAATGACGGCGTCTACAACGTCATGGTCGTCTTCATCCAGGAGTTCGGACCCGGTGAGGTCCTCAATATCATCACGCAAGTCGAAGTCGACGTCGTCGTCGTAACCGAACTCCTGAATCAGATCCCCGTTTTTGAAACCCAATTTTTCCGCCACATTTACCGAAGTGGCGGCGTCGGCCTCACTCACGTGTTCCTCCAATGCTTAGTCATTTGCATAAATCTAGTGATTTCCATTACTACAAGCCAACACCCTTTGTGCCTGCTCTTCAAGCTACTGCCCCAGCGATCCCACTTATTCTGCGTCACACCAACGGTCTGGCGGCGGTCCGGCCCGGCGGCTACCGTCACAAACCAGTATGACGTCAAATACGACAAGCACGTCAGGCAGCGGCTACGCATCGGATAGCTCTCACAGCTAGAGTGGCTGATGACGTCTATGCCGGCGGGGCGATCGCCCTGGATTTAAGCGGTCATAGACGTGATAGGACCCTGCCCGGCGCACATGACCGGGCTGTTGTAACCGATACGTCGCACACGTCGCGTTCACGCCAGGCAGTTACCCTGCCGGACCTGAGTGCGCCGATGCATGCGCGCAAAGAGAGGTTGGACGTGGCTGCAGGAGAAGATACCTCCCATATCCTCAGCGGGTTGACTAACCAGCTGCCTGATCGTGATCCGGAAGAGA
>NZ_JBWKYC010000044.1:0-9310 GCF_059423525.1 Arthrobacter sp. GW460-12-1-14-TSB2
ATAAAACTGCTCCCCGGAAGTCGGAACTGAATTTCTCAGTCCAACTTCCGGGGAGCAGTTCAAAGTGAGAGAGCGTTGCCAATATTCATGCAATAACTGAGAGAGCGTTCTGCGTTTAAGGTGGCTGCATGAGCGAATCCTTCCGCCGGTACCTCCGCGCCCTGCCCGACTTCCCCGACGACCTGCCGGATTTTGACCCCGAGGCTGCACCGGAGGACCCGGCCGAGCTGTTCCGGCACTGGCTTGCGGAGGCGCTTGCGGCCGGGGAACCCCAGCCGCATGCGTGCAGTCTGGCCACCGTGGGAGCCGATGCCCAGCCGTCGTCCCGGATGCTGATCCTGAAAGACATTGACGACGACGGCTGGCACATCGCGACGTCCCGCACCTCGCGCAAAGGCCAGGAACTCGCGGCGACACCGAAGGCTGCACTGAATTTCTACTGGCCGCTGCAGGGCCGGCAGGTCCGCGTGGCCGGCGGCGTCGTTGAGCTGTCCGCCGAGGCGTCGGCGGCAGACTGGGCCGCCAGGCCTGCGGCGGACGGCAGCAGCAATCCGGACTGGCAGCTCTACGCCGTCCAGCCGCTCGAGATTGAGTTCTGGCAGGCCCGGCACGACCGCCGCCACGTCCGCCACCGCTACGGAGCCGGTCCGCTCGGTCCAGCCCCGGACAGCCCCGGTCAGGGTACCGGCCTGCGTTAAGGACGATTAACTGTCCGCTACGATGGCGGGTATGACCGCAATCACAACGGAAGCGCTGCTCGCCGAACTCCACAAAGCCGCCGACGTCGTTGCCTCCCAGGCCGGCAAACTCGCCGAAGAAGACGTCCCGGCGTCCTCACTGCTGCCAGGCTGGACGCGGGGCCACGTGCTCGCCCACCTGGCCGGTATTTCGAACGCGATGGCCCGTCAACTGGAATTCGCCGCGCGCGGCGAAACCGTGGAACTATACGACGGCGGCCAAGAGGGCCGCACCAAGGCCATCGAAATGGCAGCCGGCCACACCCTGGCGGAACACCGGGCCGATCTGGACTCTGCGCTGGAGCGCGCCATGCGGGCCTTCGATTCCCTGGACGCAGGTGGCTGGCAGGTTCCGATTTCCTACCGCGGGGGTGTGGTGCAGGACGGCGGGTTCGCGCTCTGGCGGGAACTCGTGATCCATGCCTCGGACCTCAAGACCGGCCTCGGCCCGGAAACCTGGAGCCGGCCCTTCTGCGAGCACCTGTTCGATTTCCTGGCAGCCCGGGTGCCGGACGGGCAGCGGTTCGTGCTGCAGCCACTCGGCCTTCCGCCCGTGACCGTCGGCACCGGAAACCGGTCCACCGTGATCAACGGAATGCTGACGGACATCGCGGCCTGGCTCGCGGGGCGCGAACCTTCCCTCGGCAGCCTGCGGGCGTCTGCTGCGGCCGACGGCGTGGATCTTCCGGAGTTGCTGCCCTGGCCCTCGGGAGTTCCGAGCACCAAGTAGGTCCGATCAGCAATTGAACGGGCCGGCAAGCGAGGCGCCCGGCAGGTAATCCGGCCGGTCGCCGCCCCGGGGGTTCCCGTCAGCTCTTTTCGCGTCCCAGCAGGCTTTGCTTGACGGCGAGTCCCCACCTGAATCCGCCCAGGGTTCCGTCTGTACGCACCACGCGGTGGCATGGCACGAACAGGGCCGCCGCGTTGAACGCGCAGGCACTCGCCGCCGCCCGGACGGCCCGCGGGTTTCCGGACAGCTCCGCGTATTCGGTGTAGGTGACCGGCCGTCCCGGGCTCACCGTGCGGAGGACATCCCAGGCATGGCTGCGGAAAGGCCCCGATTTCTGCAGTACGGGCACCCGCATGGCCGGTGCCGGATCGCCGGCGTAGAAAGCCGTAACGGCGTCGGAGATTTCGCCCAGGTCCAGGACAGGGACGAATTCATCCGGCAGCAGTTCGGGATGGATCTGCCCGGTCAGCTCCGCAGTCTCGGCAGTCCAGCCGGACGCCAGGACGGCACCATCGCGGGCAATGATCGTGAACGGACCGTCCGGAGTGGACATGGTCAGAAGTTCGGCTTTCATTTCTTCACTTTCCTGGGTTAAAACTACGGGGCTGAGAAATCGGCGGGGTTAACTCATTAGGGTTAAATCTGCGGTACGGCGGACAGCACCGGTGCCTGCTGCGTCTGCCGCGTCTGCCTGGGCTTCGGGCTTATGGCGGCCGCCCGCCAGAGGTGCATGGTGGCATATGAACGCCAGGGGCTCACTTCGGTGAAGTCCGGCGTGAGCTTGCCGGGCAGCCGGCCGTCTTCCAGGCAGCCGGCGGACTCCCGGGAGCCGGCGCCCGCCGGGTCGCCGGCTCTGAGGGCGAGGATACCGTTGCGGACGGCCGCGTCATTGGCCAGGAACACGTCGGGCGCTCCGATCACGCGCATGGCGACGTATCCCACGGTCCACGGACCCACGCCTGGCAAGGGGAGGAGCTTCGATTGCAGCCCGGCGAGGTCGTCTCCATAGCCGAAGTCGAGGTCCCCTGCGGCCATGGCACCGGCGGCGGCCCGAACGGAGTCGATCCGCCGCCGGGGTCCACGCAACAGGCCAAAACCCTGGTCGACGATCTCGGCCGGTGTGGGGAAGAGCCGGTGCAGCCCATCCGCCGGCACCAGGCTCTCGCTCCCGCAGGCGGAGAGTTGGGTGAGTGCGGTCCGGGCGGCCGCGACGGTGATCTGCTGGCCGATCATGGCCCGGATCAGCAATTCCTGCGGATCCACAGCCCCGGGCATCCGCATGCCCGGGAAGGCTTTGACAGCCGGTGCCAGCCGCGGATCTGCTGCCAGTGCGCCGTCGATGGCCACCGGGTCGGCGTCGAGATCCAGGAGCCGACGGACCCGGCTCAGCAGTGACGGCAGGTCCCGGAGATCCACCGCACCGATGGTGAGGACCAAGGGCCGCCCCGGGGCGCCGGCGTCGTACGTTGTGCCAAAGCGGGCGTCAGCGTGCGGGAGCCGCAGGGTCCTGGCGTAAGACGTTGCGGTGCCGGCCTCGATCCCGGGAATGGCCCGGACCGCGAGGAAATCGAAGACGCCCGGATCGAACGGTTCACGGTAGGGCAGGTTCAGCGTCAGCGCCGTGGTCGCGGCCGGTGCCCGGTGGTGACTGGCAGTCCCCCGAACTGCGCTGCCCCGGACTGCCGTGCCCCGGAGCGCCGTCGGCGTCATGGCGAAGACCTCGCCGATGGTTTCATTGAACTGGCGGACGCTGCTGAACCCCGCTGCGAACGCCACGTCCGCCAGCTTCATCTGCGTGGACACCAGAAGCGTCCGGGCGGTCTGGGCCCTGCTGGCCCGCGCCAGCGATAGGGGACCTGCGCCCAGTTCGTGGGTAAGGATCCGGTTGAGCTGCCGCGACGAGTAGCCGAGCCGCGAAGCGAGCCCTTCCACGCCGTCGCGGTTGATCACGCCGTCGTTGATGAGCCGCATGGCCCGCCCCGCAATGTCGGAACGGATGTTCCATGCCGGCGTGCCCGGAACGGCCTCCGGCAGGCACCGCTTGCAGGCCCGGTACCCCGCGTCGTGGGCCGCAGCGGAGGTTTCGTAGAACGTGACGTTTTCCGCCTTCGGCGTCCTGGCCGGGCACGAGGGGCGGCAATAGATGCCGGTTGTCCGGACAGCGGTGTAGAACTGCCCGTCGAAACGGGTGTCGCGGGCATCGATTGCCCGGTAGCGCTGCCAGAAGTCCATGGCTCCATCCTGTCAGGTCCCCGCAGCGGGGGCTAGCGGAAATCGGACACGGCCGTGGGGACCCTGATGCGGCGACGCTTTGTTAAAGTCAGTGCATGAGCAGCAGCCCGCCGCGCCCCGGACACGAACACTTCGTGCGGCAAGTGCTGTCCGGTGACGCCCGGCACGTGGCGCCCCTGGTGCTTGGCGCCGTCCTGACGCATGACAGCCCGGAGGGTGCCGTTTCCGTACGGATCACCGAGGTGGAGGCTTATCTGGGCCCCCGTGACTCCCCGCACCCGGACCCCGGTTCCCACACCTTCCGCGGACAGACCGGACGCAACACACCCATGTTCGGCCCCGCCGGGCACCTTTATGTCTACTTCACCTACGGCATGCACTATTGCGCCAACATTGTTTGCGGACCGCCCGGAACGGCGTCGGCCCTGCTGCTGCGGGGCGGGGAAATAGTGGGCGGCGAGGACCTTGCCCGGGCCAGGCGCACGACGTCGAAATCCTCCAAAGACCTGGCCAGCGGGCCCGCCCGGCTCGCCACGGCACTGGGGCTGACGACGGCGGACAGCGGGCGGGACGTCCTCGGCGAGCCGTTCAGGCTGGAGCTGCCCGTGGCACGGGCACGTGAGATCAGCACCGGGCCGCGCGTGGGGGTTTCGGGTGCGGGCGGCAGCCATGCGTATCCATGGCGGTTCTGGCTGACCGGGGATCCCACGGTCTCGCGCTACAAGGCTGCGAAGGCCCGCCCGGACCGCCCTGTGGCCGCGCGCGGATCGTGAAGAATGGCGTCCACAGGCATAGGGTGGATGCGTGAATCTAAGCGAGCCGGGCCAAGCCAGACGAAACGTTCCCGTGGACCAGCTGATCAACAGCCTCTGCGCGACGGTGCCGGACTATCCCAAACCCGGAATCATCTTCAAGGACCTGACCCCGGTCTTCGCCAACGGTGCTGCCCTCCACGCCGTCGTGGACGCACTCGTGGAGCCCTTTAAGGGCCAGTTCGACGCCGTTGCCGGAGTGGAAGCACGTGGCTTCCTTCTTGCCGCCGCTGCCGCCTACGCCACCAACACCGGTGTGATTACCGTGCGCAAGGCCGGAAAGCTCCCCCGCAAGGTGATCTCGGAGGACTACGCGCTGGAGTACGGCAGCGCAACGCTGGAACTGCACACCACTGACCTCCCGGCCGGAAGCCGGGTGCTGATTCTCGACGACGTCCTTGCCACCGGCGGCACGCTCGGCGCCGCCACGCGGCTTTTTGAGCGCTGCGGAGTGCATGTTGCCGGGGTGGGCGTGGTCATGGAACTCGGCGAGCTTCGCGGCCGTTCCGCCCTGAGCGGCCACCGCGTCCGCTCGCTCATCCGGCTCTAGCGTGGGCCCGCGGGGGCCGTTAAACCGGCGTTGGCGTGGACCCGGTGACCGAAGCGGGAAGCGGAAAACCGGGGAACTGAAATGTTTCAGGCGCGTTCAACAAAATGGTTGTAGAATGGACGGTCTGTCTTTTGCGATAGGGGAAAGTCTCGATGCTCGACGCTGATTTGGCCCATGAACGGGACTATGTTGCGGGACTGTATGCCCGCCTTGATGAGTTGCGCGAGGAAAAGCGCACTCAGCTAGCCCAGGTCCGCCGTGCCGGAGCCGTGGGAACAATGCAGAACGTTTCCGAACGGGACGCGTTCGCGGCCCTTTATGAGGACCGCCTGGCGCAGTTGGACGCCGTGGACGACCGGCTGGTTTTTGGCCGCCTTGACCTGGACTCGGGGGAGGCGCAGTACATCGGCCGCATCGGCCTGACGACTGATGACCTCCAGCGGCTCATGGTTGACTGGCGCGCGCCCGAAGCCGGGCACTTCTACCAGGCCACTGCCTTCGACCGCCAGGGCGTGCGCCGCCGCCGCCACCTGATTCTGCAGGGCCGCGAGGTCAAGGCCATTGAAGACGACGTCCTGGACGCCGACATGCTGGCCGACAACGAATCCCTGCAGGGGGAGGGCGCACTGCTGGCCGCCCTTAACTCCAAGCGCACCGGACGCATGTCCGACATCGTGGGCACCATCCAGTCGGAACAGGACCGGATCATCCGCTCCTCCATCTCCGGCGCCGTCGTCGTCCAGGGCGGACCCGGAACAGGCAAGACCGCCGTCGCCCTGCACCGTGCCGCGTACCTCCTGTACACGCACCGCGACCGGCTCAAGACTGCCGGTGTGCTTCTCGTGGGCCCGTCGTCGTCGTTCATGAAGTACATTGAGCGCGTCCTGCCGTCACTCGGCGAGACGGGTGTGGTCATGGCGAGCGTCGGGCGGCTCATGCCGGGCATCAATGCCGTACCGGAGCAGGAAGCGGATGTCGCGGCCGTCAAGGGACGGCTGGACATGGCCGAGGTCGTGGCCAACGCCGTGTCCAACAGGCAGCGCATTCCGGCCGAGAACCGGATCCTTGAGGTGGACGGCCGCAAGCTGGTCCTGACCCCGCGCCAGGTGCGGCGGGCACGGGAGAAGGCCCGCGCCACCCACAAGCCGCACAACGAGGCGCGCCTGACGTTCGTGAAGATCCTGCTCCGCGAGCTGACCGAACAGATGACCGAGCTCGTCGAGGCCGGCAGCATCGGCAATAACGCCGACCGCTCGTACCTCGCCGAGGACGTCCGCACTGCCCGCGATGTCCGGATCGCGCTGAACCTTTGCTGGATGCCGATGACGCCGGAGAAGCTCATCTCCGAGCTGTTCAGCAAGCCGGCCATCCTTGAAGCCTGCACGCCCCAGCTGACCGACGCTGAGCGCGCGCTGCTGGCCCGCCCGGCCGACAGTCCCTGGACCGAGGCCGATGTTCCGCTGCTGGACGAGGCCGCTGAACTTCTGGGCGAGCTTGATCCCGCAGCGGGCCGGGGCCTGGCCCAGCAGGAGCACGACCGCGCCCGGGACATCGCCAACGCCAAGCAAACGCTGGTGAACATGGAAACCGCCGGGGTGGACGTCCTGATGACGGCCGAGGAACTCGTGGACCAGAACCAGGAGCGCGAAGCGCGGCTCACCGCGGCCGAACGGGCTACCACTGACCGCACGTGGGCATTCGGGCACATTGTTGTAGACGAGGCCCAGGAACTGTCGCCGATGCAGTGGCGCCTGCTCGTCCGGCGCTGCCCGCTGAAGTCGTTCACGATTGTCGGCGACATCGCCCAGACCAGTTCCGTGGCCGGGGCCAAGTCCTGGCAGAGCGCGCTGGAGCCGATGTTCGGCGACCGCTGGCAGCTTGAGGAACTCACCGTCAACTACCGCACGCCGTCGCAGATCGCGGAGGCTGCAGCCCGGATGGCCACTGCCGCCGGACTGGTGATTTCGGCTCCCAAAGCGGTCCGGGAGGGACGCTGGTCGCCGATCATTGACCGCGTGGATGACGGGTCAGTGGTCAGCCGGCTCGTTGAGGTCCTGCCGGATGAGCTGGACGCGCTCGACGGCGGCCTGCTTGCGGTGATTGCCGACGGCGAGCTCCTCCCGCAAGCCACCTCCGCGCTGCGGGCTGCCTACGGCCGCCGCGTCGGTACCGGCGCCGGCAGCTACGAGCAGGACATCGTCGTCATCAGCCCGCGCGAGGCCAAGGGCCTGGAGTTCGACGGTGTGGTGGTGCTCGAGCCGTCCATGATGCTCAACCATGAGCACGGACGGGTGGGGGACCTCTACGTTGCCATGACCCGGCCCACCCAGCGGCTGCGGCTCATCTCCGCCGCTCCGGTACCGGCAGGCATCGAACGCTGATCCTGGCTGGTGCCTTTGGGTACTGCCTGGAACACGGCTGGCGGGAGGACCGGATCGTTCCGGCCTCCCGCCGGTCCCGCGGCACTGTCATGCAACGCTCATTTGGCTCCCGCGCAGCGCTGCGGACCGGGCAATCCTGCTAACTTAGATCACGTGTCCCAACTAAATGATCTCGAGTCCCAACAGAACGATCCGACCTTTGCCAACATCTGGCAAGAGCTCAACTGGCGCGGCCTGGTCCACGTGTCCACTGATGAAGTGGAACTGGAAAAGCTGCTCGCCGGGGACCCGATCACCTATTACTGCGGATTCGATCCCACCGCGCCAAGCCTGCACCTGGGCAACCTCGTGCAGTTGCTCCTCATGCGCCGCATCCAGCTCGCCGGCCACAGGCCGCTGGGCCTGGTCGGCGGATCGACAGGCCTGATCGGTGACCCGCGCCCGACGGCGGAACGCACCCTGAATACCAAGGACACCGTTTCCGAATGGGTCGGGTACCTCCAGGCACAGGTCCGCCGCTTCCTCAGCTTTGAAGGCGAAAACGCGGCCAGGATGGTTAACAACCTGGACTGGACCGCGCCCTTGAGCGCCATCGACTTCCTGCGCGAGATCGGAAAGCACTTCCGGGTCGGCACCATGCTCCGCAAGGACGCCGTTGCCTCCCGCCTGAGCTCGGATGAAGGCATCAGCTACACCGAATTCAGCTACCAGATCCTGCAGGGCATGGATTACCTCCAGCTCTTCCGTGACTACGGTTGCGTGCTGGAGACCGGCGGCTCTGACCAGTGGGGCAACCTCACCAGCGGCACCGAACTCATCCGCAAGGTTGAGGGCAAGCACGTGCACGCACTTGGCACGCCGCTCATCACCAATTCGGACGGCACCAAGTTCGGCAAGAGCGAAGGCAATGCCATCTGGCTCGATCCGGAGATGTGCAGCCCGTACGCGTTCTACCAGTTCTGGCTGAACACGGCCGACGCCGACGTTGCCGCGCGGCTGAAGGTGTTCACCTTCCTGACGCGCGCCGAGATCGAAGCCCTGGAAGTTTCCATTGCCGAGCGTCCCTTTGCCCGTGAAGGCCAGCGCCGGCTTGCGTTTGAAGTGACCTCCCTGGTCCATGGGGTTGAGGCAACGGAGAAGGTCATCGCTGCTTCCGCGGCGCTTTTCGGCGGCGGGGACCTTGCGGCGCTGGACGAACGGACACTGACGGCTGCCACCGCCGAGCTGCCTTCGGCCCGTGTTGCAGCTGACGGCCTTGGCATCGTGGATCTGCTCGTGGCCTCCGGGCTCTCGGACAGCAAATCGGCCGCCCGCCGGACCGTGGGTGAAGGCGGTGCCTATGTCAACAACACCAAGGTCACCGATCCTGAGGCAGTCATTGCGGGCAGTGAACTTCTGCACGGGCGCTACCTGCTCCTGCGCCGCGGGAAGAAGAACCTGGCAACTGTGGAAGTGGCTGCTTCCTAGGGCTGACAGTTACCACGACGTCATGTGCACGCTCCTTTCCGGCCGATTTGCGAGGCCGGGGAGGAGCGTGTATTGTTTTCTGAGTCGCCGCCGCTGAGTGGTGACAGACCCCCTACAAATGAAAAGCAATTCTTCATGCGCAAGTCGCAGAAATGAAAAATTGCTTCATATTTTGCTGGGCGGATTCACTCCACCAAGTGAATTTCGGAAGAATAGCCGGATTTGCAAAGTGGAAATGAATGAAATAAGCTAGAAACATCGCAGCGAAGAAATGATAACAAAGAATTCATCGGAATTCAAATATTTGTTTGAAAAGTATTCGAATGTGTCTGTTGTTTGAGAACTCAATAGTGTGCCAAGTTTGTTGATACCAATTTATTTATATGGATTGGTTGAATTGA
>NZ_JBWKYC010000045.1:0-8023 GCF_059423525.1 Arthrobacter sp. GW460-12-1-14-TSB2
GCACCGGTTTCTACCCCCGCCCCGGCCACTCCGGCGTCGGAAGTCCAGGCGGCAGCGCTGCAGCCCGCTTCAGCGCGTAACGACTCAGCCCTTAAGAACTCAGTCCAGGAGGTGAAGATGCAGCCCGCCAAGGTCAGCCCTCCCGCCACCAGCCCTTCAGTGAAGGTAGTGGACACGACGGCCGCGATCTCAGATCCCGCCTGGTTCAAAAAAGCGTACGACGCCGGGATCCGGCTTTACGTGATGCACTCCACCGCATGGGGTACTTGCGACCCCTGGTACCGGACCCAGGCCCAGCTGAAGATGGCGCTGGACGCGGGCCTGAAAATTGCCGTGTACACGCGGGACGCCTCCTGCTGGCGGGGCGGCATCGGCGCCGCGGGACCGTATGCAGCCCAGCTTCAGTTCTTCGCCCTGGACGTGGAGCCGGGCAGCCCTCCGGTGACCCGGGAGATGGTGGACGGCGTCCGCAGCATGGGCGTGCGGCCAGTCATCTACAGCGGCAGCGGCATGTGGCCGGACCTCATGGGCAGCAGCACGGCCTTCGCCGACGTGCCGCTCTGGGACACCAACACTGCAAGCAACCTTAACTACTCCACCTGGACGGCCGACTACCTCGCGCCTACGCCGGTGCAGTACGGCGGCTGGAACACCTCCAGCACCATGCGGATCGGCATTCAGCAGAAGTTCGAGCAGAGCCTCAACGGCATTCCGGTGGACCTGAACTCCTTCAACGCCTCGTTCCTGAAGTAGCCGGACTGTCAGCCACCCGCCGGGCGGCGCACGGCGAACGCAAACAGGGCGGTGGTTGCCACCGCGGCGAGGTAGCCGGCCACCACGATCAGCGAGATGCCGCCCCAGAAGTAGCTCGTGCCGCTGCCGCCCTCGCCGGGCACGTAGCGCGTGAGCAGGAAGGCGGCGGCCGCGGCGAATACCAGGCAGATCAGGGCCGGCAGCCGCAGCCACCAGCGCGAGGACGCCCAGTGCCCGCCGAAGCCGTCCCACACGTTCCAGGTGTTCCCGGTGCGGATGATGAGCCAGCCGGCCGGGATGACGAATGCGCCCACCAGCAGGAAGGCCGCAATCACGTCGGACGGGCGGTGCCACTGGTTCACCACGGTGGAAACCCCGGAAATGATCGCGAAGCTGCCGCCTGCGAATCCTGCGAACGGCCGCCACCGCGGTGAGGCCATCAGGAACACCGCGGCAGCGGCGGATGCAGCGAGCGTGGTGTGGCCGGAGGGCAGGGAGTTCAGCTCCAGCGTTTCCACGCCGCGGAACGGCCGCTCCGGCAACAGCGCCTTCAGGACCTGCGTGGCGATGTTCGCCCCGATGCACGCGGCAACGGCAATGCCGGCGGCACGCCAGCGCTTCCGGATCACCGAGACGAGGAGGACGACGACGGCGCCCACCACGAGCGACACCGTGGGCAGCCAGTCCAGGAACCGGGTGGCGGCCTTCCCGGCAGGGCCGTGGATGGCCACGGCCTCCACCAGCGCCGATTCGTCAATGTACTGGCCCGTGGTGGTCCGCACGAAGAAGTAGTACGTCGCGATCAGGCCGGCCACACAGGCCAGCGTCGCAAGGATGCACAGCGCACCCAGCGCCACGGCGCCACGCCCCTGCCCGGCGGGCCGCCGTCGTCGGGAATCTTTAAGGTGGGAAGTCATCACCATCAGCGTCCCACAGAAAGCTGGGAACAGGCCGGAGACCGGTGCTGGATTGGGGGAGGAGCACCGTATCCGCCGCCGACACTGGCAACAATCCGCCACCAAAACAGGTAGCAAATACTCGTGCCGGGCGGCGGCCATTTTTCCTACGCTGGGACGTAGCGGGCGTCAGCCGATCAGCACTAAGCCGGCGGCCGTAGCGGATGCCAATGACCTGGGACGGTGACACTCCGGGCATTGGCATCCGCAAAACCATGCCCGCCACTCTGTCGCTGGCGCTGCCACCGGGGGGAAATACGTCTCGAGGCCCCGGCCCTTAAACACAACAGCATCCGGCACGCGAAGGACATCTGCAAGCTGCTGGACCGCGCCAAGGATGACGGCCGCGGGCACCGGTAGCCCCACTTAAACGACCCGCTGGATGCCGCTCACCGGAGGCGGCCATCATGCGCTGTTGGCGGCGCGTGATGGCCGCTTCCTTGAGTACCTAACGCCGGCAAAAACGAGTAGCACTCACTCATGTGGGCCCGGCATTCAATCCCTACGATCTTCTTAACGGTCGGGTTTTACACCGGCCGCCCCGCAGCAGACCAGGCGGCTAACCGCAGGGAATGCATGCCCGGGGCTCCTTGAGCTGGGCCGGCGGCGACGAGTCTCATAAAACGTGAAGCTCGCCCCCAGTCGCCGTCGGCCCTACCAAGGACTTGTTGGCCCAGGCGCTTGAAGCGCGGGCCCCGTCACCGTCAGACGTGGCCGGTAGAGTGAAATCATGCCCGCCGACGTCAAACGCCAGTTGCCTGATTCGTTCCCGGCTTTGCCTTCGCTGGAGCAGCTTGCGGCGTCCGCCCATGTGGTGAGCCTGCCCATGCGCGTGAAGTTCAGGGGCATCACCCGGCGCGAGGCCCTGCTGCTGGACGGCCCGCTCGGCTGGGGGGAGTTCTGCCCCTTTCCCGAATACGACGACGCCGAAGCCGCCCCCTGGCTCGCCTCCGCCATCGAGGCCGGCTGGGAGGGGTTTCCGCCTCCCGTCCGCTCCGTGATTCCCGTCAACGCCACCGTTCCCGCCGTTGCCTCGGACCGTGTTCCGGACGTCCTGGCCCGCTTCGGCCGGGTGGACGCCGTCAAGGTCAAGGTGGCCGAACGGGGCCAGACGCTCGACGACGACGCCGCCCGGGTTGCCGCCGTCCGCAGCGCCCTCCCGGACGCAGCCATCCGGGTGGACGCGAACGGCGGCTGGGACGTGCCCGCCGCTGTCGAGGCACTGACCCGGCTGTCCGCCGTCGGGCTTGAATACGCCGAGCAGCCGGTGCCGGACATCGAGGGCCTGGCCGAAGTGCGCCGCCGGTTGCGGGCCGCCGGCATCCCCGTGCTGATTGCCGCGGATGAAAGCGTACGGAAGGAATCCGACCCCCTTCGCGTCGCTCGGGCGGGCGCGGCCGACCTGATCGTGGTGAAGGTGGCGCCGCTCGGGGGAGTGCGGCGCGCCCTGGACATCGTGGGGCAGGCCGGGCTGCCCGCCGTCGTCAGTTCCGCGCTGGACACCTCGGTGGGGATCCGCGCCGGGCTGGCCCTGGCGGCGGCGCTCCCCGAACTGCCGTACGCGTGCGGGCTGGGAACGGTGTCACTGTTTGAGCAGGACATCACGCTGGACCCGCTGGTGGCCGACGACGGCGCCATCCGCGTCCGCGACGTCGCCGCCGACGCCGGGCTGCTGGAGCGCTACGCGGCTTCCCCGGACCGCCGGGACTGGTGGCTGGAGCGCCTCCGCCGCGTCCACGCCCTGCTGGCATCCCGGGCAGGCGACCGCCCGTAACCTCCCCGCTGCCCCCACCCCGGACGCTCTCTCACTTCCCGCGGGTTTTCCTGTGACCCGCTCTCACTTCCTGACGGTTTTCCTGCGACGCTCTCTCACTCCTTCCTGTTCACCGGATCTTCACCTGTCTGACAACTGCCGGTTGGGATCCGCTGGAAGGGTGGGCGGGACCGCATCACATCCCTTGGAAGGCCCCCATGTCTGATACGACCGGACGTAAGTTTGCCCTGCTACCCATGCTCGGCCACACCAAAGGCAAGCGCAGCCCCGTCACCTGTGCGCTGAAGTGCGACAACGCCTGCTCGGGCGAGGTCTGCAACACCAGCTCCAACAGCTACTTCCGCGACATCGCCTCTGCCACGATGTCCCGCCGCGCCGCCCTCGGCTTCGGCGCCGCCGGCGCGCTCGCCGTCGTGCTCGGCAGTGCTGTAACGTCCGCCGGAACTGCAGTGGCCGACGGCGGCACCGGCCTCGCCGCCGCAGCAAAGGACGGCTTCGGCGTATCCAAGCTGCAGTTCACCGCGATCCCGTCCATCGCCGCGGACGTGGACAAGCTGACCGTGCCCGCAGGGTTCACCTGGCAGCCGGTCATCCGCTGGGGCGACCCGATCTTTAACACCGCGCCGGACTTCGACCTCAACAACCAGACGGCCGCCGCCCAGGAACAGCAGTTCGGCTACAACAACGACTACTCGGACATCCTGGAGATCCCCGGCAGCAAGGGCCGCCGCGCCCTGCTGTTCGCGAACCACGAATACACCAACGAGAGCATCATGTTCCCGGCCACCATGCCGGCCGCGGACGTCCGGAAAGTCGGCCAGGCCGCGCACGGCCTCACAGTGGTGGAGCTGGAGCGGAAGAACAAGAACCAGCCGTGGAGCTACGTCAAGGGCGCCGGGCTCAACCGCCGCTACCTGAACAGCACGGTCTACGAACTCACGGGTCCCGTTGCGGGCTCTTCGCTGGTGAAGACAAAGGGCGATGATGCGGGCCGCTGGATCAAGGGCACGCTGGGAAACTGCTCCGGCGGCACCACGCCCTGGGGCACCATCCTCTCCGGCGAGGAGAACTTCAACGGCTACTTCGTCTCCCCGGGCACGTCCGATTACGACAAGCGCTACGGCCTGACGAACAAGCCCACGGCCCGCCAGTGGGAACTGGACGATCCCCGCTTCGACACCCGTAACACCGACTACGCAAACGAGGCCAACCGCTTCGGCTGGATCGTGGAAGTTGACCCGTTCGACCCCACCTCCACCCCGAAGAAGCACTCCTCGCTGGGCCGCTTCAAGCACGAAGGCGCCAACGTGATCGTGGCCGAGTCCGGCCATGTGGTGGCTTACTCGGGCGACGACGAGCGCTTCGACTACCTCTACAAGTTCGTCTCCAAGGACAAGTACCGCGAGGGCGACCGCAAGCACAACATGACTCTGCTGTCCGCGGGCAACCTGTACGTCGCCAAGTTCACCGGTAACTCGCCTGCCGCGGAGATCACTGGCACCGGAGCGGTTCCGTCCGACGGTTCGTTCGACGGCACCGGCGAGTGGCTGGCGCTGGTTGAGAACGGCGTGTCGAAGGTGACGGGCATGTCCGTGGAAGAGGTGCTGGTCTACACCCGCCTGGCCGCGGACAAGGTGGGCCCCACGAAGATGGACCGCTGCGAGGATGTCCAGCCCAGCCTGCACACCGGCAAGGTCTACGTGGCCTGCACCAACAACTCCGACCGCGGCAAGGTAGGCAAAGAAGGCGCCACCGAGATCAACCCGCGCAACGCCAACCGCGACGGCCACATCGTGGAGATCACCGAAACCGGCGACCAGACCTCCACCAAGTTCACCTGGAACCTGCTGATGGTCTGCGGCGATCCGGCCCAGGGCGATGTCACCTACTTCTCCGGCTTCCCGGTGGACCAGGTCTCGCCGATCTCCTGCCCGGACAACCTGGCGTTCGACTCCGTGGGCAACCTCTGGATCTCCACCGACGGCGCCCCCTCCGGCATCGGCCGCGCGGACGGCCTGTTCAAGGTCACGCTCGACGGTGCTGAGCGCGGCAAGGTGGAGCAGTTCCTGGCCGTGCCGCGCGACGGCGAGACCTGCGGACCGATCATCCACGACGACGAGCGCACCGTCTTCGTCTCCGTGCAACACCCGGGCGAGGACGGGACGTTCGACGCGCCCAACTCGTACTTCCCGGACTACGTTCCGGCAGGCACGACGCCGGCGCGCGGCCAGGTCCGTGCCCCGCGCCCGTCCGTGGTCCAGGTTTTCCGCACGGACGCCTAGGACCGACTGGCCCCATCCAGTACGGACGCTCTCTCACTTCCTGCCGGGTTTCTTGGGACGCTCTCTCACCTTTGGCGGGTTTCTTCAGAACGCTCTCTCACCTCCACGGCCGCACGGCCGGGAGGTGAGAGAACGTTTCTATTGAGGCGGCAGGAAGTGCGAGAGGGTTCCGGATTTAGCCGCAGGAAGTGATAAAGCGTCGGATGGGGGTTGGGCTGATAATTTGAGTTTGTGAATAATCCGGCCGAGATGGTTGTCCCCAGAGTCCAGGCAGCTATTGCCCAAGCGTTCGGCGAAGAGTTCCGGGACACCGATCCGGTGGTCCGGCCCTCGCAGTTCGCCGACATCCAGATCAACGCCGCCATGGCCCTTGCCAAGAAGGTGGGACTGCCGCCACGCGAGGCTGCCGGCCGGATCGTCGAGGCTCTGGAGCTTGACGGCCTCTGCACCGCCGTGGAGATCTCCGGCCCCGGCTTCATCAACCTCACGTTCGACGGCACCTGGATCGAGGAGTTGCTCAACGCCCAGGCTGACCCCACCCGGGCTTCCCAGCCCCAAGGCGGGCCGGAGACGCAAGCCCGTCGCGTCGTCGTCGACTATTCCTCCCCAAACGTCGCGAAGGAAATGCACGTGGGGCACCTCCGCACCACCGTGGTGGGGGACAGCCTGGTCCGGGTCCTTGAGGCGCTGGGCCATACGGTGATGCGGCAGAACCACATCGGCGACTGGGGCACGCCCTTCGGCATGCTGATCGAGCACTGGCTGGAGATCGGCGAGGATTCACCTGAGGCCGCGCTGCTGGTGGAAGATCCCAGCGCGTTCTACCAGGCCGCGCGGGCAAAGTTCGACGGCGATGCGGACTTCGCGACGCGTGCACGCCTTCGCGTGGTGTCACTCCAGTCGGCCCACGAGGAGACGCTGGAGGTCTGGCAGCGGCTGGTGGACCATTCGAAGGTCTACTTCAATGCCATCTACGCCACGCTGGGAGTCAGCCTCGAGGACGAGCACATCGCAGGCGAAAGCTCCTACGATCCCCATTTAGCACAGTTGTGCCAGGAACTTGAGGAGCGCGGCCTGGCCCGTGTGAGCGAGGGGGCGCTGTGCACGTTCCCCGCGGGCTTCACCGGCAGGGACGGCGAGCCGCTGCCGCTCATCATCCGCAAATCCGACGGCGGCTACGGGTACGCCACCACCGATCTCGCCACCATCAGGTACCGGGTGCAGGAACTCCATGCCGACCGCATCCTCTATGTGGTGGGAGCCCCGCAGAACGTCCACCTCCGGATGGTCATTGAAACCGCCCGCGAAGCCGGATGGCTGCCGGACACCGTAGTGGCCACGCATGTGCAGATCGGCAACGTGCTGGGCGAAGACGGCAAGATCCTGAAGTCCCGCTCGGGCACTCCGGTGAAGCTCATGGCCCTGCTGGACGAGGCCGTGGACCGCGCCCGCGCCGTGGTGGATGCGAGCCGCCCCGACCTCTCGGAGGACGAACGCGCCGTCACCGCCCGGCAGGTGGGGATCGGGGCCGTGAAGTACGCCGACCTGTCCGTGGGGCACGACACCGAGTATGTCTTCGACTTCGACCGGATGCTGGCACTGAGCGGCAACACGGGCCCCTATGTGCAGTACGCCGCCGCCCGGATCAGGTCCATCCTGCGGAAGGCCGAGGAGGCCGAGGAGGCCGCGACGGCGTCGGCCTTGGAGTCCGGCGAGGTGGCGGACTCTGGCGAGATGGCGGACTCTGGCGACGTGGCGGGGGAGACGACGGCGGGAGCGAGTATCGCCGTCGTCGAACCGGCCGAGCGGGCCCTGGCGCTCCACCTGCTGGAGTACGGCGCGACCCTCCGGAGGGTGGGCGAACTGCTGGAGCCGCACCGGCTGTGTGCGTACCTGTTCGAACTCTCGCAGCTGTTCACCTCGTTCTACGACCAGTGCCCGGTGTTGAAGGCGGACGAGTCCGTCCGCCAGTCACGGCTCGCCCTGTGCGCACTCGTCCTCCACAGGCTCTCCGAGGGGCTGGACCTGCTGGGCATCGAGACTCCGGAGAACATGTAGCCGGAGAACATGTAGCTGCAGGCTGAGCACGACCCTCTCTTCGGTTCCGTCGGGCTCAGCCTAAACGCCCTCTGATCTTTCGCGGCATGGCCGCTCAAGATGGGAGGGCGTTTCTCGTTTTGCGGCAGGAAGTGAACTGGTCCCCGGAGGTTGGACTGGTTAAATGAGATCCTAAGCCGCGAGGGCCTGGGCACGGTATT
>NZ_JBWKYC010000046.1:0-5391 GCF_059423525.1 Arthrobacter sp. GW460-12-1-14-TSB2
ACCTCAGTGGTCTTAAACCCCGGATAAATCACCGCACCCGCCACCAACGCAGCACCGGCCACCGCAAAAACCGTGCCCGAAACCAACTTCCTGCGGCGTTCCCTGAGACCCAGCTTGCCGAACAGAGTTGTCACCAGTTTTCAAATCCCTCAAAATCGCAGCCGCCCCCAGGGCAGCGTTTCCAAAGACCCGGTACCGGGCTCTCTGTTTCCCGCGACAGCCTACCCAACCATCCGGCGGACCGCGATGGGGAGCTCTCCCCGGCTGCCTGACCTGCGGCTACGCCCGTCATCAACACCGCGGGATCCCGTGGGAGTACGGCTGACCGAGCTGCGAGTGCCCCGCAACCATGTAGTAGCCCACGTTTCGGTTGGATCCCGGCTCGACCCGATAGAACGGCTGATCCGGCGTGTTAGTCCATTGGTCGTTCATCATGACGTAGCAGTGGACCACGATCCGCTCGCCGCTGTTGACGTAGAACCACGGCGGAGTGTCGCCCTTGTTGATGCCCTGGCAGTCGAAGTACGGGTTCGGCCGGTAGCTGGCCTTGCCGTATTGGAAGGTGCAGGTGCGCACTAGGTCCGTGCCCTTGACGACGGTTGTTATCCATTCGCCTTGCGCCCCGGACTTGGCGGACGCGGAAACCACTCCGCTCTCGGTCCCCAGGGAGTTGACGGTTTTCACGTCGATCCGGTGGGACTCAGCGAATCCACCGGTGTTGATGACCCGGCTGCCGGACGCGGCAACGTTTTCCCAGCCGCCGCCATCAATCCTGATCAAGGTCGACGCGACGTCGTTGGTCGTGGTTGACGGGGAAGACCAGCTCAAGGTCAAGGACTTCTGGTTCATGGCACCGTCCTGTCCCGAAGCCGACGGCGTGCCTGGCGAACCGAACGGGGTGGCCGATGCGCCGGAACTGGCGTTAGAGCTTGGCGCCACGGTGGAGTGGGCGATCACCGTAATCGTGGTCTGGGCACCGTTGGTGAAGCCGCCCACGGTCTGCCCTGGCGTGATCGGACCGTTCTGGCCGGTGCTGGCGTTGTAGCTGTAGCTCACCTCGCCGTGGGCCGAACCATTGCGTTCTGCTGCGGTCAGCTCCTTGAAATTGATGGTCACCTGCCGCCCTGCTCCCCCGGTGTCTGCCGCGGCGGCGCTGACCCCGGAGACCTGGCCCAGCTTGCCGGTGGCGCGCCGGGGCGCCGACGGCGGACTGACGGCGCCCTTCCCCGCCTTGTTTTCGGCCTGGACAGTAAAGGTGTACTCAGCTTCGGAATTGTTGGCCGTGAAATTGGCGGTGCGCACGGTGCCCGCGATGGTCTGCGTTTGCGGTGCGCCGCCGCCTCCGCTCATGGTGACGTAGTAGTTCTTGATCGCGTCCCCGTTGGTGTCGGGTTCGGACCAGTTCACGCGCAGCTGGTTGGTGGTTCCCACGGCAGAGGCCACGGCCGACGTCGGTGCCGCCGGTGCCGCGGGTACTCCAGCCGGGTTGTCCTCGGAAGAGTAGATGCCCCACTCGGACGGGCCAAGCTCGTTGACGGCCTGGGCGCGGACCTTGTAGCGCACGCCGTTGGTCAGGCCGGGCCACGTGTAGGTCAAGCCGGTCACACCGTTCTTCACGGCGATTCCGCTGGCCGGCGGCGGGGAGATCTCCAGGTTGTAGCTCTTAACGGCCGAGCCTTCAGTCTTCGCCGCAGGCCAGGCGATCACCATGTTCTTGTCGCCCGCTTTGACCGTGGGCGCCTCCGGCGGAGACGGTTTCTCGTCCGGCCGGATCTCGTTGGAGGGCGGCGAGGATTCCGACTCACCGACGTCATTGGTGGCCGTGACAGCGAAGACATACTTGACGTCATTGGTCAGGCCGCTGAGCGTGCAGGTGGTGGTGGCGCAGTCCTGGCTGAAGCCATTGGACCGCACGGTGTATTTCGTGATCTGCGCACCGTTGTCCGACGGCGGAGCCCACTTCAGGACGGCGGTGCGGCTGCGCACGTCCGTGGCGGACGGTGCCGAGGGGGCGTCGGGTTTGTCACGCACGGTAACGCGGACCCTGCCGCTCACCTGGCGTGACGGGTCATCCGTCTTGTCCGAGACCGTGTACCGGAGCACCATAACGCCCTTGGAACCGTCCGCTGGCGTGAACGTGATGGAGTCCCCGCTAATGAGGGGTTGTCCGGCGGCGGAACCGGTCTCCACCGCAACCGAGGCGATCTTCAACGGGGCATCGCTGAACGGATTGAAATCGTTGGCGAGGACGTTGATGGTCTCACTCCGGCCGGCGTTGGCCTTGTCGATGACATCCTCATTGGCCGTAGCGAGCGGCCGGTTGGAGGCGACGACGGTGGCCGTCACGGCGGCTTTCACCGGACCCGAGCGGCCGTCGGTGACTTTCAGCGGGATGGCGCCCTTCCGGCCTGCGGCCAGGCCGGGTTCCGCACTGACCCTGAGCGTCTGGCCCTCGATCGTTGCCCTGAAGCCTTCCGGCAGGGTTCCGTCAAACTCGAATTTCAGCTTCTCCTGGTCTCCGTCGTCAACGTCCTTGGCCAGGTTGCCCAGTTCCAGGCTGGCAGTTTCAGCCAGGGGCACCTCGAGGTCGGTTCCGCTGAAGACTGGATCGTGGTTGGCATTGGGGTCCGGAACCACTCTGGTGATCACGGTCAGGGTGGACTTCAGTCCCTGAGGATCGTCGGGGCCGGCACCGTCCGTGACTTCGAAAGTGACGGAGCCGGGCCCGACGTAGTCCTTGAGCGCGGCGTAGCGCAATGCGTTTCCGTCCGCGGCGATGACGTTTCCGCCATCGGCGCCTTGGACGCGGACTTTGTCCGCCTGCGTGATCCGGGGTGTGCGCCCCTCCCGGACGCGGACGTACTCGTTCAGGTCGATGGCGGCTTCCTTGCCCGCCATCACTTCGACGACGTCGGTGCGTGCCAACGACGGGTGCTGTTCGCCCTGCCCGGGAACCCAGATGACCGCCGTCGAGCTTTGGCCGTCGACGTCGGTGACGGTGTACGGAACCAGCTGGTCCGTCGGTGCAAGGCTGACCAGCACGTTGCCCTCACCTCCGACGCGCGCGTTGGGGTTGCCGTCGGGCAGGCTGATCTTGAGGTCGGCGGCGACGCCATCGGGGTCGGAGTCGTTTTTCAGGACCGGGACGTCTACGGCGGACTTCCCCAGCGTCTCGGCCTGAGTGACCACATCGTCCTGTGCGATGGGCGCCTTGAGGGCGGCGTCGGGGCTGACCCGGACCCGGATCACCGCGCTCCCCTGGGCCTTCTTGTCGTCCTGGACCTTGTAGCTGACGCTCTCGTTGGCGGCAGCGCCGGGCGCCGTGAGCAGCACCTTGCCGCCGTCGGCGGACTCAACGCGGAGCTCCGGGCGGGCCTCGAACGCGTTGGAGACCAGGCCGATCGGGTCCCCGTCGGGGTCGGAGTCGTTGCTGAGGGCGTCCACGGCGATCTGGCGGCCGGGCCGGACGTCGACGGCGTCGTCCACTGCAATGGGCTTCTGGTTGTTGGCTTCCGGCGGGGCGATGCCAACAATCACCGTGCCGGTGTTTTCCGCGCCGATCCGGTCCCGGACACGATAGGTGAAGGTGTCTGTGCCGGCGGCCGTTCCGGTGGCGGTGAACGCGAGGTAGCCGTCCTTGACCACGGCCGTTCCCATCGCGGGGGCTTTATCCACGCCGATCAGCTGCACGGAGTCGCCGTCGGAATCGATGCCGTCCAGGGGCACGGGGATGCGCACCACCATGCCGGCCACCACGCGGGCGGTCAGGTTCTTCGGCTCGGGGCGGGTGTTCCGCTCGTCATCGCGGGCGCGGATGCGGATGGTGACCTGCTGGGAGTCCGACTGCCCGGATTCGTTGGTGACCTTGTAAATGGCATAAACCGTCTTGGGCACGTCCCCGGCGATGAACCGCAGGGTGCCGCCGGAGCGGAACATGCGGCCGTCGGCGTCGTCCGGCTTCTGCGCGGGTTCGGGCTCAAGGGTGAGCTTGCCGCCGTTGGGGTCGGTGTCGTTCTCCAGGACGGGGATGGTGACGACGTCGCCGGTCCGGACCGAGGCCTCGTCCGGTTTGGCCTGCGGGGCCTGGAGCTTGGCCGGGGCCGGTACCACCAGCACGGCGATGTCTCCGCCGGCCGAGGCTTTGCCGTTGGAAATCGTGTACTTGACGTTGAGCTGGCCCTGGGCCCGGATGTCGGTGATCCGGACGACGGAGTGGTCCAGGACTGACGCGCTGACCGGCTGGCCGTCGGCCGCTGTGACGGACTGGACCACCAGCACGCCGCCGGAGGGGTCCGAGTCGTTGCCGAGGACATCCACCAGTACGCTGCCACCGCTGGGCAGCAGCGCGGTGTCCCGGACGGCGACGGGCGCACCGTCGCCATTGCCGGGAACCACATCCACGCGGACCAGTTGCTGGGCACTGGCCGGACCGTTGGTCACAAGGTAGGACACGTAGTGGGCACCCTGGGCCGTGGAGTTGAAGGTGAAGGTCTGCTGGTCCGCGCCCATGGTGGCGGTGGAGTTTCCGTCCGGAGAGACCTGGGCAAGCCGGAGCGCTCCGCCCTGAGGATCCGAGTCGTTCTTCAGTGGTGCGATGACTGTGTCCACTCCGGCGACTGCGGTGATGTGGTCCGCGTTGGCTATGGGCGGAAGCGCGCCCGGTGCGCGCACGTCCACGGTGACCTTGCCCTCGGCGGTGGACTGGCCGTCGGACACCGTCAGGGTGACCACTTTGCGGCCGGGCTCGGAGCCGGCGTCCTGGAAGCTGAGCAGGCCGTCCGGCCGTGCCTTGACCTGGTCGCGGGGGTCGCTGCCACTGGCGCTGACCACGTAGAGGTCGTCGCCGTCCGGATCGGTCCAGTCCGTGAGGATGTTCTGGCTCACGAGTTTGCCGGACTGCACCACCAGGGTGGTGTTCCGGTTCGGCTTCTGGCGCGGGGCGGAGT
The DNA here is from genome assembly GCF_059423525.1 of Arthrobacter sp. GW460-12-1-14-TSB2. Classification (NCBI taxonomy): domain Bacteria; kingdom Bacillati; phylum Actinomycetota; class Actinomycetes; order Micrococcales; family Micrococcaceae; genus Arthrobacter; species Arthrobacter sp. GW460-12-1-14-TSB2. The sequence goes on from NZ_JBWKYC010000046.1 coordinate 4,947, forward strand.
TCTCCCCCGGCGGGATGATGTTGAGCGTGACGTCGGCGGACGCTGTGAGACCGCGGCCGTCGTCGACCGTGTATTTGAACGTCTCGGAGCCGGTCTTGTCGGCCGGCACGCTGACCTGGAAACCGGTGGAGCCGTAGATCGGCGCGAGGACGCCGGAACTGATGGCGTCCGGAGCGCGGACGGTGAGGATGTCGCCGTCGGGATCGGTGTCGTTGTCCAGGACGGGGAGGATGGCGGTCTTGCCCGCGCGGACGCCGAAGGTGTCCGGTTTGGCGACCGGTGCGCTGTTGGGCTTGGTCCGGTCAGGCAGCACGGTCTGCTGGACTTCGTCCGCGGAGTCCTTGTCGGCATCATCGGAGGTCTGTTGCGGCGGGATGACGTCGTCCCAGTTGTTGACCAGCTGCATGTTCTGGTTGACCAGCCACACATTGCCCGAGTTCACATC
>NZ_JBWKYC010000047.1:0-1797 GCF_059423525.1 Arthrobacter sp. GW460-12-1-14-TSB2
TGTGTCTGTTGTTTGAGAACTCAATAGTGTGCCAAGTTTGTTGATACCAATTTATTTATATGGATTGGTTGAATTGACTGGATCCGCCACCCCGTGGTGTGGTCTGGTTTTTACAGCTGGTTTCAAATTTTGCAGCTTTTTTCTTCCGTTTTCCCGGGGGTTTTGAGTTGTGTTCGTTTTTGTTTTACTTCAACGGAGAGTTTGATCCTGGCTCAGGATGAACGCTGGCGGCGTGCTTAACACATGCAAGTCGAACGATGACCTCCAGCTTGCTGGGGTGATTAGTGGCGAACGGGTGAGTAACACGTGAGTAACCTGCCCTTAACTCTGGGATAAGCCTGGGAAACTGGGTCTAATACCGGATATGACTCCTCATCGCATGGTGGGGGGTGGAAAGCTTTTTGTGGTTTTGGATGGACTCGCGGCCTATCAGCTTGTTGGTGAGGTAATGGCTCACCAAGGCGACGACGGGTAGCCGGCCTGAGAGGGTGACCGGCCACACTGGGACTGAGACACGGCCCAGACTCCTACGGGAGGCAGCAGTGGGGAATATTGCACAATGGGCGAAAGCCTGATGCAGCGACGCCGCGTGAGGGATGACGGCCTTCGGGTTGTAAACCTCTTTCAGTAGGGAAGAAGCGAAAGTGACGGTACCTGCAGAAGAAGCGCCGGCTAACTACGTGCCAGCAGCCGCGGTAATACGTAGGGCGCAAGCGTTATCCGGAATTATTGGGCGTAAAGAGCTCGTAGGCGGTTTGTCGCGTCTGCCGTGAAAGTCCGGGGCTCAACTCCGGATCTGCGGTGGGTACGGGCAGACTAGAGTGATGTAGGGGAGACTGGAATTCCTGGTGTAGCGGTGAAATGCGCAGATATCAGGAGGAACACCGATGGCGAAGGCAGGTCTCTGGGCATTAACTGACGCTGAGGAGCGAAAGCATGGGGAGCGAACAGGATTAGATACCCTGGTAGTCCATGCCGTAAACGTTGGGCACTAGGTGTGGGGGACATTCCACGTTTTCCGCGCCGTAGCTAACGCATTAAGTGCCCCGCCTGGGGAGTACGGCCGCAAGGCTAAAACTCAAAGGAATTGACGGGGGCCCGCACAAGCGGCGGAGCATGCGGATTAATTCGATGCAACGCGAAGAACCTTACCAAGGCTTGACATGGGCCGGACCGGGCTGGAAACAGTCCTTCCCCTTTGGGGCCGGTTCACAGGTGGTGCATGGTTGTCGTCAGCTCGTGTCGTGAGATGTTGGGTTAAGTCCCGCAACGAGCGCAACCCTCGTTCCATGTTGCCAGCGCGTAATGGCGGGGACTCATGGGAGACTGCCGGGGTCAACTCGGAGGAAGGTGGGGACGACGTCAAATCATCATGCCCCTTATGTCTTGGGCTTCACGCATGCTACAATGGCCGGTACAAAGGGTTGCGATACTGTGAGGTGGAGCTAATCCCAAAAAGCCGGTCTCAGTTCGGATTGGGGTCTGCAACTCGACCCCATGAAGTCGGAGTCGCTAGTAATCGCAGATCAGCAACGCTGCGGTGAATACGTTCCCGGGCCTTGTACACACCGCCCGTCAAGTCACGAAAGTTGGTAACACCCGAAGCCGGTGGCCTAACCCCTTGTGGGAGGGAGCTGTCGAAGGTGGGACTGGCGATTGGGACTAAGTCGTAACAAGGTAGCCGTACCGGAAGGTGCGGCTGGATCACCTCCTTTCTAAGGAGCACCTACAGCCACCGTGCCCCGTGTATGCGGGTGTGGCGGGGTTGTCAGGAGTATATGCCCGTTGCGCAGACGT
>NZ_JBWKYC010000047.1:1895-5077 GCF_059423525.1 Arthrobacter sp. GW460-12-1-14-TSB2
TGTGGTTCTCTCGAAAATTAGTTTTTTTGATCTTTTGTGGTCAAGTTTTTAAGAGCACACGGTGGATGCCTTGGCATTAGGAGCCGAAGAAGGACGTAGGAATCTGCGATAAGCCTGGGGGAGTCGATAACCGGACTGTGATCCCAGGGTGTCCGAATGGGGAAACCCCGCCAGGGGCGCGAGCTGCCTGGTGACCCGCATCTGAACACATAGGGTGCGTGGAGGGAACGCGGGGAAGTGAAACATCTCAGTACCCGCAGGAAGAGAAAACAATAGTGATTCCGTTAGTAGTGGCGAGCGAACGCGGATCAGGCTAAACCGTTCCATGTGTGATAGCCGGCGGGCGTTGCATGGTCGGGGTTGCGGGACTTCCCGTGCTGGTTCTGCCGGACCAGCGAGGTGTGATGTGCAGGCATAGGTGAACGGTCTTGAAAGGCCGGCCAGAGAGGGTGTGAGCCCCGTAACCGTAATGTTGTGTACCGCCTGGGAAGTATCCCAAGTAGCACGGGGCCCGAGAAATCCCGTGCGAATCTGTCAGGACCACCTGATAAGCCTAAATACTCCCTAATGACCGATAGCGGACCAGTACCGTGAGGGAAAGGTGAAAAGTACCCCGGGAGGGGAGTGAAACAGTACCTGAAACCGTGTGCTTACAATCCGTCGGAGCCAGTCTGATTCTGGTGACGGCGTGCCTTTTGAAGAATGAGCCTGCGAGTTAGTGTTACGTCGCGAGGTTAACCCGTGTGGGGCAGCCGTAGCGAAAGCGAGTCTGAATAGGGCGTTGCAGTGGCGTGATCTAGACCCGAAGCGAAGTGATCTACCCATGGCCAGGTTGAAGCGACGGTAAGACGTCGTGGAGGACCGAACCCACTTCAGTTGAAAATGGAGGGGATGAGCTGTGGGTAGGGGTGAAAGGCCAATCAAACTTCGTGATAGCTGGTTCTCCCCGAAATGCATTTAGGTGCAGCGTTGCGTGTTTCTTACCGGAGGTAGAGCTACTGGATGGCTAATGGGCCCTACAAGGTTACTGACGTCAGCCAAACTCCGAATGCCGGTAAGTGAGAGCGCAGCAGTGAGACTGTGGGGGATAAGCTTCATAGTCGAGAGGGAAACAGCCCAGACCACCAACTAAGGCCCCTAAGCGTGTGCTAAGTGGGAAAGGATGTGGAGTTGCGAAGACAACCAGGAGGTTGGCTTAGAAGCAGCCATCCTTAAAAGAGTGCGTAATAGCTCACTGGTCAAGTGATTCCGCGCCGACAATGTAGCGGGGCTCAAGTACACCGCCGAAGTTGTGGCATTCACATTTTATCCAAGCCTTTGTGGTTCAGGAGTGTGGATGGGTAGGGGAGCGTCGTGTGGGCAGTGAAGTCGCGGTGTAAACCAGCGGTGGAGCCTACACGAGTGAGAATGCAGGCATGAGTAGCGAAAGACGGGTGAGAAACCCGTCCGCCGAATGATCAAGGGTTCCAGGGTCAAGCTAATCTGCCCTGGGTAAGTCGGGACCTAAGGCGAGGCCGACAGGCGTAGTCGATGGACAACGGGTTGATATTCCCGTACCGGCGAAAAACCGCCCATGCTGAACAGGGGATACTAACTGCCCGAAGCCTGCCCGATCACCCTTGTGGTGTGAGGGTTTTGGTGGAGCGCGGGACCTGATCCTGGGAGGTAAGCGTATTAACAGGTGTGACGCAGGAAGGTAGCCGAGCCGGGCGATGGTTGTCCCGGTCCAAGGATGTAGGGCGAACGGTAGGCAAATCCGCCGTTCATGATGCCTGAGACCTGACGGGACCCCCGTATGGGGGGATTCGGTGATCCTATGCTGCCTAGAAAAGCATCGACGCGAGGTTTTAGCCGCCCGTACCCCAAACCGACACAGGTGATCAGGTAGAGAATACTAAGGCGATCGAGAGAATTATGGTTAAGGAACTCGGCAAAATGCCCCCGTAACTTCGGGAGAAGGGGGGCCCCAACCTTGAACACCACTTGCTGGTGGGAGGGGATCGGGGCCGCAGAGACCAGGGGGAAGCGACTGTTTACTAAAAACACAGGTCCGTGCGAAGTCGCAAGACGATGTATACGGACTGACTCCTGCCCGGTGCTGGAAGGTTAAGAGGACCGGTTAGCCGCAAGGCGAAGCTGAGAATTTAAGCCCCAGTAAACGGCGGTGGTAACTATAACCATCCTAAGGTAGCGAAATTCCTTGTCGGGTAAGTTCCGACCTGCACGAATGGAGTAACGACTTCCCCGCTGTCTCAACCATAAACTCGGCGAAATTGCAGTACGAGTAAAGATGCTCGTTACGCGCAGCAGGACGGAAAGACCCCGAGACCTTTACTATAGTTTGGTATTGGTGTTCGGAGTGGCTTGTGTAGGATAGGTGGGAGACGTTGAAGCCCGGACGCCAGTTCGGGTGGAGTCATCGTTGAAATACCACTCTGGTCACTTTGGACATCTAACTTCGGCCCGTAATCCGGGTCAGGGACAGTGCCTGATGGGTAGTTTAACTGGGGCGGTTGCCTCCTAAAAAGTAACGGAGGCGCCCAAAGGTTCCCTCAGCCTGGTTGGCAATCAGGTGTCGAGTGTAAGTGCACAAGGGAGCTTGACTGTGAGAGAGACATCTCGAGCAGGGACGAAAGTCGGGACTAGTGATCCGGCGGTACATTGTGGAATGGCCGTCGCTCAACGGATAAAAGGTACCTCGGGGATAACAGGCTGATCTTGCCCAAGAGTCCATATCGACGGCATGGTTTGGCACCTCGATGTCGGCTCGTCGCATCCTGGGGCTGGAGTAGGTCCCAAGGGTTGGGCTGTTCGCCCATTAAAGCGGTACGCGAGCTGGGTTTAGAACGTCGTGAGACAGTTCGGTCCCTATCCGCTGCGCGCGCAGGAAATTTGAGAAGGGCTGTCCTTAGTACGAGAGGACCGGGACGGACGAACCTCTGGTGTGTCAGTTGTACTGCCAAGTGCACCGCTGATTAGCTACGTTCGGATGGGATAACCGCTGAAAGCATCTAAGCGGGAAGCTCGCTTCGAGATGAGATTTCCATACACCTTGTGTGTGAGAGGCCCCCAGCCAGACCACTGGGTTGATAGGCCGGATGTGGAAGCGAGGACTAACGACTCGTGAAGCTGACCGGTACTAATAGGCCGATAACTTACACCACACACCATTGGTGAACCCG
>NZ_JBWKYC010000048.1:0-4893 GCF_059423525.1 Arthrobacter sp. GW460-12-1-14-TSB2
GAGTAGGTCACCGCCGGAACACCATTCAGGTCGAGAGCCCCAACCACACGGTTGGGGCTCTCCCGCATTTAAACCACAAAACCCGCACCCCCCCCGGCGGATCCTGGCCCTTTCGCCGGACCCTCCCGCACATCCTGCACGGCCCCCGGGCAACGCTCTCCCGCCGGCGCCCCCTAGACTTACACTTCATGAGCCACACACCGTCCGGATACCCTGCCAAGCGGGCCACAATCCTGGACGTGGCCGCGGCCGCCGGGGTTTCCCGCCAGACTGTCACACGGGCAATGAATGGCATGCCGGGGATCAAAGAATCCACCCGCCAACGCGTGCAGGAGTTGGCTCAGGAGCTGGGTTATACCCCGAGCCGGTTCGCCAAAGGCCTCGTCCAGGGGGCCCGGACGTCAGTTGGCCTGGCGATTCCTGATCTGACCAACCCGTATTACCCTGCCTTTGCCTCAAGCGTCGTGGAATTGGCCACACTCCGCGGGTGGCACGTGGTGGTCGACGACTATGGTCACGGCGGCCGCAGCGGCCTGGACGCCGTCGAGCATCTGGCACCCCAGGTGGACGCCGTGATCGGCTACCTTGGCGGCCACGCCGACCACGCGCAGTCCGTCCTGGGGCGTCGTCCGCTGATTGTGCTGGACGAGGCTCAGGAAGGTGCGGCCGGAAGAATCAACTTCGATTACGATCACGCTGCACTGCTGGCCGTGGAACGACTGATCCACACGAAACGGCAGCACATCGCCTATCTGGAGGCGGGTGCCGCGCCCTCCGGCGGCGTACATGTTCCCAGCACCGTCCGTGGAAAGGCCGTGGCTGGGCGTTTGGACGAGGCCGGGATGTCCTGGTCCCTGATCGTCGCCGAAGAGACAGCAGAGGCGGCCAAGGTGGCCGCGGCTGCGTTCCTTCGGGCGCATCCGGAGACTGACGGGATCTTGGTCTTCAACGATCTCATGGCCGCCGGCGTCCTTAAGGCTGCAGCTGATGCGGGACGTCGCGTGCCGGAAGACTGTGCGGTGGTAGGCATGGACGGAATCCCCCTCGGAGAACTCCTGACACCGCAGCTCAGCACGCTGGCCTTGGACCTCCGCGAGGTTGGACGGGCCGCCGTCGAACTTCTTGATGGTCTGTTGTCGGGGTCAATCACCCCCGGATCAGAGGAATCACGGCTGACCTTGAAGCATCGGCTGGCGCTCCGGGAAACTGCCTGATGCCATTCGGCTGCTATGCAGCCCGGTCAGCCGAAGCCCTGCCGAGCGAGCTGTATTCGGCGGCTCGAAGCCAACTCCAGGGGCAGAAGCACGGGATGAGGCGGCTGGACGACAAATCCTCCTTCGTTACAGGCTCGGAGTTCGTGATTGTCGGCGGTGATGCCGCCGGGACAGCGTCGCCGGTGGCTCGCCGGCCTAACCGAATCAGGGTTGATCACATTGGCGGGCCGCTGCGGGCGGGAGTGGCTTAGCCCAGGGGCAGTGAGCCCTTTTCAAGCACGTTGCGTTGACGTAGTATCGCTTGGAACGTGAACGTTCACGAAACTGCGACGACGCACAAGTGCACCGGCGCACACTGCACTGGAACCGACCCCAAACCGAGGACCGCCATGCCCGTTGAGCCCACAACCGCCAGCCCAACCTCCGCAGTAAGCGCCGCCGTGGACGCCGCCGCCAGCCGCAGTGCGGCCACCGGCTCCCGGTCCGCGGCCCAGCCGGCGGCCGCTGCTCCCGAGCAGCGCCTGGACGTTGCCGCCGAGCAGGTCGCTGATCTCGCGTCGGTGGCTCCGGCACAGGGCACGAAGCCGGCACGGGCCTATCTCGAGAGCGATGCGCCGCGCCTGTCGCTGAACGGCGTGTGGAAGTTCAGGCTTCACGCCGGCGTCCGGCAGGCGCCCCAGGACGGCTGGCAGGCAGGCGGGGACCGTCCGGATTTCGGCGATCTTCCGGTGCCCTCGAGCTGGCCCATGCACGGCCACGGAACGCCCTGGTACACCAACGTTCAGTTCCCCTTCGCTGTGGAACCACCGCACGCACCGGACGCCAACCCCGTCGGTGATCTCTTCCTCGAGTTTGAGGCGGGTCCAGAGTTCTTCCCGTCGGCGTTGATCCGTTTCGACGGCATTGAGTCGGCCGGAACCGTGTGGCTGAACGGCACGTTGCTGGGGACCACGCGCGGCAGCCGGCTTGCCCACGAATTCGATGCTTCGGGCGTCCTGGTGCCGGGCAGGAACGTGCTCGCAGTGCAGGTCGCCCAGTTCTCGGCGGCCAGCTATGTCGAGGACCAGGACATGTGGTGGCTGCCGGGCATCTTCCGCGACGTGGCGCTGCAGGCGCGGCCGGCGGACGGAATTGACGACGCCTTTGTCCACGCGGACTTCGACCATCACAGCGGCGAAGGCATACTGCGTGTTGAGGCGAGCCGGGCTGGTGAGGCGATTGCCGCCGTCGTGCGCGTTCCGGAACTGGGGCTGGAACTGCCCGCCGGGGAGGAGCGTCGGATCCCGGGGGTCTCCCCGTGGTCGGCAGAAGTGCCGCGGCTCTACGACGCCACCGTCAGCACAGCCACCGCGGGGGAGCAGGGGGAAACCGTTTCGGTCCAGATCGGCTTCCGGAGCATCGCTATCGAGGACGCACAGTTCAAAGTGAACGGTCAGCGGATACTGCTCCGCGGCGTCAACCGCCACGAGCACCATCCCAGGCTCGGCCGCGTGGTTCCGAAGGACGTCATGGAGGGCGAGCTGCGGCTGATGAAGCAGCACAACATCAACGCCATCCGGACCTCGCATTACCCGCCGCATCCGGACTTCCTGGCGCTGGCCGACCGGCTCGGCTTCTACGTTGTCCTTGAATGCGATCTTGAAACGCACGGTTTCGAAGAGGGCGGGTGGAAGCAGAACCCCAGCGCAGATCGGCAGTGGCAGCCGGCCCTTCTCGACCGGATGTCCCGGACTGTGGAACGGGACAAGAACCACGCATCGGTGATCATGTGGTCCCTGGGCAATGAGGCAGGGACGGGCGAGAACCTCGCGGCGATGTCCCGCTGGACCAAACTCCGTGACCCGTCCAGGCCCATCCACTATGAGGGCGACTGGAGCTCGGCGTACGTGGACGTCTACTCGCGGATGTATGCAAGCCAGGCGGAGACGGCGCTGATCGGCCAGGGCACGGAACCTCCCCTGGACGATGCGGCGCTGGACGCGCGGCGCCGGGCCATGCCGTTTGTCCTGTGCGAGTACGTCCACGCCATGGGCAACGGACCGGGCGGCATGTCCGAGTACCAGGAGCTTTTCCACCGGCACCCCAGGCTTATGGGCGGCTTCGTGTGGGAGTGGCTGGAGCACGGCATCACCCGCACGGGCCCTGACGGCCAGGAATACTTCGTCTACGGCGGCGACTTCGGCGAGGAAGTCCACGACGGCAACTTCGTCACGGACGGCCTCGTGGACGCCAACCGCGTCCCCCGCCCGGGCCTTCTGGATTTCAAGAAGGTCATCGAGCCGCTGGCCATTGAGGTAGCAGGGGACTGGTCCGCTTTCTCGCTCACCAACCGCTTCGATTTCGCCGACACAGCGGGTCTTGAATTCCGGTACACAGTGGAGTCCGAAGGCGTGACGGTCGACGGCGGTCGGGTTGACGTAGCGCCCGTGGCGCCGCACGAATCTGCCGATGTCCAGCTGCCGGCAGGACTGCTGGAACGCGCCGTGCACGCGCCGGGGCTGGCTGCTCAGGCGCCGGCGGTGCTGACGGTCAGCGCGGTGCTCGCGAAAGATGCAGTGTGGGCAGATGCGGGCCATGAAGTTGCGTGGGGCCAGGCGTCAGCCAACGTGCGGATGGCACCTGCGCCGGCGGCCGCGGCCGTTGTGAAGGTGGACGGTGATTTCCTCCGGCTGGGACCGGCTGTTTTCGAACGGGCCACGGGTTCGCTCATCCGGCTGGGCGAGACTGCGGTCGAGGGATTCCGGCTGCTGCTGTGGCGTGCACCCACGGACAACGACCTGGGTGCGGAATGGGGCAGCCCGGATCCGAGTCCCGTGGCCACCCAATGGCTGGACGCGGGGCTCAACCGGATGCATCCGCGGCTGGTCGGGATTTCCTCCCGTCCTTCGGCAGACGGCGGCGAAGAGCTTGTGGTGCGGACACGGGTTGCCGCCGCCGGTAAGCAGTTCGGTGTCCTGGCCGAATACGTCTGGACCAGTGACGGCTTCCGAGTCAGCCTTCGGACATCGGTCAGGCCCGACGGTTCGTGGGTCAACGCCGGACAACCAGTGCCGTGGGCCCGGATAGGCCTGGAACTCGTGCTGGCTTCAGCGGCTGAGTCCGTGGGGTGGTTCGGTCAGGGGCCGCACCAGAGCTACCCGGATACCGGCCAGGGCACCAGGCTTGGCTGGCATCGCATGCCGGTGACCGACATGGACGTCGAATACGTCCGGCCCCAGGAGTCCGGCGCCCGTTCCGGCGTGTACACGGCAGCGTTGGAGCTCGACGCCGGCCAGCTCGCCATCGCGGGTGAGCGGTTCGCCCTCACCGTGCGCCCGTACAGCCTGGAAGTACTGGATGCGGCAAACCACCGGCCGGACCTCGTTCTGGATGGCCGCAGCTACGTGTACCTCGACCACGCGTTGCACGGAATCGGCACCGCTGCCTGCGGCCCGGGCGTGCTGGAGGGCTACCGGCTGACGCCGCGGGAGGCTGACTTCTCCTTCGTATTTTCTGTGACTCAGTCCACATAAGCTCTTTCACAGACTTGGGGTGCCTCTAAGCGGCGGGACGGGCCGGGAATCCGCGGAATTCCGGGGTTTTGCGGCCCGCACGTGTGGTGCGGGGGTGGATTTGTGCCGGGTGCGTGTGGCGTGTAAAGTAATTCGAGTCGCCGCCGCTGATGCGGAAAGATAGCGAC
>NZ_JBWKYC010000049.1:0-4216 GCF_059423525.1 Arthrobacter sp. GW460-12-1-14-TSB2
GGGTGGCGGATTGCGGAATCCCCTCAAAATAGTCAGCTCCCCCGCGGGTGTCAGAGGGAAAAGACCATGCGGCGGGGAATTCCGTCAGGAACTTTGCCGGGACGGCCGGTCAAAGCTGCCCGCGTTTCGCGGCGCGGCACTCCAGGGGTGGCGCCAAAGTTGCCCCCATGCGGGGCGTTAAAGAAGAAAAGCACCAGTTCCGAAGAACTGATGCTTCCCAGTGGTGGCTCCGACCGGCGTCGATCCGGTGACCTTTCGATTTTCAGTCGAACGCTCTACCAACTGAGCTACAGAGCCTAGGTGACATGTCACCTTGACGGCCGGAATTTCTTCTGGCAATCAGAGCGACCCTGACGGGACTTGAACCCGCGACCTCCGCCGTGACAGGGCGGCGCGCTAACCAACTGCGCTACAGGGCCTTGCTTGTTTACTGCTTCAACAGTATCTCTACTGCTTTTTTCAAGGCTTCCAGCCTACCAGACTTTTTCATCCGGTTTGACCACTTCCTTGCGTACCCCCAACGGGATTCGAACCCGTGCCGCCGCCGTGAAAGGGCGGTGTCCTAGGCCGCTAGACGATGGGGGCCTGAACTCAATCCGGCTCATTCAGGGCAAAAATAAAGGGCCGAAGCCTTTCGTTTCCGCCCTTTCGAGTTGCTCCGAACTGGACTATAAAAGTGTAGGGCAGACCTTGGGAATATCCAAAATCGGCATCGCACTCCTGCAGAATTCGGTGCAGGGCGGGTGCAAGATGGACTGATGGATGCCGTTGATGCCCTCAATGAGATCGCCTTCTGGCTGGAACGCGAACTGGCCCCCACGTTCAAGGTTCAGGCCTTCCGGAAAGCGGCCGGCATCATCGGCGGCCTGGATCCGGCCGAGGTGGCGGCCCGGGCCCGCAGCGGCAGGCTGAAAAGCATGAAGGGCATCGGGGACAGAACCTTCGAGGTGATCCGGCAGGCGGTCGACGGCGGCGTCCCCGACTACCTGGAAGGGCTTCGCGAACGGGGGCAGCAGCCGCTCGCGGCGGCCGGCACCGAACTGCACTCCGCACTCCGCGGAGACCTGCACAGCCACAGCAATTGGTCCGACGGCGGGTCTCCGATCGAACTGATGGCGAACGCCGCCCGCACCCTTGGCCGGGAGTACCTTGCCCTGACGGACCACTCCCCCAGCCTCAAGATCGCCAACGGGCTGAGCGCCGAACGCCTCACCGAACAGCTCGACATCGTGGCCGGCATAAACAACGACGACGGCGGCGGCAGCTTCCGCCTGCTCGCCGGAATCGAGGTGGACATCCTGGAGGACGGGACCCTGGACCAGTCCCCGGACTTGCTGGACCGGCTGGACGTCGTGGTGGCGAGCGTCCACTCGAAGCTTCGTTCCGATAGGCGCACCATGACCGCCAGAATGCTGGGCGCCATCAGCGATCCGCACATGAATGTGCTCGGACACTGCACCGGCCGGCTGCTCCAGGGGTCCAGGGGAACACGGCCCGAGTCAGAGTTCGACGCCGAGCGGGTGTTCGCGGCGTGCGCCGAGCAGGATGTCGCCGTCGAAATTAATTCCCGGCCCGAGCGGCAGGATCCGCCGGACGAGCTGATCCGGCTGGCCCTCGATGCCGGCTGCCTCTTCAGCATCGACAGTGACGCCCACGCTCCGGGCCAGTTGGACTTCCTGCAGTACGGCGCCGAGCGGGCCGCCTTGAACGGTGTGCCTGCCGAACGGATCATCACCACCTGGCCCCTGGACCGGCTGCTGAAGTGGACCGGCCGGGGGAAGTAGCGCGCCGCCGGGGTCTCAGTCCAGGACCTTGACTCCCGGCCGGGGGCCTCAGCTCCGGGATGGCTCCGGGCCCTGCGTCCGCCACGGCGTGAGCCGGGGCAGCCAGCGCGGAACGTTCCGGCGGTACCCCTCGTATTCGGCACCGAACTTCCGGGCCAGGACCGGCTCCTCGTAAAGCCTGACGAACGCCACGACCGGAACGGCGCCGACGGCCAGGGCCACGAAGAGCTTCGGCTGGCCCAGCAGGAGCCCCTGCCCTGCGACGGCTGCGGCAATAGCCACATACATCGGATTCCGCACGTAACGGTAGAGTCCGCCCACCACCAGATGCTTGGGCGGGGCAAAGGGTGCAGGGGTCCCGAGGCCCTCTACGGCAAAGTGCACAAAGGAGTTCGCGATCACTGCCGCCCCTGCACCGATCAACAGGGCGCCCGTGACCTGGGCAGGCACTCCGCCGGGGACCGGCGCCGCCACTTCCCAGCGGGTCAGGAGCCACGGAACCACACCGGCCACCGTCGCGGGGGCAACGGCGAAGGCCGCCGTGCCGATCGCGGCCCGCTTTCTGTCACGGGCCGAGGCATCGGATGCTTTCATACCAGCAAGCGTGAACCCGCGGTGTTGAGCGGACAAGGGCCGACCGGCCCCCGACGTTCCGGCGGCACGGTAACGGGGGGAATCAGGCGACCAGCAGGATTGCCATCGTCACCATGACGGCGGCGATAATGGCGTCGAGAATGCGCCAGGCACTGCGGCGACGGAACACCGGAGCAAGGAACCGCGCACCAACGCCCAGGGCGGTGAACCAGGCGATGCTGGCCAGTCCCGCGCCGGCCGCAAACCACCACCGGCCCTCCGGGCCGTGCGTGCTGGCCAGTGACCCGAGGAGCAGCACTGTGTCCAGATACACATGCGGGTTCAGCCAGGTGAAGGCCAGTCCGGTTCCGAGGACAGCGGCCCAGCCGGCAGCCTGCCCTGTTCCGAGCTGTCCAAGCGCCTGTCCGCGGATGGCCCGCCAGGCGGCGAAGGCACCATAGGCCGCCAGGAAGGCAGCCCCGGCCCAGCGCACCACCTCCAGCACGGCCGGAGCCTGTTCAATCACGACGCCGATGCCCGCCACGCCCAGCAGGATCAGCACCAGGTCCGAGACGGCGCAGACGGCAATGACGAGGGCGACATGCGAGCGCTGGAGCCCTTGGCGGAGCACGAAGGCATTTTGGGCGCCGATGGCGACGATGAGCGAGAGGCCGCTGGCCAGGCCTGAAAGCACGGGAAGGATCACCCTCCCAACGGTAGGAGGAACCTCAGCATGAAACCAGTTAAACATTCTGCTGATAGATAAGATGAGCTAATGATAGACATCCATCCGGACCAGGCCCGGACGCTGGCGGCCATCGTTGCGAAGGGCAGCTTCGATGCCGCCGCCAGCCATCTGTCAGTTACCTCGTCCGCGGTCAGCCAGCGCATCCGCGCCCTCGAAGTCGCCGTCGGCCGTCCCGTGCTGAGAAGGACCAGGCCGATTGAACTCACGGAGTCCGGCCAGGCCGTTGTGCGGTTCGCCCGGCAGCTGGAGATGCTCTCGGCGGACCTCGCCGATGAACTGCAGCCGGGAAACGCCAATTCGGATACCCGCCTGACCCTCGTGATCAACAGCGACTCGCTGCACACGTGGGCGCTGGCCGGGCTGGCTGCGGTGGCCGGGACGGTCCAGTTGGAAATCCTGCGCGAGGACCAGGATTATTCGCTGGAGCTCCTCCGCAGCGGCGCGGCGGCAGCGGCCATCACGGCCACCGCCAAACCGGCCCCGGGCTGCACGTCCCGCCGGCTCGGCGTCATGCGCTACCTGCCGGTCTGCACGCCGGCCTTCGCCGAGCAGTGGTTCGACGGCGGGGCCGCGTTCGACGGCGCGGGGGCGGCGGAGGCGCTGGCCAAGGCCCCGGTCATCATCTTCGACCGCAAGGACGACCTGCAGGACCGCTATCTGCGGCGGTTCAGCCGGAAGCCCCTCGAGCCGCGGCGCCACTACGTCCCAGCAGCCCACGAGTTCGGCGAGGCCATCCGGCTGGGCATGGGATGGGGCCTTCTTCCCGAGATCGAAATCGGCGACGATCTGGACCAGCGAACGCTGCAGACCCTGGCCGCCAAATCCTTCGTCGACGTCCCGCTGCATTGGCAGCAGTGGCGCTACGGATCGGCCGTGCTGGACGGCGTCGCGGCTGCGATCCAGGACGCGGCCCGCGTGCTGAGGTGACGACCGGCAATGGCGCCCTGCCGGTAGCGGGGCAACTTTGGCAGGATCTCGACTAGACGTGGCCGATTTCCGCCAGCCCCGCCGCCGCGGCGGGGGCTAGATTGGCAGCATGGCTACAACCGCCGCACCCGGCCCCACTCCGTCCGCTGGCCCCCACGAAGGGTCCCCGAACGCTGCCCCCGCA
>NZ_JBWKYC010000050.1:0-3603 GCF_059423525.1 Arthrobacter sp. GW460-12-1-14-TSB2
GGGGGGTCGGGGTGGGAAGCGGCGACGTCGTCGAAGTGGACGGCGGCGAGGTCCGTGGCGGGCATTGCGGGGCCTTTCGGTGAGTAGGTCATTTTCCGGTGCCGGCAGTGAGGCCGTCCTGGAGTGCGCGCTGGCCGAACATAAAGACCACCAGCGCCGGAATCATGGACAGGACCACGCCTGCGAGAACTACTGAGATGCTGCCGGTTCCCAGGTTGCCCTGGAGCGAGACAAGTCCCAGCGGAAGCGTGAAGTTTTGCTCGGAGATGGTCAGGATGAGCGGGCGGAAGAACTCGTTCCAGTGGAAGTTGAAAGCGAGGATTCCCACGATCGCCATGCCGGGCATCGCCAGCGGTGCATATACGGAACGGAACGTCCGCCAGGGGCTGGCGCCGTCGATCGAGGCGGCCTCGGCCAGTTCGGCGGGGAGCCCCATGAAGTACTGGCGCATCAGGAATGTACCGAAAGCCGTCGGAATGGCCGGGAGGATCAGCGCCAGCAGCGTGTCCGAGAGGCCCATGCCGCGGATCAACATGAAGACGGGCACGATCGTGACCTGCACCGGCACCATCATGGTGGCCAGCACGATCGAGAAGAGTGCACCGCGGCCGCGGAACTTCAGGTGCGCGAAGGCGTAGCCCGCCATCGCCGCGGACACCATCTGGCCCACCGCGATCAGGCCGGTCACCAGGGCACTGTTGAGGACGAGGAGAAAGATATTCAGCTGTTGGAATACTTCACCGTAGGAGGTGAAGTCCGGGTTCCACGGGAAGAACGACGGCGGCAGCTTGAAGGATTCCGACGGCGACCGCAGCGAGGTCGACAGGGTCCAGAGCACCGGGCCCAGCGTCAGGGCTGCCGTGATCAGCAGCAGGCCGACGCGGAGGGCGAAACTCCAGCTGAACCTGCGCCGCGTGGGAGACGTTTCGGGGAGGCCTTCCGAGAGCCGGGGGGAATGCCCAGCCAGGCCGTGGTCTGTAGTGGTTGTCATGGCTGGCCTTACTGGTAGAAGACGAATCGTTTGCTGAGCCGGAACTGCGCGGCCGTAATGGCCATGATGATGAGGGTGAGAAGCACGCCGATGGCGGACGCCTGACCGAACTCGAGGCGCTGGAAGGCCGATTCAAAGATGACCATGACGGCGGTGCGCGTGGAGTCGCCGGGGCCGCCGCGTGTCAGCACGAAGGGCTGGTCGAACACCTGCAGGGCGCTGATGATGGCCATCACCGAAGCCACGAGGGTGGTGGGGCTCAGCAGGGGCAGCGTGACGTGCAGGTGCTTGCGCCAGCCGGTGGCGCCGTCGATCGATGCTGCCTCGTATGTCTCCACGGGAATGGAAGCCAGGCCGCCGATGAACAGCAGGAAGGAGAACCCGAAGTTCTGCCACACGTAGACAAGGATCACGACGGCGGCAGACCCGCCCGGTGTGGTCAGCCACGGCACCGCGGGGATGCCTACCAGGGACAGGAACCAGTTCACCACGCCGAACTGTTCGTTGAAGAGGTATCGCATGAAGATGGATACCGAGGCCGCGGACAGGATGAGCGGGAAGAAGAAGGCCGAACGGAAGAACACGCGCAGCCAGGCCGGCATCTTCTCCTGCACCATGATGGCCAGCGCCAGGGCGAGCCCCAGCTGGAAGGCCACCGCCACCACCACGAACACGATGGTGTTCAGGAAGGACACGCGGACGGTGGGGTCCTGGACCACTTCGGAGAAGTTGTCGAAGCCCACGAACGTCGGCGCAGAAATGATGTCCCAGCGGAAGAAGGCAAGGACCGCGGAGGCTACGATCGGGATCAGGGTGAACAGGCCCATGCCGAGGATGGTGGGGGCCAGGAAGATCCAGGCAAGCCAACGCTGGCTGTGCCGCGACTTGGCCGTGGGTTGGTGCTGGGCCGGCACGGCCTGCCCGGCCGCCTGCCTCGGCCGCTCCCGCGGCGGGGTGGTGGTGCTCATGACTGCCTCCTCAGGGCCAGTTCAAGGTCGCGCTGCATGGAGGCGAGGGCCTGCTTGAGCTGGCGCTCGTCGCCGCTGACAGCCAGCGAAACGTTCTTCATCAGGGCCGTTTCGACGGCGGCCTGCTGCGGTGGGGCCGGGATGGGGCCTGTGGTGGGGAACCTGTCCAGGGTGTCGTAGAAGACCTTCCAGTGGGCGGGTCCCTTGCCGGCGTAAAGCTGCTCGTTGACCATGGAGCGGCGCGCCGGCGTCGTAATCGGGTTGGGGAAGATCAGTTCCATGGCCTCGCGGCTGGAGCTGAACTTAATCCATTCCCAAGCGGCGTCCTTGTCCTTGGCGGTCTTCATGATCGCGTAGCCGGCGGTGCCGAACTGGTGCCGCTGGGTCTTCCAGCGCGGGAAGAACTGGACGTCGAAATCGCTTTCGCCCATCCCGGCCTCGTGCAGGCCCTGCACCCAGTAGCCGCCGGCCGGCGTCGTACCGATGCGGTTGGACGCGAACAGCCCGACAAGCGAGCTGCCGCCGCCCTCCTCAGGGCGGACGCCGAGCCCGTCCTTGACCAGTCCGCGGAGGTAGTCGAAGGACTCGAAGACGCGGTCGTCGTTGGCGTTCGGCTCCAGCCACTGGTATCCGCCTGAACGGAGGCTGCGGGAGGGATCGTTGGCGTAGAAGCCATCCCAGAGCCACTCCCCGCCGGTGGACCGGGTCTCTTTCAGGAAGCTGGTGTCGTTCGCGTAGAGCCACGGAACCACACCGCCGAAGAGCCGGTTGGTCCAGTAATACGGGGTGAAGTCCGAAGTCCGCGCCTTGCGCATGGCGGCGAGGCTGTTGCGGAAGTCCAGGTGGGTCCAGTCATCCGCCGGGCGCTCCAGTCCGGCCTGCGCGAACGCGGTGGTATTGTAGTACATGTTGGCCGCGTTCCAGTCCATGGGGAGCTGGTACAGGCTGCCCTTGTACATGAAGGCCTCCACCAGGCTGGGGTGCACGTCCTCGAAGAACTCCCGCATGTCCGCGGCGTCGCGGCGCACGTACTCGTCGAGCGGATGCGCGAGCTTTTCCGCGAACAGCTGGGCGCCTTCGGTGGCCACGTAGACCACGTCCGGCGGCGTGCCTGCAGCCACCATGGTGAGGATCTTGGTGAAGAAGTCTTTCCAGTCCACGGCCTGGATGGCCTGGACCTTGACCTTGATCTCCGGGTGGAGTCGGGTGAAGGCGTCGATGGCGCGCTGGCGGGCGGCGGCGTCTGCGGCGGTGCCCATGATGGCGATGCTGAGGCTGTTGTCCCCGCGGCCCGGAATGTCCGTTCCGGAGAGCCGCGGCCACGATGCCACGGTTGCTCCGATAATTCCCGCGCCGAGGGCACCAAGGGCGGTACGGCGGGTGATTTCCCGCAGGTGCCCGTTTGTGGCTCCGGTCATGTCAATTTCCTTCCTAACACGTGTTAGGAACTGTAGATGAACGACCTAACACGTGTCAAGCGTCACAACCGTGCGCCTCACTGCGACGCTCTCTCACTTCCCGCCGCACTTTTCGCGACGCTCTCTCACTTGCTGCCGCATTTTTCGCGACGCTCTCTCACTTTGAACTGCTCCCCGGAAGTTGGACTGAGAAATTCAGTTCCGACTTCCGGGGAGCAGTTTTATG
>NZ_JBWKYC010000051.1:0-1469 GCF_059423525.1 Arthrobacter sp. GW460-12-1-14-TSB2
AATTGATGCTCCTATAGGTGTCAATGGTCGTTGAGCCAGCTTTCGTAGCGTTGGTGGAACACGTCGTCGCGAGTAAGTCCGCGTTCGAGTCTCGAGAGTGCCGTGGGCCAGACGCGGAGGTCATCAGCGGCGGCCTGGAGCGTAATGTTCTTGGTTTTGCGCAGGGCGCGGAGTGCTCCAGCGTCTGGTGCCGGGTGCGGATGTAGGAGCTGGTCGTAGATTTCGCGTGCGATGTAGCGTTTGAGGCATCGCATGATTTCTTTAGTGCTCTTGCCTTCGGCCCGGCGCCTGGTGACATAGGTTCTGGTGCGACTGTCACTCATCATCCGCACGAGCACGACACTGTGGATCGCCTTGTTCGCTTGCCGATCGCCGCCGCGGCTGAGCCGGTGCCGTGTGGTCTTGCCCGAGGATGCGGGGATCGGTGCGACGCCGACGAGGGCTGCGAATTGCGCTTCGGTGCCGATCCGTTGGGGGTTGTCGCCCACGGTGACCAGCAGCTGGCTTGCAACGTCGGTGCCGACCCCGTGCAGGTCGCGGAGCAAGGGCGCGTGAGTGGTGATGATCGCGTCGAGTTCAGCATCGATCAAAGCTATTTCCTGGTGCAACGCCCGGTACCGGTGGGCGAGGCGTTTGAGCGCGGTAGTGGTGGCGTTCAGTGGTTCTGAGATGTTCCCGGCAGGGCGGGTCTTTTCCAGCGTGGCCATCATTGCGGCGCTGCCCAGCCCGCGGTATTTGGCGCGGAGCGGCTCAGGGGCGGAGACGAGGATGCCCTGGACCTGATTCATGACGGCGACGCGTGCCCGCATCGCCGTCGCCCGTTCGGCCCGCAGGACGCGAAGTGACTCCACGGCCCCGTCCCGGGCCTTGGGCGTGGCGGTGCCACGGCCGGCGAGCACCGATTCCGCGGCCTGATAGGCGTCCAGCGGGTCCGATTTGCCTTTCAACCGACGGGCTTGCCGGTTCGGGCGCATGACCTCTAGGACCTGGATCCCTTCCTTCGTCAAAGTTCGGGCGAGCTCGGCTCCATAGCTGCCGGTACCTTCGACACCGGCGGCGATGACCGGCCCGAAACCGGTGATGAACTCGATGATCTTTCGGTAGCCAGACCCGACCGCCAGGAATTCCTGGTCGGCGACGTGCCGGCCGGTTTCAGAGATGATGGCGACGTGATGGGTATCGGCATGGGTGTCGATCCCGGCGATGACTTTCAGATGTTCCTTTGCCATGATGAAACTGCCCTGGCTTTCCTTTGCATGCGATGGACACGAAGGGCACGCCGGCCGGGTGGGCAGACAAGACAGTAATGGGACTCCTCGAACAGGCTCCTATGAGGTCATGTCCACTCGGCCGCCGCGTCTACTGCAGCTGCATTGCGGCGGACAGATCAATTAGAAGACAAACCCTTCACCGGGCGTCAGTCAGAGCCGGAGTCACACCGCAACACAGCCAATTCCATCATTACTGTC
>NZ_JBWKYC010000052.1:0-1436 GCF_059423525.1 Arthrobacter sp. GW460-12-1-14-TSB2
TGAACTGCTCCCCGGAAGTTGGACTGAGAAATTCAGTTCCGACTTCCGGGGAGCAGTTTTATGCGTTCGTTTAGTTCATTGTCAGAGGACCAGCGCGAGGCGGCTGTAGCGTGGTTTGAGAAGGGCGTCGGGTATCGGTCGACGGCCAGGCTGCTGGGTGGGTCTCTTGCGCCGGTCAAGGCACTCCATCTGCGGTGGAGAATTCATGGCCTAGGAGTGCTGGTGACCAAGCCGACAAAGTCGTACTCGTTCGAATTCAAGCTCGCCTTGGTGGAGCGGTTCCTCGCGGGTGAGACTGCCCCGGATCTGGCAGTGGAGGCCGGTTTGTCCTCGCGTGAGTTGCTGCAAAAGTGGGTCCGGGCGTATCGCCAGGATGGCGCGGACGCATTGCGTCCCAAGGCCAAAGGCAGGCCGCGGAAACCCGCTCCGCCGCCGGCGGAGATGCCCGAGCTGGAGCGGTTGCGGCAGGAGAACGAGCGGCTGCGCGCTGAGGTGGCGTACCTGGGAAAACTGCGCGCCTTGAGGGCTCAGGGACGACGGTAAAGGTTCAAGCCGTCGTTTCCCTCAAGGCTGACTATGCGCTTGGTGTCCTGTTGGACATCGCCGGACTAGCCAGATCCACGTTCTTCTATCACCAGCCCCGGCTCCAAGCGCCCGACCCGAAAGAGAAGCTCAAAGCGGCGGTCACGGAGATCTTCGAAACGAACCATGGCCGGTACGGGCACCGGCGGGTCCACACGGAACTGCTCAAGCAAGGGTGGACGGTCGCGAAGAAGACCGTGTTGAAGCTGATGCAGGCACTCGGCTTGGCCTGCAAGGTCCGGCGCAGGAAGCACTACAACTCCTACCGGGGCAACGACCAGGCTGCGGTAGCGCCCAACATGCTGAACCGAGAGTTCGAGGCTCAAGCACCGAACCAGAAGTGGGTTACCGATGTGACGGAGTTCAGCGTCGGGGACCGGAAACTCTACCTCTCACCGGTCATGGACCTCTTCGACCGGCAGATCATTTCTTACTCGCTGGGCTTGTCGCCAAACCTGGCGCTCACCAACGATTCCCTGCGTGAGGCCCTGACCTCTCTGCAGCCCGGTCAGCAGCCGCTGGTGCACTCGGACCAAGGTTTCCAATACCGCCACGCCTCCTGGCGCACCCTGATCGAGGGCGCCGGCGCGGTCCAATCAATGTCCCGCAAGGGCAACTGCTACGACAACGCCGTCATGGAGAACTTCTTCGGCCACCTCAAGGAAGAACTCTTCCACCACGCTCGGTTCCTCACCACTGACGCACTGGCAGGTGCAATAAGGGACTACATCCACTGGTACAACACCGAACGAATCTCCACAAAGCTCGAGGGCCTGAGCCCGGCGCAATACCGTGCCCAGGCCCTCGCGGCTTAGGATCTCATTTAACCAGTCCAACCTCCGGGGACCAGTTCA
>NZ_JBWKYC010000053.1:0-932 GCF_059423525.1 Arthrobacter sp. GW460-12-1-14-TSB2
GGCGCCGTCCACGGGAGACAGTGCCGGGGCGGAGCCGGTGGCAATCACCAGCTGGTCGTAGCTGAACTCCATTCCGTCAGAGGTAGTCACCACGCGGTTTGCTGCATCGATGAAGCTGGCCGGCTGGCCGAAGCGGATTGAAACCTGGGGGAGCGCCGCCAGTTCCAGGAGTTCGGACGGGGCGTCGTCGCGGTTGCTGAGTACAGTGATGCTGCCTGCGAAGCGGGACCCGTCCAGCTTGCTCACCAGGGCACGGGCAGCAGGTCCGGCTCCGGCGATGACCACCCGCGGAACAGGCGGCGACGCCTGGAACGAGGCGGAGGAGGGGGTGGACGGTGCCGAGGCGGACATGTGAAGGCCCTTTCGCTGGTGAGGCCTTCGTTTGGCCCCGGTTGGTGATGAAACCCAGCGTAGGCTTCCGGTTTTTCGAGGGTGTTTCCCGGTTGTTGCCGGAATGTCCCTGCCCGTTCCACACTGTTTACCAGACGGCAACAAACGTGTACTTTCGTTGTGTCCTGCCTCACAATCAGCCCCGTCTGGCCCTGCCTGCCTGCGGGGACCGCTCAGCCGTACCGGCGGAAAGCCTCACGAAGGCCCCGGGCTGCGATGTTGGCGAGGACGCCCGCCTTGTCCGCGGGGCCATGGACGCCGGCCGGTTCCACGGAGGCGATCAGGGCCGCCGCGTCCGCCAGTCCCATGCTGACCGGAACATCCAGCAGCGAACCCACAGTGAGCCGGGCCTGCCTGGTGTCGTCCCAGGCGTCCGGGCCGGGATCGTCGTGGAAGACCCGGGCAAGGGACAGCCGGTGCCAGGCGCCGCCCGCGCGGACGGAAGCCCGGTAGGTCACCGATTCGCCGCGGACGTCCACGCGCCCGCCGGCCAGGAAGACCCGTGGGCCGAAGGGTGCGTAGTCGAGGAACCCCGTGAGCCG
>NZ_JBWKYC010000054.1:0-692 GCF_059423525.1 Arthrobacter sp. GW460-12-1-14-TSB2
TTACTCGCGACGACGTGTTCCACCAACGCTACGAAAGCTGGCTCAACGACCATTGACACCTATAGGAGCATCAATTAGGCGAGGTCCAACGTGAACTCCGGCGCCCAGTGGCCGGCGCCCCAAGCCGCGTACCATCCGGCGATATTGGAGACGCAGCTTCGGTCAACCGCTATGTCGGCGGACTTCCGCCACTTCGGGACGCGGCGCGTGAGCGGCCAACTGCTTGCTGAATCAATTGAGGCCCCATTCCGCGGGCAGAGTCCCGCCTCCCCCCTCCTCACCCTCAGGTGACGAAAGATCGGTTATCGGTGCTCCGAGATCAGTCGCTGAGGCTGATCGGGCTTCACCGTGGAAGTTACGGACCTGCTGGCTGTACGCCGCTCCGGACGCACTCAGGATCGGCCAAACGCATATCCATAGAAGGTGGTGGGGGCGCGGCTCGTTGAGTCGAAGACTCTGATTAATGCGCGACCTTCTACTGCTTGACGGCAATTTGTGCCTGTACTCATTTGTGCCTGTACTCGATGTCCAGAACCGTGCACGCAACAGAGGGCTTCCCATGTTGCGAGGGTGGAAGACCCCCCGTTGAGTGTACGTTGGCAGCCGTGGTTAGCTGGCGTAGGGGTCGGCGATGCCGATGTACTGGGTGTAGAGGTATTCCTCGATGCCTTCGAGGCCGCCTTCGCGTCCCA
>NZ_JBWKYC010000055.1:0-640 GCF_059423525.1 Arthrobacter sp. GW460-12-1-14-TSB2
AGTCCTTGATCAGCGGGCCCGTGGTGGCACCGGCCGTTGAGGTGGGGATGAGGTTCAGGACACCGGCGGGCAGGCCGGCCTCCTGCATCACGGCGGCGAACAGCTGGGAGGTCAGCGGGGTCAGGTTCGCGGACTTCAGCACCATGGTGCAGCCGGCGGCCACGGCCGGGGCGACCTTGCGGGTGGCCATCGCCAGCGGGAAGTTCCACGGGGTGATCAGCAGGCAGGGGCCCACGGGCTTCTTCGTCACCAGGAGGCGGGACTTGCCATCCGGGGACACCGAGTAGCGGCCGAACGCACGGACGGCTTCCTCGGAGAACCAGCGCAGGAACTCGGCGCCGTAGGTGACCTCGCCGCGGGCCTCGGCCAGGGGCTTGCCCATTTCCAGGGTCATGAGCAGCGCGAAGTCCTCGGCGCGGGCCGTGACCAGTTCGAACGCCCGGCGCAGGATTTCCCCGCGCTCACGGGCCGGGACCTTCGCCCAGGAATCCTGCGCGGCAGCGGCGGCGTCGAGCGCTGCCTTGCCGTCCTCGGCGCCGGCGTCAGCGATGCTAAGCAGCACCTTGCCGGTGGCGGGATCCTCGACGTCGAACGTCTTCCCGGACGCTGCCGGGCGCCATTCGCCGTTGATCAGCAGGCC
>NZ_JBWKYC010000056.1:0-552 GCF_059423525.1 Arthrobacter sp. GW460-12-1-14-TSB2
GGAGCACCTACAGCCACCGTGCCCCGTGTATGCGGGTGTGGCGGGGTTGTCAGGAGTATATGCCCGTTGCGCAGACGCAAGTTCTGCGGCGGGTGCTCACGGGTGGAATATCAACAAATAGCGGCCGCCGGTTTTTTCCCTGCGCCTAGTACGGATCCTCTTGAGGGTCCTGGAACGGTGCGGGGATGGGAGTGGTGGTTTAGTGTTTGGCACACTGTTGGGTCCTGAGGCAACAGGGCCGGGTGCTGCGGCTTTTGGCTGTGGTGGTTCGGTACTTGTTTGTTTCTGGTTTCCTGGCTGCATCGATCGCATGGTTGCTTTGTTCCTTTGTGGGGCGGGTGTGTGTGGGGTGTGTGGTACGGGGTTGTTGTTTGAGAACTACATAGTGGACGCGAGCATCTTTTATAAGAAGCAATTTCCAAGAATATGAACCTGGATCTGTTGTGCTGTCTTTCGGGATGGTGCAGTGGTTTCTGTGGTTCTCTCGAAAATTAGTTTTTTTGATCTTTTGTGGTCAAGTTTTTAAGAGCACACGGTGGATGCCTTGGCATT